>NZ_JBEOYO010000056.1:0-60895 GCF_040297125.1 Streptomyces sp. NPDC001868 | reverse complement strand
GGGAAGTCGTACGCGTTCACCGCGACGACGCGCCGGACCCGATCGGGCAGGTCGGCCGCGGCGGTCAGGGCGAGCACCGCCCCCATGGACTCCCCCACCAACGTCACGTCGTGGAGATCGAGTTCGGTCAGGAGCCGCTCGACACCCGCGCGCATGGCCGGCTCGTCGTACGACGCCCCGGGCACGATCTCCGAGTAGCCCATCCCCGGCAGGTCGAGCGCGTACACGGTGTACTGGTCCGCGATCAGCGGGATGAGGACGCGGAAGTGCTCGGCCTGCGTGCGCACGGTGTGCAGCAGGACCACGGGAGCGCCGGTACCCGCCTTGAGGTAGCGCAGGGTCCCCTCGTCGCTGCGGTGTCCTGCGCGCGGGGCGAGGGTGTGGCTGGTGGTTCCCGGAATGTGGATCGTGGGACGGGACTCGTGGCTGGGCATCTCGCCGACTCCTTGTGTGTACGGGGGTTAGTTCGCCAGCTGGGCGTACAGGCCGGCCAGGTCGCCGGCCAGACCGGCCTTGACCTGCCGCGAGATGTCGTCGGCGAGCACCTCGTACGCGCCCGTCTCGACGCCGTCGAGGGCGAGTGCGGCGACGTCACGCGGGTCGGACTTGGGCGCCTCGACGTCCGCCGCCAGGTCCGTGTCGACGTAGCCGACGTGAAGTCCGGTGACGGCGATGCCGCGCGGCTGCAGCTCCAGGCGCAGGGAGTTGGTCTGCGACCACAGGGCGGCCTTGGACGCGCTGTAGGAGCCGCCGAGGGCCAGCCAGGACAGCACGGAGTGCACGTTGAGGAGGTGGCCGCCGCCGTTGCGCTCGATAAGCGGCACGAAGGCGCGGGTGAGAAGCAGCGGGCCGTAGAAGTTGGTCTCGAACTCCCGGCGTACGTCGTCGACCGGGGAGTCGAGGAACGACGCGCCGACCGAGGCACCGGCGTTGTTGATCAGCACGGTCACGTCTTGCGCCTGCGCGGCGGCGGCCGCCACGGAGGCCGGGTCGGTGACCTCCAGCGCCACCGGGACCGCGTCGGGGTGCGTCACCGTGCGCGGGTCGCGGGCCGTGGCGTAGACCTTGCCGGCACCACGCGCGTACAGCTCTTCCACCAAGGCCTTGCCGATGCCTCGGCTGCCGCCGGTGACGAAGACGTTGGCGCCCTTGAGTGCGGTCATGACTGCCTCCACAGAATGAGAAACCGATCGGTTTCCATCACGGTAAACCGATCGGTTCCAAGACGCAAGTCCAACCGGATCCCCGGACTCACCGGGGCGTTCCGTACCCGTGGATCCCCGGGATGACGAGCCCGCCATCTGTCTGACCGGCCTGGTCGATGTCGGCGTCGTCCAAGCCGAGTCGGAGCTTGAGGCCGAGCTTGCCGACCGTGTCGTAGAGCCGCTCCGGGACGGTGTCGGGCGTGAGATGGAGGCGGAGGACTGGCGGCACGGGGATGCCTTCGACGCCGGAGAGGGTGCCCGTCAGGCTCTCGACATACATGGCGATGCGGTCGCCTCGCAGTGTGGACGTCGAGCCGGGCGCTCCGTCGATGTGCTGGATCCGCCCGCCGACGGGTACGGCCATCCGCAGGTCGCGGATCGTCACGGCCGCCGCGGAGAACTTGAGCACCCGCTTGGGCCCGGCGGCCGTGTCCACGGTCACCACGCCGCCGAAGACGAGGTCGGGCAGTTCGAGGCGGCTGCCCTTCATGGTCCAGGACTCGGCGGCGAATCGACCGGCGCTCGCGTCCTCGGGAGCTTTGAGCTCGCTGATGTCACAGGTGCGGGAGGCCCCTGTGGTGGGCGCCGGTCGGGACGACGGCTCAGTGGTCCGACGGCCGGGGATGGGTGACGCGTGAGGTGCGGCCGGCGGCGCGTCGGATGGTTCCGCGGTCGTCGGCGTCGGCGTCGGCGTCGGAGCGGCCAGGCTCGATGAGGGACTCGTGTCGGGTGCCGGACTCCGCTGCTCGGTGTCGCCATGGAGGAGGGAACCGAGGATGTCCGCGAGGCCGGGGGCGGCGGTCGGGCTCGGTGAGGCCGTCGGAGCCGGGACCAGGCCCGTTTCCTCGTCGGCCACGTGCTCCGACGGCTCGACGGGCTCGCCGCTCGTGGGGGCACTGGGCGTGGCGGGAGCAGCGGAGGGAGTGGGGGGCGTGGCAGGAGGTGCCGTGGCTGGGGCTGCTGTGTCGTCGGGGCGGGCACGGTCGACGCCGCCGGCGGGCGCCTTTTCGGGAGCGGAATGAGCCGCGGTGGCAGTCGCGTCGGCTGCGGGCGGACGCTGACTCGCCAGGACGAGGACGGTCGGCAGCGCAGTCAGTGCGAGAGCCTTCCCGAGCGGCAGGCGCAGGCGGGTCAGCGCGGACGTACGGGGAACGGCGTGGCGACCTTTCGTCGGCCGCGCGTAGTGGGGTCCCACGGCCTCGCCGCAGAGGTCGGGCGACTGGTCGGTCATTCCCCGGCCCTCCCCGAGGGCCCCTCGGTGTCATCGGGCGTGTTCACCGGGCCCCACGCCAGGGCCAGAAGTCCGCCCGCGGCCGCGCACAGCGTTCCGACGAAGAATCCGCCGAAGTTCGGGATGGGGAGCGACAGCACACCGAGGAAAACGGCCACGCATCCGGCGAAGAACCTGATGACCGGCTGGAACCACAGAAGTACACCGAGGACGATCAGCGTCAGGCCGATGACCAGGGACCCCGCCCCCGCGGTGGTGGACATCGCCACGGACAGAGCGCCCAGGGAGCGGTTGAAGTACGGGAAGTAGATGATCGGCGCGGCGGCCAGGAGTACCAACAAGCTCGCCCAGAAGGGGCGGGTGTGCCGCCAGGCCCTGAAAGCCCGGCGGGCGCGGGCGAAGCCGCTACGACCGCGAGGGACCGCACCGCATCCCGGCGGAGACGAAGCCCGAGAAGACCGCCGTCCCGGCGTGACGGCAGGTCACCCAAGACGGGCCATTACTCGGAGTGGCCCCGGTGTGTGTCGCCCTGCCGTGGACGACAGGGCGCACACCATCACGGCTCGGCGACGGCCCTTCCCCCAGGCCGTCACCGAGCCTCTCTCCCAGGGCCCCGGAAACCGATCGGTTTCAATTTCGTCCGCTTCGGGTTAACCTCGCGGTATGACCACCGAAGTGAAACTGAGCCCCAGGGAGCGGCTGCTGGAGGCGGCGGCCACGCTCACCTACCGAGACGGCGTCAGCATCGGCGTCGAGGCGCTGTGCAAGGCGGCGGGGGTGTCGAAGCGCTCCATGTACCAGCTGTTCGAGAGCAAGGACGAACTCCTGGCAGCAAGCCTGAAGGAGCGTTCCTCCGCCTACGTGGCGACCCTCCTGCCTGCGGCGGACGACAACCGTTCACCCCGCGAGCGGATCCTGCACGTCTTCGCGCAGGTGGAAGCACAGTCCGGCGCCCCCGAGTTCCACGGCTGCCGGTACCTGGCCGTGCAGGTCGAACTCAAGGACCAGAGCCACCCCGCGAGCCGGGTCGCCCATCAGGTCAAGGCGAACCTGACCGCCTTCTTCCGCACCGAGGCCGAACAGGGCGGGGCGGACGATCCCGATCTGCTGGCCCGGCAGCTCAGCCTGGTCTTCGACGGCGCGAGCGCCCGCGCGGGGATTCAGGCCGACAACCTGACCGGGCTCGTCGCGCCCACCGTGACGACCCTGCTCGACGCGGCAGGCGTACGCTGACGCATCGCCGCCCAGAAGACTCCCTCACCTCCCGGCACCCTCGGGAAGCCCGATGGCCGTAAGTGTGTTGCCGAGCATGCCGCAGGCGAAGAAGCTTGCGGTCTCGTCGGCATCAGCGCCCAGCGACAGGTGCACGGTGTCCCAGATCCTCATCCAGTCGGCCCGCGTAGGACACTTCCCAATGTCGTTGTCAAGCTGCTGAAGTGACGGGTGGTACGGCTTGGTAACACCGTCTGTCACGGAGAAGTGCCCACAGGACGTTGACTCGTCGGCGGGCGAGAGCCAGCACGGCTTGGGTGTGCCGTTTTCCTTCTGCTCTCTTGCGGTCATAGAACCGGCGGGACTCCGCGCAGTTGCGGATGCTGATGAGGGCTGAGGTATAGAAGACCCGTTGCAGGCCGCGGTGGTATCGCTTCGGCCGGTGGAGGTTGCCACTGACGCGTCCGGAGTCCCGAGGCGCTGGAGCAAGGCCGTCGAAACCTGCCAGACGGTCGGAAGTGGCAAAGAAGGCCAGATCGCCGTGAGTTGCTACCAAGAACTCGGCCCCCAGCAGAGGGCCGATCCCGGGCAAGCTGGTGATCACCGGTGCAAGTTCGTGCTGACGAAAGCGGCTTTCGATGAGCTTGTAGACCTCGGCGATCTTCTCGTTGAGGGACATCACTTCCTTTGCCATGGTGTGCACCAGCTGGGCGATCGCCTTCTCGCCCACGACTGCGGTGTGCTGCCGTTCGGCCGCCTCGGCGGCGGCCCGCGCTAGCGTGGCAGCGTCGCGGACCCTGCGGTTGCGCAGCCAGGTCTCCAGCCGGCGGGCACCCATACGGCGGATCGCGGTAGGCGTCTGGTAGCCGGTCAGCAGCATCAAGGGACCGGTGTTGGTCACCTCCAGGGCACGTTCGAGTGCGGGGAAGATGCCGGTCAGGGCTCCACGCAGCCGGTTGACAGCGCGGGTGCGGTCACACACCAGATCAGTGCGGCGGGCCGTGAACAACTTCAGCTCCACCGTGGCCTCGTCGCCGGGGCGCAATGGGTTTAGATCACGACGCATACGTGCCTGATCAGCGATGACCAACGCATCGCGCGCATCGGTTTTGCCTTCCCCGCGATAGCTGCCGGAGGCTCGGTTGACGACATGGCCAGGGATGTACAGCAGATGTTGGCCGTGGTGGACGAGCACGGCAATGAGCAGGGCCGCACCGCCATCGGCCAGGTCGACGGCCCAGGTTGTCTCGTCCCCCAGAGCCAGTACGTCGGCGAGAAGTTGCAGCAGTTCAGGTTCGTCGTTGGCCACCCGGCGTGACAGGAGCTTGGCACCTTCGGCATCGAGGACTACGCAGTGGTGGTGAGTCTTGCCGGCGTCGACACCGGCCCATATCCGGCTCATCGTGCCTCCCGAGCATCGTCGTGTCAGCGCAACCCTGCAGACGACCTCGCCGACGTTGTCCTACTCAGCGATCTCCTCGCACCTCCCAATCAGCGGCCGAGTCGTCGCGGGGTGTCGAGCGGCCAAGTGTCCCTAGTGGCTCGTCACGCAGCCTTGGCCGGGTAATCGGCCTGCTGGTCGTTAGGCAGCAGACTGTCTCCGAGACCTGATCTTGGAGGTGGTCGTGGGACGTCGACCCGGTGTGTTCGTCCGGCCGGTCAGCATGGAGGAAGGCCGGAAGCTGCAGCGGATCAGCCGGACCGGGAAAGACCCGGTCAAACTCCGCCGGGCGATCGTGGTGCTGATGTCCGCCCAGGGCCGGACGGTCAAGGACATCACCACGCTGATGCAGGTCAGCGAGGACTACGTCCGCGATGTCATCCACGCCTTCAACGAACGGGGGTTCGACGCGCTGGACCCAAAATGGAGCGGGGGACGCCCCAGGACGATCAGTAACGAGGTGCGTGAGCACATCTGCCTGATCACCCGGACGTCCCCCGCCGACTGGAAGATCACCGCCTTCTCCACCTGGAGCCTGAGCAAGCTCGCCGAACACCTCATCAAGCAGAAGGTGATCGCGGCGATCAGCCGGGAGACCCTGCGCCGGATCCTGCGAGAAGGCAAGGTCTCCTGGAAGACCACCACCACGTGGAAGGCGTCCACCGACCCGGAGTTCATCGCCAAGATGCACCGCGTCCTGGCGCTGTACGACAATCCTCCGGCCGACGGGCGGGTGATATGCGTCGACGAGTTCGGGCCGCTGAACCTGATGCCCCGCAAGGGCCAGGCGTGGGGGCCGGTGAAGCTTCCGCGCAGGCTGCGGGCCACCTACAACCGCTACCACGGCGTGATGCACATGCTCGCCGCCCTCGACCTGGCCACCGGCAAGCTCTACTACGGCATCCGCCCGCGCAAGCGGTGGCGCAAGTTCCTCGATCTCCTCAAGGCCCTGCGCACCCGCTGGCCCGGGGAGAAGCTGTACGTGGTGCTGGACAACTTCTCCCCACACAAGCATGCCAAGGTCCCCGCCTGGGCGGCCGACCACGAGGTCGAGCTCGTCTTCCTGCCGACCTATGGCTCCTGGTTGAACTGGATCGAGGCCGAGTTCGCAGCCTTGCGCTACTTCGCACTCAACGGCACCGATCACCGCAGCCATGAGGAGCAGAACGCCGCGATCGCCGCCTACGTCCGCTGGCGCAATGCCCGCGCCAAGCCGAAGATTAGCTTCGCACCCGACTCACCGATCCGTTCGTGGACCGGATACCCGGCCAAGGCCGCGTGACAAGCCGCTCTAGATCACTTCCAGGAGCACGTCGTTCACCGGGGTGGCACTCACGCCGAGGATCTTCTCGGTCTCGGAGTAGTCGATGACAAACGGGTGGCCGGGCTTGGTGAGCACTTCGTGCATTTCCGCCCAGAACGGCTCGGTGAACGCCAGCAGGGTCAGGTCACGTTCGGCCATCTCTTCCATCCGCGGTTTCGGTGCACCCGCGAGATCGGCGAGTCGCCCGGCCAGTTCCCGCACCGACAGGGTCGAGGTGGGTACGTGCCAGGCACGGCCGTACGCCTGCTCGTTGCGGCTCGCGGCGACCAACGTGCGTGCGGTGTCGCCGATCCCCGAGTAACTGTGCGGCACGTCGAGTTCTTGCGGCACCAGGACCAGCCTGCCTTCCATGACCTGCCGCTGCACCATGAGGCTGAACACCGAGACAGCGCCAGCGCCATAGAACTGGGCGGCCCGCACCTCGGTGACCTTCACCCCCGAGGCGGCGGCCTCCTCCCATGCCCGGGCCCTGGTCCGCCCCTTGGGGCCGGTCGCGGCCAGGGGGAAGTCCGGCGTGATCGGCCCGCTTACCGGCCCATAGGCGTAGAGGTTGCCGAGCATGACATACGCGGCCTCGGTCCGCCTCACTGCGCTCAGGAGCGACGCCGACAAGATCGGAAACTGCTCGGGCCAGCGGTGGTACGGCGGCGCGGCGGTGGTGAACAGCGTGTCCGCCCCCTCCGTCAGCTCGGTGAGCCGATCGGTGTCGGTCGCGTCCGCGGCGACCTTGTCGATGAGCGGGTGGTCGGGCCCGCCGCCGGTCCGGCTGATCATTCGTACCCGCTCGCCGTCCTCGGCCAGCAGCAGAGCGGTCTTCGACGCGGCGGCCCCGCGGCCCACGATCACATGAGATTTCATGCGGACAACGGTGCCGCTCTGCGGCTTCGTGGAATAGTGGCCACAATGCCAACCATCCGGAGGATCTGGCCATGCATCGCGTCGCCGCGGTCATCGTGCCGCCCGTACTGAGCTTCGACGTCTCGATCCCGCTCATGGTGTTCAACAGCGTTCCGCACTACGACGTGCGTGTCTGTACGGCGCGGCCCGGCCCGATGCCGACCGTAGGCGGCCCCGACATCGTGGTGCCGGACGGCCTGGACGCGCTGGAGGGCGCCGACACGGTGATCGCCGTCGGCAGCGGCGGCGAGCAGGCTCCCACCGAAACCCTCGACGCCCTGCGGAAAGCCGCGGCCGCCGGCGCACGAATCGCCTCCCTGTGTACGGGTGCGTTCGTATTGGCCCAGGCCGGCCTGCTCGACGGGCTCCGCGCCACCACCCACTGGGGGCTGGCAGGCGACCTCGCTACCCGCTTCCCGTCAATCGATGTGCAGCCCGACCCCCTCTTCGTCGAGGACGGTGGCATCTTCACCTCGGCGGGCGCCGCGGCCGCCATCGACCTGTGCCTGCATCTGGTCAGGATCGACTACGGCGCGTCGGCCGCCAACGCGGCTGCGCGGCTCGCGGTCGTCCCTCCCGTACGGCCGGGCGGCCAGTCCCAGTTCATTGAGACTCCGCTGCCGCCGGAGCGCGGCACTTCACTCGCCCCCACTCGCGTCTGGGCGCTCGAACACCTTGATCACCCGCTCACCCTGACCGACTTGGCCGGTCACGCCAAGACGAGCGTGCGCACCCTCACCCGGCGCTTCCACGCAGAGACTGGACTGAGCCCGCTCCAATGGCTGCTGCACCAGCGCATCGACCGGGCCAGAGAGCTCCTGGAGACCACCGAGCTGCCCATGGATCAGGTAGCCAGGAAGAGCGGTCTGGGCAGCGCAGACTCCCTCCGCAAGCACATGGTCGGCCGGGTTGGACTCACGCCCACGGCCTATCGCGCGAGCTTCAACCAGGCGCCCACTGGTGCCTCCCGCTGATATTGGAAGCACGCTGCGGTAATACACCCCGTCCGCACTGCGAGGGCCACGATCTGATGCCCCTTGCGCCTTCTTGATCCGTCGACCAGCGCACTCCTACAGGGGTCGACGTCCCACGACCACCTTCGAGATCAGGACTTGGAGACAGTCTGCTGGCCGCCGAGCAGCAGGTCGATTACCCGGCCAAGGCTGCGTGACGAGCCACTAGCCACCGAGGGCAACGGTCTTAAAGCCACACTCGACACCCCAGGGCGAACCAACCCTTCGAATGGCTCGCTCAACCCGAGCAAGAAGGTAGGACGGTCTTACAGGGGTTACCGCACCGGACGCGCTGAGGTGGTCAAGGCCGGACGGCGCCTCCACCGGAGGTCGGCGAGCCCCGACAGCCCGCTCTGGTGGTTGCCGCGGTGCGCGGCCTCGGGGCCAGTGCCGCGCGCAGCGCCGGGGTGAGGATGTGGCGGGTCTCGGACGGGGTGAGGGCGGCGGGGGTGGGGAGGGGGTTGAGGTAGCGGGTGTAGATGAGGCCGCCGAGGATCGTCACCACGGCCGTGGCGCGGGCGGTCGCGTCCTGGCCGCCGAGAAATTCAACAAGCCGGGCCAGCAGCTCGCGTTCCAGGTATTCGCGGATCACCTCGGCAGCCTCGTCGCCCTGGGCGGTGAGCTGTAGGAAGTCGGCGTCCTCCCACAGGTCCGTCACCGCGTCGATCAGGCGGTCGGGGAGGCTGGCCGGGTCGCCGCCGAGGACGTCGTCCACCGCCAGCGCATTGGCGCACTGGAACTGCATCACATCCGCGAACAGGCCCTTCTTCGAGCCGAAGTGGTACGCGATGAGCGCCGGGTCGACCCCGGCAGCCCCGGCCACCGCGCGCAGGGTGGTACGTCGGTAGCCGCGCTCCAGGAACAGCGCACGGGCCGCCGAGACGATCGACTCACGGGTCGGTGGGTTGCCGCGGGGGCGGCCTCGGGTGCGGGCGGGGGCAGGGGCGGCGTTATTCATCAGCGTTGAGCCTGCGTTTCATGATCGGCACAGTCAAGGGCGTTCCGGGAATCACACGAAGGGATGACCCGACACCATGCGTATCGCAGTCTTCGGCGCCAACGGGCCGACCGGCCGCCACCTCACCGAACAGGCCCTCGCCGCCGGCCACGAGGTCGTCGCCGTGACCCGCCGCCCCGGCTCCCTCCCCGCGCGGCCCGGCCTCGCTTTGGCCGTGGCCGACGCCACCGACCCGGCGGCCGTCGACGCCGCGATCGGGGGGACGGACGCCGTCCTCTCCGCATTGGGCGCGCGCTTCAGCAAGGAGACCATCACCACGTACTCGGCGAGCGCCACGGCCATCACCGGGGCCATGGCGCGCCACGGCATCAAGCGGCTGCTCGCCGTCAGCTCCAGCATCGCCGACCCGAACTGGCGTCCTACCGGCGCGCACTTCTTCAACCATGTGCTCGACCCGCTGGTGAACCGGCGCCTCGGCCGTACCCTCCACGAGGACATGCGCCGCATGGAGGCCGTGATCCGTCAGACGGACCTGGACTGGACCCTCGTCCGGCCCTCGGGTCTCTTCGAGCACCCCGTCGTCACGGACTACCACACCGCCGAGACGAGTGCTGACGGCGTCTTCACCGCCCGTGCCGACCTCGCCGCGAGCATGCTGCGCGAGCTGGAGGAGCGGCGGTACGTCCGTACAGCCATGGGTGTCATCACCACGGCCGTGAAGCCGAACATCGCCAAGCTGATCTGGAACGAGGGCGTGAAGAAGAAGTGAGCCGGGCGACCGTCGAACTCCCGGCCGTCACACGGCCGTTCCTCACTCGCCCTCACATGGCCACCCTCCGCCCCGACGGCACCCCGCACGTCGCCCCTGTCCGCTTCACCTTCGACGCGGCCGCCTGGTCCGGGTGACTACCCGGGCGGGAGCGCGCAAGGCCCGGAACGTGGTGGCGGGCGGCCCGACGGCCCGTGTCGCGCTCTGCCAGGCGGACGGCTTCCGCTGGGTCACCCTCGAAGGCCGGGCCGCCGTCACCGACGCCCCCGCGTTGTGGCGGAACGTCCTGCCGGGTGCGGCCGCGCCCGGCCGCCGCCTTCTGGCCCCCGACCTCATTGGCACGCCGACGTGCTCTTACCTGCGGCCCCCTCCTTCTTCCTCAGCTCCACCGCCACATCGTCGCGCTCGATCGCCCGTCGGCATGGCTGCTTGCTGCCAGGACCAGCCCTGCCGCTTCAGCAGCTTCCAGCTGCCCTCCACGGTGTAGGAGACGTGGAACAGCCGACCGATCAACGTCTTCACTCGCGCCAGCGTCCACGGCTGATCTGACCACCCGTGCGCCAGCGGCCCGCGCTCCATCTTCCGCTCCAGCCGTTGCCCAGTTCTGACGGCACCCGAAGCCTTGCAGTGAGGTGATCGGTGTGTTCCTCCCACTGGGAGCCCGAATGTACATATCGACGAGCTGATCCGTCATGATCGCGCCATAAGTACTCCATACGCGTTCCGCGTGGCCGATAACTGGGCAGGCGGCTTCTACGAGCTGGCGATCGAGGTGGGGCCGCGGAGCGATGCCCGGTTGCAGCGCGTCCTGACCGCGGTGTGGTCCGCAGCGGACGTTCAGGGGTGCTTCGGTGACCGGACCCGTGAGCCCCAGGATCAGGAGCCCGTCGAGTGCACAGTGGAGTCTCTGAAGAGGTTCGGGCACCTGCAAGGGAAGGTTCGCTTGCCGACGGGCCGGCTCGTGGTCTGTGGCTGCGTGGCGATTCTGGAAGACGGAGCCGACACCGTCGACTGGCTGGACTTCTATATTCCTCTCGGCGCCCTCGACCGCACCGGCATCGCCTACCACGAGAGCGGCCAACAGTTCTTCAGGTCCCAGGTTCTTGACGACTGGCTCGCTGCCGTGGGAATCGAGGCATTCCGCACCGCTGACTTCCATGCGGGCTACATCGGCTTCGAGACCTCCGGCTGCACCGCCGCCGCCACCTTGAACGGCCGGATGCCGCAGTCACGGGGCATCGGCTACCTCGTTCCGCAAGACGGAGTACTGCGCTACGGCGCCGCCAACGACTGCCCCTGAGTCACGTCAAAAACGCAGCGACATTTTGCGACTCCCAGAGGGCGTTAAGTCCCGTTCCTGATGATGTGGTGTCGCCCGTTCGTGGGTGATGGAGTGGTTCCCCCCTCGTCTCATGTCGTGTGCATGATGGAGTCGCGGGCATGGAACGGATGCCGTACACAACCGACTTGTCCGACGAGCAGTGGGCGCCGACCGAGCCGCTGGTCACTGCGTGGAAGCAGGAGCGGGTGGTGCGGTCGGCGACCGGGGACCCGGGCTCCTGCGACCTGCGGGAGGTTGTGAACGCGCCGCTCTACCAGAACCGGACGGGCTGTCAGTGGCGGCTCGTGCCGCATGACCTCCCAGCCTGGTCGGCGGTGTTCTACTACTTCACCCTGTGGCGCCGACGGCCTTGACCAGCGGATCCAGGAGATTTTGCGCTGCCAGGTGCGGGAGCGGTCCAGACGATTAGAGGCCCCGTCCCTGGTGATCATCGACACCCAGTCCGTCCGCGTGGCGGCCGGGGTGCCGAAGGAGACGACGGGACTGGACACGCACAAGAAAACGCCCGGCAGGAAGCGTGGACTCGCCGTCGACGTGCTGGGCCTGATCATCGGCGTGGTGATCCTCGCCGCGAGCGCGCACGACAACGAGGCCGGCATCGCCCTGCTGGACCAGGCGGCCGAACGATGCGGGATGCGCCTGGAAAAGGCCCTGGTCGACCAGGGCTTCAAAGACGCCGTGATCATCCACGGCGCGGTGAAGGACATCACCGTCGAGATGGTCCGACGCAACCCCGACGACGAAGGCAGAGGCTTCGTGCCGCAACCGAAGCGGTGGGTGCTCGAGCAGGTCAACGGCACCCTCATGCTGCACCGGCGCCTCGCCCGCGACTACGACCACCGGCCCGACAACGCCGCCTCCCGCGTCTGCTGGGCCTCCACCGCCGGCATGCTCCGCCGCCTCACCACCCCCGCCCCCACCTGGCGGGACGACGTGGAGCCGGCCGCGTGAACGTCCACGAACTCCTGCGGCTGCCGCAGACCGAACACGATGACACCGCAGCCCGCGCCGACCACCTGCGCGAGCAGATCGAGCGGCTCACCACCGCCCTCGCCGAGGCCCGCCTGGTCAAGCTCACCGCGACCCTCCTCGCAGACACGCGCACCGGGACGAACGGGCCAAGCGGTACGGAACGGTGCGGGCGCGCAGCCATGTCGAGCACGCAGAACGAAAAGGCGTTCAGCAGCTATCCGGCCCCAGAGTGGCGGCTGCTGGACGGGGACGGATTCTTCGTGACCCTGCCGGGGTACGAGCACTGCCCGTCAACCGCAACCACCTGCACGTGGAAAAAGATCGGCTGACACTGCCCGAGCGGAAACAAGCAAGAACCTGGAGGGGCCGGCACAGCAAGCCGGCCCCTCTCGGGGTGGGTCAGCCGATCCAGGGCTGCCACCGGTCCTCCAGCGAGGGATTGATACTGCTGCGCCACACCAGGGCCCCGCCGATCAGACCGGGCTTGTCCCGGGTGGCCAGAGCCGGAGTTTCGAGCATGTCGGCCGCCTCTTCCAGGTAGGTGACCAGGGTGTCGAGTTCCTCGTCGGGGGCTTCGTTGTAGCGGGACCAGGAGCCCAGGTAGCCACTCGCGGCGTCCAGGTACAGACCCATAGTGCTGTCGGTCGGGCCCAAGGCGATCACCGGAATCCGGGTCGTCTCCCACACCGTGATCCGCTCTTCTTCGGGGCGGTCGGCGTTGAGGGCGTCCTGGCGTGCCTGAGAGTCCATCTTCAGCCGATGGCGGGCGGCCACGGCCTCCAGGTTCATCAGAGCCATATTGCCCGGCAGGCACCCCCAGCCGTCGGCGCCGTCGTCGCCCGCGGTCAGCAGCCACAGCACGTGCAGTTCGACAGGTATCCGGATGCCGAGGTCGCTCTCCAGGGCGGCGATGGCGGCGGAGTCGGCGCCGGGACGCAGCGCGGCGTAGGAGTCGGGGGCGTGGTGCTGGAGCCAGCCGGTGATGCGATGCCAGGCATCGGCGACCTCCCGTACCGTGAGCGCGGCGGCAGCGGGGTCGGCGCGCTGGCCCTGGCCCGGCTCCGGCTCCTGGGCGTCCGGGGCCGGCTCGGTGGAGCGGGCCGCATTGAGAAACCGGATCTCGATCCGGTCCGGTTCGCGTATGTAGCCAACGGACAGGTCGGGGCAGTCGTCGAACATAGTGCCGTCGACCGTCACGGTCAGGATGCCGGGCAGATTCGAGGGCCGGCCCAGGTCCGGGTCGTCGGCCAGCCGGTCGGCCAGCGCCTTCAGCGCGTAGGGGGCATCGCCCCCGAGCCGGGCGGCGGTGTCGCGTACGTCCGGCTGAATTCTCACCTTCACAGCCTGGGGCTCCTTGCTGGTCAGATGGAAGACGGTGCCCCTCACACACTAGGCCCCAGCGTTCACCGGCGGGCAGCTACTGCGGTTCACCGCCGTAGTGAGAGAGCGGGATGATGCAGCAACACAGCGCGTGGCAAAAACGCTTGCAGCACAGGGAGTTGTAGGTGCCACAGGGCGTCCGCCGCGCACCAGCCAGCAGCGGGAAAGAGGCGCCGCGCGCGGCCGCGCGGAAACCGTCCTCGTCGCCGTGGACGAGGCGTCGGCGCACGCGCGCCAGGGCGGCGGGGGCGGCCCTGGCGGCGAGCCCGCCGAGGGCGTTCAAGCGAGGGTACGACGGTCGCGACAGAGCGTGACGGATCGATTTCGCTACAAGTTCCGAAATTATTCGGGGCGACTTCCGGTACACCCCCGAAACACACCATTCATACCGTCACTGTCGGCCGCAAAGAACCCATCGGACGCATTAGGTCCATCAGGCCGAAAAGGCTGCTTTCAGCAGAAAGCACATCACTGTCCTTAGCGCCTTCATGTGACAGGAGCCCCGAGTGTCCAACCTCTCCAGACGCGGTGCCCTACGGCTGACCGGCGGCATAGCCCTCCTCGGCGGCTTCGCCCTGGCGGGCTGTGGCCGCGGCGACGACACCCCCGCGAAAGCCGGCGCCGAGCCCATCGACAGTTCCCCGGCCACCGGCACCGTCAGTGTCTGGGCCGCTCAGGGCGATGCCGACGTGCTCGACAAGGTCATCAAGCCCTTCAAGACGGCGAACCCCGACCTCGACGTGAAAGTCACGCTGATCCCGAACGCCGACTACTACACCAAGCTCCAGTCGGCGATCGCGGCGGGCAAGGGACCCGATATCGCTCAGTTCTTCCCCGAGGCGCAGGCGCAGTTCCTCGATCCGTCGATCCTCCAGGCCGTTCCGGACGGCCTGGTCGACCCGGACAGTTTCTTCAAGAGCCTGTGGGACGCCGGTGTGGTCAAGGACGTCGCCTACACGGTGCCCTGGTACGCGTACACCTACGCGCTCGTCTACCGCTCCGACCTGGCCAAGAAGGCGGGCGTCGAGGCGCCGAAGACATGGGACGAGATGGTGCCGTTCTTCAAGGCGCTTCAGGGCGCCGGAGCCGCGCACGGCCTCGGGGCCGACATCGGCTGGGACATCTTCAACGGCCAGGACGCCGCGATGTACGCCTGGCAGGCGGGCGGCTCGCTGCTGTCCCCGGGCGGCGAGTGGACGCTCGACACGCCTGCGATGGTCGACGCGATCAAGTACAACGCGTCGTTCTACACCTCTGGGGCCGCCGACACCGCCGGGCCCGGGTTCCTCGACTCGCAGCCGTACTTCGTCTCCGGCAAGACCGCCACGATGATCACGGGCCCATGGGTCATCGGTCAGCTCGACGCCGCCGCGAAGAAGGACGGCTGGACGGCGTCCCACGTCGCCACCGCGCCACTGCCGGCCGGGGCGTCGGGCAGCGCCTCCTTCTCCGCCGGCGGCAGCTGGGGGGTGCTCGCCGACAGCGACAACGCGGACGCGTCGTGGAAACTCATCCAGTACATAGCGAGCCCGAGCGCCCAGGTCTCGCAGTACAAGGCGTACAGCTCGCTGCCGGCGGTCGTCTCCGCCTGGAAGGACTCCGCCATCGCGGGCCAGCCGCTGCTGGACGCCTTCCTGACGCAGCTGACGAACACCCGGGCGTTCCCGCAGGTCAGTACCTGGCCACAGGTCGCGACCCGACTGGGCAAGGAAATGGAGGCCGTGGCCAAGGGCGAGGAGACCGCCGCGAAGGCCGCCGCGAACCTCCAGGCGTACGCCGAGAGCCTCGGCACGGGTACGGAGTGATCCGCCGATGACCGTCACCATCCTCCCGAGGGCGCCGCGCAGAACGCGTCGCCCTCGGGGCGCCCGGCGAACGGCTGTGGGCTGGCTGTTCCTGGCGCCGTTCACCGTCGTGTTCCTGGTCTACACGGCGATCCCCGCCGTCGCCGCGCTCGGGTTCAGCCTCACCGACCTGCGGGGCGCGGATCTGCGTCATCCGTTCGCGGTGGACTTCACCGGACTGGACAACTATCTCCGCCTGTTCCAGGACCAGAGCTTTCTGCGGGACATCCTGAACACCGCCGTCTTCGTGGCCGTCGGTGTGCCGCTGACCATGGGGATCGGATTCGCGCTGGCCCTCGTGCTGAACTCCGGCATCCGTCGGCTGCGCGGCGTGTTCCGCACGGTCTTCTTCGCACCGGTCGTCACGAACATCGTGGCGGTCGCCCTGATCTGGCAGTACGCCTTCGACGCGAACGGCACCGTCAACAAGGTGCTCGGCGCCGTCGGCTTCGCCGGGCCGAACTGGCTGGACGACCCGAATCTGACCATGCCCGTGGTCATCCTGCTCGGCGTCTGGCGCAACTTCGGCATCGCGATGGTGCTGTTCCTCGCCGGCCTGCAGGCGATTCCGCGGGACGTGTACGAGGCCGCCTCCCTCGACGGGGCCGGCCGATGGCGGCAGCTGAGGAACATCACCCTGCCGCTGCTGCGGCCCACCACCCTCATGGTGTCGGTGCTGCTGACCGTCTTCTACCTCCAGGTCTTCGACGAGCCGTACCTGCTCACCAACGGTGGCCCGCTGGGCTCCACCGAATCGGTGGCGCTGTACACCTACCACCAGTTCGGGTCCGGCGAGTTCGGGATGTCCTCGGCCGCGTCCTTCGTGATGCTCGTGCTCGTGATGCTGGTGAGCGCCGTCCAGTTCCGGCTGCTGAGGCCCCGCGCATGACCGCCCTCGCCGTGTTGGAGAACGCCGACATGACCACCGACAGGATCACGGTGCGCCGCAGGTCCGTCTCCCCTCCCCTGCTGTACGGCGCGCTTGTACTGTGTGCGCTGCTCACGCTGCTTCCGTTCATCTGGGTGATCAGTGGTTCGCTGCGCAGTCTCGACGAGATTCGCTCCGACCCCGGTGCCTGGGTCCCTCAGCACCTCACCTTCGACAACTTCGAGCGGCTGTTCGCCACGGAGGGCTTCGGCCAGTTCCTGGTCAACAGCCTCGTGGTCGCGATCATGGTGGTGGCAGGCAACATCGTTGCGGCGTCCGCCGCCGGCTACGCGCTCGCGAAGCTCGACTTCGCCGGTAGACGGATCGCGTTCACCGCCGTGATGGGCGCGATGATGATGCCGCTCACCACGGTGTTCGTCACACAGTTCGTGATCACGGTCGACCTGGGCCTGGCGGACACCCTCACTGGTGTCGCGCTGCCGAGCATGGCACTGCCGTTGTCGGTCTTCATCATGCGGCAGTACGCGATGTCGATCCCCGACGAACTGCTCGAAGCGGCCCGGATCGACGGCGCGGGCGAGTTCCGGATCTTCTTCAGGATCTTCCTCCCGCTGGCCGGACCGGCTGTCGCGACGATCACGATCATGTCGTTCCTCTATTCGTGGAACAACTTCCTCTGGCCGCTCATCGTCGCCCAGAGCATGTCGAGCTACACACTGCCGGTGGGCCTGGCCGCCACCAGCCAGGCGGCGGCGCACGTCACCGACTACGGCCTGCTGCTCGCCGGTGCGATCGTCGTGATGCTGCCGGTGCTGGTGCTCTTCCTGTTCCTGCAGCGCTACTTCGTGCAGGGCGTCGCCGGAACGGGAATGCGGTGACCCCCATGGACTCGTTCGACACGCCCGGCGAACCAAGCGAGATGAGGGGGCTCCCGGCCGAAGTCCCCCACAGGGGGTGCCCCCAGGAGACAGTCACCGTACGCGCTCCAGCGGGCACGATCATCGGCCGTCGCACCGGCTCGGTTCGGCGCTTCCTCGGCATCCCTTACGCCGAAGCTCCCACCGGTGCACGGCGGTTCGGCGCGCCGAACCGACGCGGCCGGTTCACGGAGCCGTTCGACGCGTCCCGGCACGGCGCCACCGCGCAGCAGGTGCCCCTGTTCGCCACGACCACAGTGCCGGAACCGTCGGTGCAGGGCGACGACGTGCTGAACCTCGGCATCGTCGCTCCTGACGCCGACGACGACCGCGGCCCCTTCCCGGTTCTGGTGTGGATCCACGGCGGCGCCTTCCTGGCGGGGAGCCAGGCCAGTCCGTGGTACGACGGCCGCGCCTTCGCCCGCGACGGCGTGGTCTGCGTCACCGTCGGCTATCGGCTGGGCGTCGACGGATTCGCCGTACTGGACGACGTCCCCACGAACCTCGGGTTGCGCGACCTGCTGCTCGCGCTCGACTGGGTGCGGGACAACATCGCCGCTTTCGGCGGCAATCCGGACCAGGTCACGGTCGCCGGTCAGTCGGCCGGGGGCGCCGCGGTCCTCGCGCTGCTCTCGTCGCCCGCGGGCAGCGGCCGTTTCCACCGCGCGGTCAGCCTGTCCGGTGTCACCTTCGCGGCAGACGGGGACGCGGCGCGCGACTTCCTCGGACGGCTCGGGCAGCGGCTCGTCGTACCGGTGACGCGAGCCGGATTCGCCGGCCGCGCCGTGGAGCACATCCAGCGGTGCGTCATCGACCTGCGGGACGAGCAGGGCGATGACCTGCCCGCGCTCGGCCTGTTCGTCGGCGACGACATCCTGCCCGTGCCTATCGTCGACGGACTCACCCTGCACGGGCACGCGGTACCGCTGCTGCTCGGCGCGACGGGCGACGAGTTCGACGGCGACGCCTCCACCCGCACAGCAGGCACCCGCGCGGCAGGCACCCGGGTGACGGACACCCTCTTCCGCGCCACCTGCCCCAGCGTCGCGGCTGCCCGCCGCTACGCCGTCGGCGGCACCTGGCTGTATTCCTTCGAGTGGCCCTCCCCGGTGCTCGGCGGCGCCACGCACTGCATCGACATCCCGTTCTTCTTCGACGTGCTCGACGCACCCGGCGTCGCCGAGGCGCTCGGGCCGAACCCGCCCGGAGAACTGGCCACAGTGACGCACGCTGATCTGATCGGGTTCGTACGCGGTCAGGAGCCGGCCTGGGCCAGGGCGACCGGGACATACGGCGACACAGCTCGCGAATACGGCCGTCCCGGCGCGGCACTCACCGTCGACACCACGGGCGTGTTCGATCCGGTGGTACCGGCGGTGTCCGGGGCGGCGGAGGAGTGCTGATGTCCGGGATGAACCAGAGCGCCGTCCGACGCATCAACACCTCGGTCATCCTGCGCGCACTGGCGGTGTCGGCCGGGCCGGTCACGCTGACCGAACTCGCCGAGCAGGTCGGCCTCTCCCGCCGCACCATCGAGGTCGTCCTGGACTCCCTCGTAGAGGCGGGCTGGGTGACCGAGCTGGACCGCGTGCCGACCAGGGGCTGTGCCGGGCGCCCGGCCCGCCGGTACGAACTGCGGGCCGAACACGCGCTGCTGGCGGCCGTGCGCATCACCACCCTGGACGCGTCCGCCGTCATCGCCGATGTACGCGGCCGTGTCGTCGGCCGAGCGCACCGGCCGCTGCGCGCCTATCAGAATCCGCAGTCCACGCTCGACGACGCGGCGGCCCTGGTACTGGAGGCGCTCGACGACGCGGGCGGGTCGGCGAACCGTCTTCGGGCCGGTGCTGTCGCGGGCGGCGGCGCGATCGACGACGACGGGGTCGTACGGCGCCTGGTGCACACGACGCGGTGGGAAGGCGTGAACCTTCCCGAAGAACTCGCGCGGCGGGTACGGGTGCCCTGGTTCGCTGACAACGACACCAACCTCGGTGCCCTCGCGGAGCGTTGGCGGGGTGTGGCCGGCGACCACGACAACGTCGTATGGGCGGTACTCGGGAACCGGACCGGCCTCGGCATCCTCATCCGAGGCGCCGTGCACCGAGGTCTCGACGGTGCCGCCGGCGAGATCGTCGAGGCTGCGTCGATGCCGACCGGCTCGGTGGAGAACCGTCCGGTGGCAGGGCTCACCTCACCTGAACCGGATCGACGCAGGATCGCGCTCGACCGCTTCGACGCGGCTCGTGCCGGCGACGCGACAGCGCTCGCCGAGGTGGACGAATTCGTGGAGAACATCGCGTCGATCCTCACGACCTTGTCGTGGACGGTCGCGCCGTCGCTCATCGTGCTCGGCGGCGGTCTGGAGGACGCGGCCGATGTGCTACTGCCCCGGGTGCGCAAGGCGATGCACGACGCCCGCACGCCTGCGGTCGAGCTGCGTGCCACGTGTCTGGGCCGCGACGCAGACCTCATCGGCGCCGTCAAGCTGGCCCTCGATTCGATGGACACCGAGCTGTTCGGCCCGCTCGCCCCGAGCGTGTGACCGCTCATCACCTGCGGAAGCAGGACGGCAGCAACAGGCAGCAGTACAGGACAGGAGTCTCCCCTTGACCGGCACCACTCGCACCAACGTCCTCATCGTGGGCAGCGGCATCATGGGATCAGTCGTGGCCAGACTGCTGCGCGACGCCGATCCGGCGCTGGACATCACCATGGTCGACGGTGGCAACGCGATCGGCGAGGTCCCCGGCCTGCACCTGCACGACGTCGACGATCCGGCTCTCTGGTCGCGCTACAACGAACGGGTCGGCACCGGCATCCAAGGCATGTACACCGGCGCCGAGGTGGTACGCGATGTCGCGGACAGCCTCAACGACCTGACACCCGGCATGTTCCACGCGCTCGCCTTCGGCGAGAACGCCGAGGCAATGCCCGCGACAGCACTCGCGTGGAACGCCGGCGGCATGGGCGTGCACTGGACCGCCGCGACGCCCTGGCCCGCCGGGGACGAGGTGTTCGACTTCGGCGACCCGGCCCGCTGGGCGACGGATCTGGACACCGCGCGTCGGCTGCTCGCGGTCACCCCGTCCGCGATCGGCCCGACAGACGTCGGCCGGATCGTGCTCGACGCACTGCGCCGACGCTTCGACGGCATCGGACCGGACGACCGACGGCCGCAGCCGATGCCCATGGCCGTCACCGCACCCGCATCAGGCCCCATACCGCGCACGGCACCGGGGACGATCTTCCCCGCGATGGCGACCGGCGCGGACCCGGCCTTCACCCTGCTGACCGGTACCCTCGCGACAGCCCTCATCGTCTCGGACGGCCGGGCCGCCGGCGCCCGGCTGCGTCGCGTCGCCGACGGTGCCGAGTCGCGGCTCCTCGCGGACGCCGTGGTGGTGTGCGCCGACGCGCTGCGCACCCCGCAACTGCTGTTCGCCTCGGGCATCCGGCCCGAGGCACTGGGGCGCTACCTCAACGAGCACGCGTTCATCACCGCCCGGGTGCTGCTCGACCCCGACCGGTTCGGCATCGACCTCGACGCCCTGCCCCTGCCGCGCGCGGGCGAGTTCAGCACCGATTCGCTCTGGCTGCCCCAGAACGGAGCGGCGCAGCCGTTCCACGGCCAGATCATGAATCGAACGTACGTCGACGAAGACGGCCGCCCCCTCGCCCACTCCGTGGGCCTCTCGCTGTACGTACCCGTCGAGTCACGCCCCGAGAACCGGCTGGTGTTCTCGCCGACCGAGACCGACCTCGCCGGGATGCCCCGGATCGGTGTCGAGTTCGGCTACTCCGATGCCGACCGCGCGCTGCTCGACCGGGCACTCGACGAGATCCGGTCGATCGCCGAGGAATTCGGCCCCTTCGATCCCGCGACGGAACGCGCGCTGCTCCCGCCCGGCTCGTCGTTGCACCTGACCGGCACCGTCCGCTCCGGCCCGGTCGACGACGGCACCAGCGTGTGCGGCCCGGACGGCCGGGTGTGGGGCTACGACAACCTGTACCTCGCCGGCAACGGCGTGATCCCCACCGCGATGGCCGCCAACGTCACCCTGACCGGCGCGGTGACGGCGGTGCGGGCCGCCAGGGCCGTCACCGCACGGACCGCCGCGCTCGCCGCACATCGAGAGGAAATCCGATCATGATCGACATCACAAAGGAATACCGGGTGGCGCTCCCGACGTGGATCGACGACGAACTGGCCGCCGTCCCCGCCGTCATTCCCGACCGCGACGACCGGATGCGGCTCGTGCACCGCCTCGCCGACCGCAACTGGCGTGAGGGCAACGGCGGCCCGTTCGCGGCACTCGTCGCCGAGCGGGACACCGGCCGGATCGTCTCGGTCGGCGTGAACGTCGTACTCGCCTCCGGCGTCTCCAGCGCCCACGCCGAAGTCGTCGCCCTCGGACTGGCCCAGACGGCGACCGGTGGCTGGGACCTCGGCGGTGACGGAATGCCGGCACATGAACTGGTGGTGAACTGGCGTCCGTGCATCCAGTGCTACGGCGCGGCGATGTGGTCCGGGGTGCGCGGCCTCGTCGTCGCCGGCGAAGGCCCCGAACTGGAGGAGATCACCACGTTCGACGAGGGCCCGCTCGGCGCGGACTGGGCCGAGCAGTTCCAGGCACGCGGCATCGAAGTCGTGCGGGACGTGCTCCGGGACGAGGCGCTCGCGGTGTTCCGTGGCTACCGGGATGCCGTCGACGCCGACGGCCTCGTCGTCTACAACGCGCGCGCAGGCGCCGAATGACACCGCCGATCCGACTGGAGACACCCCCCGTGGCCCCACGTTTCGCCACCGACATCGTGACCTTCTACCACCCCGGTTTCTGGAGCCTCGAATCCGCCGACGCCTTTCGCGACTGGGCCGTCAAGAACCCCGAGCGCTTCTGGGACCGGGCCATGGACGCGTTGGCCGAGGCCGGTGTCACCGGCATCGAGCTGACCTTCGCGCCGGGCGACATCGAATCGGTCCTGCGCGCGTTCGGTGACGTGCCGTCGTTCCGCCATGAGTTGCAGGCCCGGGGCCTGTCCGTCGTGAGCGCCTTCATCGCCGAGAGCGAATGCCCCGACTGGCGGGACAGCGACAGCCTGCCCGCGATAGTCGCCGACGCCGAGCGACGTGCGGCCTTCCTCGCCGACGTGGGCGCCGAACTCCTCGTCGCCGGGCTGCCCATGCGTGCGACGTTCGGGACGCGCCCACCCTTCTTCGTCGACGCCGCTTACATGACCCGGATGGCCGACATCGCCCACATCGTCGGTGAGGCCGTCGCACAGCACGGTGTGAAGCTCGCCTTCCACACCGAGTCCAACAGCACCCTCTGGTACGAGAGGGACATCGACCTGTTCATGGCTCTGACCGATCCGCGCTATGTGTGGCTGTGCCCCGACTCCTGCCACATCGCACTCGGGGGAGGCGACCCCGTCGCCGTCGCGCGTCGCCACTCCCCACGCATCGCACTGGCGCACTGGAAGGACGCGGTCAAGCCGATCGACGTCGAACTCACCATCGACGAAACAGTCTTCGCCCAACAGCAGCCCTACATGACCGAGCTGGGTACGGGCATCGTGGACTGGAGAGGATGGGCCGCCGCGATGTCACTCACCCCCGGCGCCGACATCGTGCTCATCGAGCTGGACGAGGCGGCTGATCCCGTCGCCGCGCTCCGGACAGGGATGGCCATGGTGAAGGGGATACGAGGAGACGCCGGGCTTCTCTCCTGAGCCGATTCGGCCGTCACACTCAGCGGCGGCTCCCGGAGGAAACGGATGCCGCGCGACGTGCTCCACCCCCGAACCCGGGAGGGGAACACGGGTCGGCCAATGACTTTCGCCAAATGACCACAGCCTGAAAGGACATAGAACGGTGACCTCTCACGTTCCCTCCCCCATGCCCATTTTCACCGTGCCGGCCGTCGACATCTCCCCCTACGTCGGCGACGGTACGGATGAGGAGCGGGGGCACGTGGCACGGCTGATCGATGCCGCGTGTGCCGAGGTGGGGTTCATCCAGGTCCTCGGACACGGCGTTCCACAGAGCGCGCTCGACGGCCTGATGGCGGTGATGGACGCGTTCTTCGCGCTGCCGCTGGAGGCGAAGAAGGCGTACCGCGTCGATGGCGGCGCCAACCGCGGGTACAGCCCGCCGAAGAGTGAGTCGCTCAGCCTGAGCCTGGGCCTGGAGTCGGCCTCGCGGATGAACGACTTCTTCGAGGCCTTCAACATCGGTGTCGAGGCGCGTTCCTTCCCGCCCGAACTCGGTCTTTCCGAAGACGACTTCGGGATCAACGTGTGGCCGGACATCGAGGGGTTCATGCCGCGGGTGGAGACCTACTTCGGCCACGCCTCGCGGGTGGCACGCACGCTTACGCGGATCTTCGCGGACGCCCTCGGTCTGACACCGGACTTCTTCGACGCACTCACCGGACATTCCATCGACGTGCTCCGCATGAACAACTACGCCCTGCCCGAAGGCTCCGTGGACCTGGACAGCGAGCTGAAGGGAATGGGCGAGCACACCGACTACGGGATCGTCACCGTGCTGTGGGCCGACCAGGTCCCCGGGCTCCAGGTACTCGACCGACACGGCACCTGGCACGACGTGGCGCCCGCGGACGGCGCTCTGCTCGTCAACCTCGGTGATCTCACGGCCCGGCTGACCAACGACCGGTGGATGTCGACGCTGCACCGCGTCAAGCCCCCCGTCGTCGACGGGACGATCCTGCGGCGCCGCTCGGCCGCCTTCTTCCACGACGGGAACCCGGACGCGGTCATCGAGACACTGCCCGCCCTTCTCGACGCGGACCACGGTCTCGCCTACGAACCGGTCACTGTCCGTGAGCACATCATGGCCAAGCTGAACGGCTCGCGGAGGGGCAAGAAGAACGTGGCCGCGGTCCGCGAGGCCGCACGCGCGCGGGCTGCCACCAAGTAAACGGCCCACGCCGGCACGCGCGACAGCAGCCGTGGCGGGGACGACCGGTGCGGCGGACGGCCACGTCGCGGAGGTGGAACGCCGCCGCGAACCCTCGGCGTCAGCCGACGGAGCAGGAGGAGATCGAGGAACAGGACAGGCACTGACCGCATCCAACCGGTCGTGCCGGTCATCGTGACCGGGCATCCCGCGCGGGTGCGGCTGGAGCCACGCTTCCGTGCTCTGGGTGCGGCCCTTTCCCCGCTTGCCGTCGGAGTCGGCAGCAAGGTCGTCACCCTCACCATCCGGGGCGAACTGGTGAGTGCGACGGGAAACCTGCCGGCGTAGGCGGAGTCGGCCCAGATGATGGTGATCTCAGGGTGCGTCAGCCGGATGCGGACTGGCGAATCGCGAATCGGAGCACGGCTGTGCCCGGTCCGGGGTCAGGGTTTCCAGGTGCGCAGTAATGAGGCGATCCAGTCGGCGGTGCAGCCAGGGTTGTTCAACTCGTGGGCGAGTGCGGTGAGCTGTTCGCGGGTGGGATTGACGGGAACGTTGCCGGCCTCGAGATACATGACGGCGGCGGCTCGGCTGTAGGGGCCGACGTAGACGGGAGTGCCCGAGGAGGTCGCCACGATGCCGGGCGACGGCGGCGATGGGCACACCGTAGTCGCCGGCGGGCGGATCGCGGTGCCCGGCCCGTTCCGCAACTTCGAGGATCCAGGAACAACGCCTTGTCAGGGCCTTTTACAGCCGCTCGATCACCTTCTTCGTCACCGAGCTGCTGTCGCCCAGCCAGATGGGCCCGGCGAGCACCAGGATGTCGGCGGCCATCACCTCTCGTACAGCGGCGGCCAGGCGTCGGTGGCGAAGCCGTGCTCGGCCATGTCCGGGGAGACGCCGGTGGCTATGTCGTGGTCGACGGCACGGATCATCGCCGTGGTCACCCCGCGCCCGTCCATGACGGCCCGGCTCCTGTCGATCAGGCCCTGGGTGTGGCTGAGGCGACGCTGCCATGACGGTTCTCCCTTGCTCAAGGTGTAGGGCAGCCGCTCGTGGGGAGCCGGGTTTGTCCTGTTGACACGCCTGTGTCCGCCATCCCCGTGAACGGGGAGAACGGTCAGGCATCGGCGAGTTCGGCGGCGCCGAAGGAGACGTCGAAGCGGTCGCACCAGATGGTGACGCTGGTGTACCGGGAGGGGTCGACGTCCTGGGGCAGGGGGTAGTTCTGGCTTCCCTTGTTGCCCTTGAGCTTGCCAAGGCTGACGTGCTCGCCGTCGTCGAAGACATGCCAGCCGGCCCGGCCCTCCATTACCGGGGCGTCGGTCAGCCATACGCGCAGGTCCGGGCCGTTGCTTGTGTCGAGCTGCTCCAGCCGGATCACATGGGTGCCGTCGGCGAGCCGTACGAGTTTCACCGTGCCCGATGTCGTGTGCTCGTGGCTGATCAGCTCACCGCCGGCCAGGGTCACTGATCCGGTCGGCTTCGACGGGGAGGACGATGTTCCCGGGCCGCCTTCCGGGGCCCGGGAGGCTTCCACGACGGTGCTGGGCAGGGATTCCGTCACCGTCTCGTCCTGCCAGAGCTTCCACGGCTGGAACCAGTACAATCCGGCCCCCACTCCCACGACCACCGCCACCAGCAACCCGGTGGTCAGCGGTCCTCTCCGCACGCGCACCATGCCGTCCCTCTTCTCGCTCCGTGAGTCCGTGTCGTCACCTCACATTCAACGGAAGAGTCGATCGCTCCGACCGGGTCGGCCGATGACGAAATCCTTACGTCTCGCCACCGGCGTACGCGCCTGGGCGAAGAAACGCCACAGCGGCCCGGTTTCCGGGCCGTCGTCTTACAGAAGCGTGACGGGCCGGGCGTGGCCCTGGGGTCCCGCCGGTGCGCGGACCTAGCGTGAGCCGTATGCGAGTACTGGTCACCGGCGGTGCCGGTTTCATCGGGTCCCATGTCGTCGACGCGTTGGCGGAGCACGGGCATGAGCCTGTCGTGTTCGACGTGGCCGCGGACGCGGACGCGGACGTGCGGCACCGCGAGGCCGTCGTCCGTGCGCTGGAGGGTGTGGACGCCGTGTGTCATCAGGCGGCGATGGTCGGTCTAGGCACGGGGTTCGCCGACGCGCCGGAGTACGTCTCCCGCAACGACCTGGGGACGGCCGTGCTGCTCGCCGCGATGGCGGAGACGGGTGTGCGGCGGCTCGTGCTGGCGGGCTCGATGGTCGT
This sequence comes from Streptomyces sp. NPDC001868, assembly GCF_040297125.1. Taxonomy (NCBI): domain Bacteria; kingdom Bacillati; phylum Actinomycetota; class Actinomycetes; order Kitasatosporales; family Streptomycetaceae; genus Streptomyces; species Streptomyces sp. NPDC001868. The sequence goes on along the minus strand of NZ_JBEOYO010000056.1, from coordinate 34,351 downwards.
GTACGGGGAGGGGCGGTACGAGTGCGGGAGGCATGGGGTGGTGCGGCCTGGGCCGAGGGCCGTGGCCGATCTCGCGGCCGGGCGCTTCGAGCCGCCGTGCCCGACATGCGGCGCGGAGCTGTCACCGGGACTGGTGGACGAGGACGCTCCGGTCGACCCGCGCAATGTGTACGCGACGACGAAGCTCGCCCAGGAGCATCTGGCGGCGGCGTGGGCGCGGGCGACGGGCGGGACGGCGGTGTCGCTGCGCTACCACAACGTGTACGGGCCCCGGATGCCGCAGGACACCCCCTACGCCGGGGTGGCCTCCTTCTTCCGGTCGGCGCTCGCGGGCGGGGAGGCGCCTCGGGTGTTCGAGGACGGGCGGCAGCGGCGGGACTTCGTCCATGTACGGGATGTGGCGGCGGCCAACGTGGCGGCGCTGGAGGCGGGTTCGGCGGAGGGTGTGCTGACCGCGTACAACACCGGCAGTGGTGAGCCGCACTCGGTCGGGGAGATGGCACGGTCGCTGGCCGCCGCGTACGGCGGGCCCGATCCGGTCGTCACCGGGGAGTACCGGCTGGGGGACGTCCGGCACATCACCGCCGACTCGTCTCGGCTGCGGGCCGAGCTGGGGTGGAAGCCGGAGGTCGGCTTCGCGGAGGGGATGCGGGAGTTCGCGCGGGCCGGGATGCGGGGCTCGTAGGACCCCTTGGACCGGTGGTGCTGCCCGTCTTCAGGAAGCGGCGGCGGGCAGCACCACCTCGAAGCGGCAGCCTCCGGGGATGTTGCGTACGGTGGCCTGCCCTCGGTGGGCCTCCACGATCCCCCGGACGATGGCGAGACCCAGGCCCGCGCCGGCCGGTGGTGTGCGGGCGTGGGTACCGCGCCAGCCTGTGTCGAAGACGCGCGGCAGGTCCTCCTCGGGGATGCCGCCGCAGCCGTCGGTCACGGAGAGCACCACGCCCTCCGGGGACCGCTCGGCCGTGATCGCGACCGTGCCGTCCGCCGGGGTGCGGCGGATGGCGTTGACCAGGAGGTTGCCGAGGACCCGGCTCATCTCCTTGCCGTCCACCTCGACCGGCACCGGCTCGACGCGGTCGCCGACCAGCCTGACCCTGTGTTCACGGGCGAGCGGGTCGGCGCCCGCCATGGCGTCGCCGACCAGGTCGTACAGCGAGATCCGGGAACGGGTGAGGGCGAGGGCGCCCGCGTGGATGCGGGAGAGCTCGAACAGGTCGCCGACCATGCCGTTGAGGCGCTCCACCTCGGTGCGGATCTGTCGCAGGTAGCGGCCGGGGTCGGCGGCCACTCCGTCCTCCAGTGCCTCGGCCATCGCACGCAGTCCGGCGAGCGGCGTGCGCAGGTCGTGCGAGATCCAGGCGACGAGTTCGCGGCGCGAGGACTCCAGCGCGCGTTCGCGTTCCCGGGATGCGACGAGCTTCACGCTCGTGGCGGACAACTCGGCACTGAGTGCGGCGAGTTCAGCGGTGGCCGGACCATCGGGGGCGGCGAAGTCGCCGCCGTCCCCGAAGGAACGTGCGGCGAGCTGGAGAGCGCGACTGCGGGCGACGACCCAGCGGCCGAGCAGCAGCGCGGTGGCCAGCGAGACGACGGCGGCCATCGCGACGACCGTGGTGACGACGCTCAGATCGTGCGGGGAGAGGAACATCGCCCACGCCACGGCGAGGGTCCCGGCGAGCATCGCGGTCACCGCGACGGCCACGATCACGGTGAGCGACGCGGTGAGCGAGCGGCGGCGCAGCGGCCACAGCACGAGCGCGCCCAGCAGCCCGGCCGCGCCGGCGCCGAGGAACGCGTACAGGGCGATGAGCAGGGTGTCTCGCATACGTCAGTCCTTCCTGCCTCGATGATCGGAGGGGGCGGGCCGTTCGTCGTCGGCCCGCGTGCGATCGGGGTCGAAGCGGTAGCCGACGCCCCACACCGTCTGGATCAGCCGGGGTCGCGCCGGATCGTCCTCGATCTTGCCGCGCAGCCGGCGGACGTGGACGGTGACCGTGGACAGGTCGCCGAAGTCCCAGCCCCAGACCTCGCGCATCAGGTCCTCGCGGCTGTGGGCGCGGCCCGCGTTGCGCAGAAAGAAGGCAAGGAGGTCGAACTCGCGCAGGGTCAGGGCGAGTTCGGATCCGTTCCGGGTGGCGCGACGGGCGGCCGGGTCCAGGGCGAGACCGGCCGAGCTCAGGAGGCGGGTGTCGAGGGCGGGGCGTGCGCGGCGCAGCACGGACTCGACGCGCAGGACCAGTTCGCGGGGGCTGAACGGCTTGGTCACGTAGTCGTCGGCGCCCACTTCCAGCCCCAGGACGCGGTCGTCCTCGTCGCCGCGCGCGGTGAGCATGATGACCGGCACCGGGCCACGCGACCGCAGCAGACGGCACACTTCCAGGCCGTCCATGCCGGGCAGCATCAGGTCCAGCACGACCAGGTCGGGCCGGCGCTCGGCGGCGCGGGCCAGCGCGGCCGGTCCGTCCCCGGCGCGGTCCACGGCGTATCCGGCCCGGTCGAGGTATCCGGCGACGACCTCGGCGACCGTGGGATCGTCGTCCACCACCAGGACACGCGCCGCTGCCGGCCCACTCGCTTGCTGTTGCATGCCGCCAGCCTCGCACCCCACCCGGCGGCCCGGCCGTCCGGACCGCGTGCGGAACCCCTGACGTCCTCGTTTCGTAAGGACACGAAGTCCGTTATGCGAAGTTCGCCCTCGTAGGGTGAAAGCCGTGACGACCTCTCCCACACATCTGGATGTCGACGTCGTGCTCCCCTGCCTGGACGAGGCCGAAGCCCTGCCCTGGGTGCTGGCCCGGATCCCACCCGGCTGGCGTGCCCTCGTCGTGGACAACGGCTCGACCGACGGTTCCGCCGACCTCGCCCGCGAGCTGGGCGCGACCGTGGTCCATGAGCCGCGCCGGGGCTTCGGCGCGGCCTGCCACGCGGGCCTGACCGCCGCCACGGCCGACATCGTCTGCTTCTGCGACTGCGACGCCTCCCTCGACCCGTCGCTCCTCGCCCCCTTCGTACATGAGGTACGAGAGGGCCGGGCCGACCTGGTGCTCGGCAGGCGCCGCCCGCAGGGCCCGGGCGCGTGGCCTGCGCACGCCCGTGCGGGCAATCTGGCGGTCGCCCGGATGCTGCGGCGCCGCACCGGGCTCCGCCTGCATGACCTGGGCCCGCTGCGTGCCGCCCGTCGTGAGTCGCTCCTCGCCCTCGGCCTCACCGACCGGCGCAGCGGCTATCCGTTGCAGATGGTGGTGCGCGCCGCCGACGCGGGCTGGCGCGTCACCGAGCACGACGTGCCGTATCTGCCGCGCACCGGCGCCTCCAAGGTGACCGGGACCTGGCGGGGCACCTGGCAGGCGGTACGGGACATGAGCCGCGTCCTGCACGAACCGGCCGCACGCACGACGACGGGAGGAGGACGCCGATGACCACTCTCCTCGTCATCGCCAAGGAGCCGAGGCCGGGGCGGGTGAAGACCCGGCTCACGCCGCCGTTCGGCCCGGAGGAGGCGGCGGCGCTCGCCGAGGCCGCTCTCGTGGACACCCTGCGCGCGGTGGCCGCGACGCCCGCGCGCCGCCGTGTCCTGGTGCTCGCCGGGGAGCCCGGCCCCTGGCTGCCGCCCGGCTTCGACGTCGTACCGCAGTGCGCGGGCGGACTGGACGAACGGCTCGCCGCGGCCTTCGCCGGCTGCGACGGCCCGGCCCTGCTCATCGGCATGGACACCCCCCAGGTCACCCCGGATCTGCTGACCGTGGACTTCGCCGGCTGCGACGCGTACTTCGGTCCGGCCGAGGACGGCGGCTTCTGGGCGCTGGGGCTGGCCGAGCCGGCCCCGGCACTCCTGCGCGGGGTCCCCATGTCGACGCCCGTCACCGGCGCCGTGCAGCGCGCCCGGCTGGTCGCCGCCGGTCTACGGGTCCGCGAACTGCCGCTCCTCAGGGACGTCGACACGGCCGCCGACGCCGAAGCCGTCGCCGCGATCGCGCCGCACAGCCGGTTCGCGGCGAAACTGGCCCGGCTGCGGGCGGTCGGCACCCGATGAGCGACGCACGGCGAGAGGCAGTGGGGCGGAAGACGATGGGGCGGAAGACGGTGGGGCGAGAGGCAGGGGGGCGGAACACAGTGGGCCGAGAGGCAGTGGGGCGGGAAACCGTCGGACGGCGGGCCACACGGCAGGAGGCCGTCGGGTGGCCTTGGTCCACGGACCCGTACGCCGACGCCCTGCGCACCGGCCGGGGACCGCTCTTCCTGCGCCGTCGTGACGGCTGGCTGCTGCCCCTGGAGGTGGAGCGGTGGTGCGCCCGTGCCGACGCGGTGGACCTTCAGGTCCTGGAGCGGTGCGAGGGAGCCGTCCTCGACGTGGGGTGCGGACCGGGACGGCTGGTCGCGGAACTCGCCGCCCGCGGACGGCCCGTGCTCGGCATCGACGTCAGCCGGGCCGCCGTCGCCCACACCCGGCGGCTCGGCGGCCAGGCCCTCACGCTCTCGGTGTTCGACCCACTGCCCGGCGAGGGCCGCTGGGACACCGCGCTGCTCCTCGACGGCAACCTCGGCATCGGCGGCGACCCGTCCGCTCTCCTGCGCCGGCTGGCCGAACTGCTGGGTCCCGGCGGCCTGTTGATCGCCGAGACGGTCCCGGTGGATGTGGACGAGCGTGCCGAGGTCCGACTCGTGAGCGGTGCCGAGGCCGACGGCGGTGCCGAGGCCGCGTTCCCCTGGGCCCGGCTCGGCACCCCGGCACTGCTGCGGTACGCCCGCCCGCTCGGCTGGCGCGCCGCCGATCAGTGGACGTCGGGCGGGCGCTCCTTCGTCGCCCTGCGCAGCCGCACCACCAGCAGCAGCGCCGAACCGCCGAACAGCAGGGCCGTGATCAGCAGCCAGCGGCCGAGGAAACCACTCGCCGACAGCGCGGTGGCGGACTCGTAACGGTCCGCCACCCGCCCGCTGATCAGTGGGAACCACACCAACAGCAGCAGCCCGGACAGGGCAGCGGGCACGCGCACATACACGGCGCTCCCCCACTGCCTTGAGGGCATGGGCGAGGCCCCCACCTGGTGACCGGCCGATGCCGCCGCCCGGACAAGCGCACGGTCCGCCGCCGCGTACAGCGGCAACAGCACGAGATCGTGCACCACCGCCGCGCCCACGAACCACAGCACGACCTCGAACCAGTCGTCCGCGAGCAGCCGCACCCCCGCGTAACCGGCGAGCGCGAACGAGCATGCCAGAAGCAGCAGTTGGAACGGGCTGCCGGGCGGCAGCCGGAACTTCCCCATCACAGGTCTCCGAACGTCATCCGGGCCACCCACTTGGTGTTGAGCACACCGGGCGCGGCGGGCACGATGATCCGCGCCGGGTAACCGTGGTCGGGGGACAACGGCTCGCCGTTGACGTCCAGGGCGAGCAGGGAGCGCGCATCGCGGACCTGGTTGGCGCGCAGGGCGGCCCGGCGGAAGGCGCCGCGCCGCTGGAGGGACTCCACCAGGACATCGGGCGCCGCCTCGGCCTCATACCCGACGAGGGCGGCGAGGTCCCGCAGCCGTACACCCCGCCACCACTGGTCGGAGGTGGACCAGCCCTCGACGCAGGCGATGGGCAGCGCCGCGCTGTGCGGGGGCAGTTCCAGCAGCTCGGCGCGGCTCAGCCGGACGGCCCCCGAAGGCCCGGTGACGACCAGTCGCCACGCCTCCTCGCTCGTCTCCGCCGCGCTGATCCCCCGCGACGCGGCCGTCTTGTTGATCTGGAAGCCGTTCGGCCCGCTGCCCGGCTCGGCACCGCCGTGCGGGGCGAGGAGGGCCGTCCGGCGCAGCGGGCCGTCGAAGTTCTGCCCCACGGTCGTCCCGAACAGCAGCAGCGAGCCGCCCCCGACCAGCCACACGGCACCGCGCCGCGACACGGTGGGGTCGGCCGGGTTCGGGGCCACCAGCGAGGGCTCCTCCGAGGACACCGGCGGCGGAACGCCTTCCCCTTCGCTCCCCCGCAACTGACGCAGGTTGCGTACGGCCGTCGGCGCCCTCAGCACCACGTGGACCACGAAAGCCGCGAAGAACACCCACGCCCCGTAGAAGTGCAGCGGGTAGAAGGAGCCGGGAAAGACGTAGTCGAGCTGGATGTTCAGCACGCCGGTCAGGAACTCGAACAGCGCGCCGCCGACCAACAGGAGCAGCGAGATCCGCTCCAGGGCATGAGCGAGCGACCGCGCCGGAGGCAGCTGGAACAGCCTAGGCACCACCGACCACAGCTTGGCCAGCAGGACGGGGACCAGGGCGATTCCGAGCGTGACGTGAACGCCCTGGATGAGCCGGTACAGCCAGTGCGGATCCGTCGGCCAGGAGAACAGATAGAAGCCGAGGACCCCCTTGTCCGGGGTCTTGTCGTTCACCGGCGAGAGGCCCGGGTTGTAGGCGGCGTACGACAGCAGCCCCGTCACGAACAGCGCCGTGATCCCGGCGAGCAGCACCACACCGAGGACGGAGGTGAACCAGGGGCCGCGCAGCGGGCTGCGCCAGAAGGCGGGCGAGGAAGGAGACCGATCCATGCCCTGACGCTAGGCCCGGAACACCCGGTGAGAGGGGGCGCGACTCATGACGAAAGGCTGACGTCCGAGCCTGTCGAGGATCCACCGGTCCTCCTCCGGCCTAACGTCTCCGAGCGTGAACCGCGATCTCCGCCGCGACCTGTACGCCGTCGCCGCCGCCGCACTGCTCGTCGTGACGGCCGCGCTGGTCGGCATCGCCATCAAGCGCGCCAAGGACGTCCTGCACGTCGGCTGGCCACCCCTGTACGCCAACTGGCTGCCGCACACCGGCCCCGGCACCCCCGCCGCGATCGCCGTCGCCGTCGCCGTCGTGGCGTACGGCCCCACGCTGGCCGCCCGGCTGCCCTGGCGGCCCCTGCTGTGGACCGCGTGGGCCACCGCCATGGCCTGGACCTTCTCCCTCGCCCTCGTCGACGGCTGGCACCGCGGAATCGCCCGCCGGCTGACGACCAGGTACGAGTACCTCCAGGTCATCGACCGCTTCGACGACATCCCCCACACCCTGCGGGACTTCACCCGCCACATCCTGCTCGGCTCCCCCGACCACTGGCCCCCGCACGTCGCCGGCCACCCGCCGGGAGCCACCCTCACCTTCGTCCTTCTCGACCGGATCGGACTGGGCGGCGGAGCATGGGCGGGCGCCTTCGTCATCGCCATCGGGGCGAGCACAGCGGCCGCGGTCCTCGTCACCGTCCGAACGCTCACCAGCGAGGCCCTCGCACGCCGCGCCGCCCCGTTCCTCGTCCTGGCCCCGGCAGCGGTATGGGCGGGCACGTCGGCGGACGGATACTTCGCGGCGGTCGCCGCCTGGGCCGTGGCCTTCCTCGCCCTGGCGGTGACGGGTCACCGACCGCGGGCGACCGCGTTCGCCGCCGGGCTCCTCCTCGGCCTGACCGTCTACCTCTCGTACGGCCTCACCCTCCTCGCCGTGATGGCCGCCACCGTCCTGCTGCTCGGCTCCCGGCGGCTGCCGGTCCTCCCCTACGGGATCGCCGGACTCGGCGTCGTGCCCCTGGCGTTCACCCTGGCGGGCTTCAACTGGTGGGAGGCATACCAGTTGCTGGTCGAGCGCTACCACCAAGGCGCCGGCGGCTTCCGCCCGTACGGCTACTGGGTGTGGGCCAACCTCGCCTGCACGGTCCTCGTCGTGGGCCCCGCCACGGTGGCGGGCCTTCGCCGCACGGGCACCCGCCTCGCCCAGTGGCACGCGTCCCCCGCCGCCGAGCGCCGCATGGGGGTGTTGCTGTGCGCGGCCCTGCTCATGCTGCTCATCGCCGACCTGTCCGGGATGAGCAAGGCGGAGACGGAACGGATCTGGCTGCCGTTCGCGATGTGGCTGCTCGCGGCAGGCGCCTTCCTCGACCGCCCCCGCGTCTGGCTGACGGCTCAGGCGGCCCTGAGCCTGCTCCTCAACCATCTGCTGCTGACGGGCTGGTGAGCGGTTCGCGCAAACCCGTTCGGTGTCGGTCGGGCTGGACGCGTCCCTCGAGCAATCTCAAGTCGTCGGTGCGGGCGAGGGTCGGCCGACCGATGGCCGAACAGCGCCGCTTCCCCTGCGGACCGGCTGGACTCCTCAGTCGACGGCCCTTTCTGGCGGCGTGATCGGCAGCGTCGATGAGGCACGGAAAGAGCGCAAGGGCTGCCGAAGCGTCGAAAGGGGTCGCGTCAGATGGTGATGCCGTCGTCCCAGAACAGACGCCGCGCCTGAAGGACGCCGTCGCCGCCGAGTTCTCACCGACTGGAGCGGGCGCATCGTCGTCGACACCGCCAACCCGCTCGGTCTGACCACCGGTGGCCGCCTCCTGCAGTCCCCCGGTGGCCGGCTGCCCGACCTCAGCCCGCTGGAGGAGAACAACCTGACGAATTTCAGCCAGCACGGCAGTTGGCCGGTAGGAGTCGCTGCCGGTCATGATGATGTTGCCGCCGAAGGTGAGGTGGTCCACGATGGCCGCGCAGAGCCTGGGGTCGGTGAACGTCTTGGTCCACGAGGAGAAGGACTCGTTGGAGGCGATCGCCATGTTGTTTTCCTCATCACGCTCGGTCAGAACCTGGAACAGCGGTCCGGCACCGCGCCGATCAAGCCGCAGGGGCCACAGGACTCGTTCCGATGGGGCCAGGGAAGTCGCTCACAGCCAGTCCCTCGAACCAGGCCCGGTGTGGGCCTGCGAGGCTCAGGTTGTCGCCACTGACTCCATCTATGGAGTCCCACAACGCCCGGCAGCCGCTCACACAAGTGACCCGAAACCACCCTGGTCCCTTTCAACAGGACCCGGCATCGCCCGCCGGTGAGCGTGGGCGTCCTACTGTGTGATGGGTACCGCTCTTATCCGACCAACAAGGGGAACCAGGCTGTGAAGGTCGAAATCCAGCCGGACATACGCGACACCGCCGCCCAGTTAGGGGCTGACGTTCCCTACGCTCTGAAGGCCCTGGCCGGCCAGTTGGCCGACGACCCCGACATGGGCAGGCCCTCGGATCTGTCCGGCATCCTGACCTGGGTGCAGGCTCCAGGTGCTGTCGCACACTCGGTCACGACTGTTGTTCGAGTTCCACGGATTACCGGCGCTGTTCTTCACCAGGGTGTCCGGTCCCAGGTAGTGCATCAGTGAGTCCCAGCGCTTCGAGCCGGCGTGATCGGGCATCACCTGCTGCATGTACCGTCCTGCGGGCCACGGTCTACCGGCCCGACCGGGACGGCGAGACCTTCCCGGTCCTGCTGACGCGCACGCCCTACGGCCTGGACCTGGCTGTCAACTCCGCCTACTTCAACCCACTGACCGTCGCCGCCGCCGGCTACATCGTGGTGATGCAGGACTGCCGGGCCGCTTCGGTTCCGAGGGCCTCTTCGACCCCGCCGTGCACGAGGCCGCCGACGGCGCCGACACGGTCGCCTGGGCGGCGGGACTCCCCGGCAGTGACGGCCGCGTCGGCATGTGGGGCCGCTCCTACTTCGCCGAGACCCAGTGGCGGGCCGCCGCCACCGCCCCCGAACCGCTCAAGGCCCTCGCCCTAGGTGTCTCGGCCGGCGGCAGCGCCAACGACGGTGCCCTCTACCGCGGTGGAGCCCACGAGTTCGGCTCCCGCTTCGCCTGGGGGCACACCGCCATCACCCCCAACGCCCTGATGCGCGAGTTCGCCGACGACCCCGAGCGGCGCGAGGCCGTCCTGCGTGAACCGGTTCTCCTCGGTGGGGTGGTGGCGGAGGTCAGTCGGTGGAGAAGCCACCCAGCATTGCTGCCGGGTAGCGGCTGCCGGCCGACCCGTGCGGCAGGATCTCGGCGATGCGCCCGAGGTCGGCGTCGGTGAGTTCGGCGTCGGCGGCGCCGGCGTTCTCCTCCAGGCGGACGGCGCTGCGTGTGCCGGGGATCGGGACGACGTCCTCGCCCTGGTGGAGCAGCCAGGCCAGCGCGAGTTGGGCGGTGGTGAGGCCCTTGGTGGCGGCGAACTTCTTGAGCTGGTCGGTGGCGCGCAGGTTGTAGGTGTAGTTCTCGCCCTGCCAGCGTTCGTCCCAGCTGCGCATGTCGTCCGCGGGATATTGGTCGGCGGGCTTTACCACCCCTGTCAGGAAGCCGCGGCCGAGCGGGGAGTAGGGCACCAGGCCGATGCCGAGCTCCCTCAGGACCGGCAGGGTCTTCTCCTCCAGCTCACGCTCGAAGAGCGAGTACTCGTACTGCAGCGCCGTGACCGGCGTGACGGCGTGGGCGCGGCGGATGTACTGCGGGCCGACGTTGCTCAGGCCGAAGTACTTCACCTTGCCCTCGGCGATCAGTTCGCCGACCACGCCCGCGACCTCCTCGACAGGCACGTCGGGGTCGCTGATGTGCTGGTAGAAGAGGTCGATGTAGTCGGTCTGCAGGTACCGCAGACTGTTCTCGGCGACTTTACGGATGTTCTCCGGGCGGCTGTCGACCCCGGCACCCAGCGGCTCGGCGGCCACGTCGAAGCCGAACTTGGTGGCCAGCACGACCTCGGTGCGGAAGTCCTTGACCGCCTTGCCCAGCAGCGCTTCGTTGCTGCCGGTGCCGAGGCCGTACAGCTCGGCGGTGTCGAAGAAGTCGATTCCCAGTTCGTGGGCACGACGGATGGTCGCGACGCCCTCCTCGTCGTTCGAGGCGCCGTACGCCATGGTCATCCCCATCACGCCCAGACCGAGCGCCGAGACGCGCAGGCCCTGGGATCCCAGATTGCGGTGCTGCATGGGTTCACTTCCTCAGTACTCGCCGGTTCCACCCCGAACGGGTCAAACCAAACTGTTTGGTTTGACCCTAGGGTCGGAAAGCCTTCAGCGTCAAACCGAACAGTTCGGTGCCTTATTCTGGAGTTGTGTCCCACCCTCTCGACTCCGGCCAGACCGCCGCCCCCACAGCCGCTCCCGACGGCGGCGACACGACGCGGGAACGGATCCTCACCGCCGCCATGGAGGAGTTCGCCCGCCACGGCATCGCCGGCGCCCGCGTAGACCGCATCGCCAAACTCGGCAGGACCAGCAAGGAACGCGTCTACGCCTACTTCCGCAGCAAGGAAGCGCTCTACAACCACGTCGCAGCGCGGGAACTGGCCGTGATCGCCGAGGCCACACAGATGGACCCGTCCGACCTGCCCGGCTACGCGGGCCGCCTGTTCGACTACTTCAGCGCCCGCCCCGACCACCACCGCCTGATCACCTGGGGCCGCCTTGAACTGTCAGGTTCCGGGGTCACCGCCGACGATCCCGCTCAGGCGGTCATCGCCCGCAAGATCGGCCAGCTCAGCCAGGCACAGCGGGCCGGACAGCTCGATCCCGCCTGGGATCCCGCCGACGTTCTCGCCCTGATCAACCAGATCGCCACCACTTGGGCAGCCCAACCCGAACTCAGCCAGGCCGCGACCGAGCACGCCGCGGACCCTGCCCTCACAGCCCGGCGTGCCGCCGTGGTGGCCGCAGTCGAGCTGCTGTTCCCCCGGACGCACTGAGGCCACCCGCACCAGCAACATCCCTGAGCAGAAGCGCCGGGCCGCGCTCCGCGAGGAAGAGGGATGTTGCTACAGATGACCGGCAAGGCCGACAAGCGGCCGACTCTGGCTGATGCCCTCTCCCCGAAGGCCACGACATCCACGCAGCCTTCCCCAGCCTCGCCCGGGCGTCACCCACTGGCAACGATCGCAGAAACTGACGCTTTAATTGCACGGACCCTTACCAACCTCCCTTCCCACCACGTCACGCTCATCCGCCCGTTCGCCGAGTGGCAGGTAAATCCGCGATGCCCGACGGCGCTCCGCACGGGGCCGCTACTCCTTCGACGCCCACAAGGGCGACTGCGGCAATATCCGCGCCGCCATCCAATTCCTGGCCTGGCCGGACGCACGCCGACTGACGCTCGCAACGCTCGAGCAAAGGCCACCTCGACACCTGGTCGATGGACAGGCCCGGAGTACGCACCCGCTCCATCCCCTTCATCCGCTGGGCAGCCGCGCGACGTCTGATCGCCGACCTGACCATCGACCACCCACCCAGCCAGCTCCCAGGTGAGTTCCAGGTCGAGGACATCCATCGGAAGGAGCTACGCCGATGCCTCAACGACACTTCGCTCCCCCTGGAGGTGCGCATCACCGGCGCCCTGATCCGTCTCTACGCCCTCTCCCTCACGCGGATCGTCGAACTGACCGCAGACCCGTTCCACCGCGATGACGACAAGTACGCCTACCTGACGATCAACCGCCACCCCGTGGTACTCCCGCCGAAATTGGCTCGTCTCATCGAGGATCAGCTCCGCGAAGCCACCACATTGCATCAACAACCACAGGAGACGGAGAGGTTCCTCTTCCCCGGCCAGTTCCCCGGCCGTCCCCGCAACCCTGTGGGACTCGAAGACACGATGAAGTGCCACAACCTGCCGGCCCGCGCAGCACAGAACACGGCCATGATGGAAGCACTCGCTGACCTGCCACCCATCGTGATCTCGGACCTCGTCGGCATCAGCCCAGTCACGGCCCACCGCTGGGCCCGGCTCGCGGGCGACAGCTGGTCCGACTACCTCGCCACCCGCCAGCCAGCCCAAAGAATATGACCTACGCATCACTCTCGTTCATTGAGCAATCGGCATGACAGCGGTCGCTCGATGACCTCGTGATCTTCATCTGCCTGCACCAAGTACAGGCGGGCCTCCGGAGTCCGGGTGACGGCTTCCTCAAGGCGCCCGTCCGTGAAGAGGGCCCCCACCCCGTCCTCAACCGCCCAGCCGGCGGACAGCATGCCAGTAACTACAGCTTCCTGGTAGGAGGTGCGGCGCCCTGGTTCGCTGTCGTAGTGCGGACACACCGAGCCCGGCAGGAGGCCCAGCCCGTCCTGTAGGAACGTCAGCGGCCCGAAGGAATCCGTGTGCGAGCCCTCCGCCCAGCAGTTGGCGCCAGCACTGATTCCGCACAGCAGTGTCCCGCTGCTGTATGCGTCGCGCAGCAGCCGGTCGACCCCATGCGCACGCCAGACCGCCAGCAGGTTCGCAGTATTGCCACCGCCGACGTACACGACGTCCTGGCTGAGCAGAAACGTCCGCAGCGCCTCGTCGTCCAGCTCTCGCCGGAACAACGACAAGACAGACGGTTCACAGTTACGTGGCTTGAACGCGCTTAAGAACTGATCGACGTATGCAGGCGCGTCGCCACTGGCAGTTGGAACGAAGCACACCTTGGGTCGGGGGCTCCTCGCATTGTTAAGCAGCCAGTCGTCGAGCAGGCCGTCCTCATCTGTTGAAAAACCACCCCCAAGAAGGGCGACACGACGAGCTGAAACGACCACCACGAGAGTGCCTCCTGGGCTGCGGGTCAAACCTGCGCGCACACTGCCGTGCCACGGGACCCATCTGCAACCCAATAGACGGCAGTCCACCATCGCTGCGTCCCCAACGCTGCTTGCCGCCACGCCTGCTTCAGGAAGCCGGGCGCCGTGCGATAGATTGCGGGCGACACGAGAGAAGAGCTCGCATGGACTCCCGCATCCCGCGGTTGCGACGCAAGCTGGCACGCATCCCCTACGCGCTCAACCGAAGCCACTCCTTTGGGGAGGAACGGCACGAATTTCGTCTCGGCCCCCGCCTCACCAAACGTCAGGCAGATGCATTTCAGGCCGAGCATGACGTGGAACTCCCGCAGCCCTATCGAGACTTCCTCACCAACATGGGCGGCAGAGGTGCGTCTCCGTACTACGGACTAATCCCGTTGGAGGACTGCACGCTCTTCACGATGAACTCCAGAGACGCCAGCACGGGCTCAAGAGGATTCAGCCGGGCCTATCGCCCCACCCGCCGAGGTGACCTGTTCCTGCACGTCATCGAACGCGGCTGCAGCGATCTCGTCCTCATATGCACAACCGGCCCTCTCACCGGGCGCATGCTCACCGGCAACGCAGACGGCTTCTGGGGCCCGAACGTCTCCTCAGCCCCGGACTTTCTCGCCTGGTACGAACGATGGCTCGACCACATGGCTGCCGGACAGGACAACCGGGCTCTGGAGCTCACCTCACCCCAGCTCCGTGCCCATCCGATTCGGCAGCGACTCGCTCACTCGCCGTGACCACTCCACAGAACCTGAGCCAGAACCCGAAATCTGACACCGCCGTGTCGGACGCAGCGCGGCATATCAACAACCGCTGAGCCTCCCGAACCGGGCCAGGCAGTGCCAGACCTTCTTGAGGTCCTGGAGAGCGTATCGACGTGTGCGGGCAGCGTCTCCGATAACCCTGGGAGTGAGCCAGCCACCGTGAGCGATCGAGGCTCCCAGATCCACATAGGCCTGGCCGCGATAGTGCGGATGGTGACGCAGTTCTGCCACGCCGAGCCGGAAACCGGGATGCCATTCGACTGGGCACGGCAGACGTTCTGCCGCATGTTCGACCGCTGTACCGCGATAGCTGGGGTCCAGCACCAGCGCTTCTACGTCACGGTCAAATCTGACAGGCCCATGGATGTGTGCCTCGATGTGGCCGTCCAGGGGATCTGTGTCCGCTGCCTCGGCAAGCTCGAGAAGTGAGCATCGATCTGCGACGCCGAAGGAAGACGGCTCAGCGGAGCTGTCCGGGTAACAGAACGTGGCGCGCGTGAGAGCCTCAGGCGTGAGCCTGAAGTATGAGGAGCCGAATCGCGGGGCACCGCCGATCGGATCGCGGCGGTAGTTCAACGCGCCGTAGACAGGACGCTCGTCAGGTGCGGCGTCGTCATACGCGCCGGCGAAGATACGGCTCTCCCAGCGCCATCGTTCTCCGCCCGGATGAGCGGTCAGCCCGCCGTTGCTCGTTCCTGTGACGAACTGTGACCTGTAGACACCGTCGTCAGCCATCTGGATCAGGATAGGCCGGTTCCCCGCGGCTCGATCAGGATGAAAGTGCATCGTCACCCGTAGGTTCGGAGGAAGAGGCTTTCCCCTCGACGAAGCCGCGACATGTCGTAGAGCCCTCCCGTGAAGCGAGACGGCGGTATCAGCAGCCATGCCTGGGAGTCTGCACAAGGCGCAGGTACCAACGCACCTCAATATGGCCAACTGCTCCCTGCAAGCAGCCCATCGCACCAGCAACCGCGCATGAATAGCGCAGAAGTGGAACACTGCGTCTTCACCAGCAGGTCCGCGAGACGCAGGAGTTAATTGTCGGCGCGGTCACCGGACCTGTGACGGCGCCGCGGACTCTGCTGCTCGGCAGGTACGACACCGAAGGCCGCCTCCAGTACGTCGGCCGCACCACCCCCCTCGCCCAAGCGGCAGGTGCGGCGGTCACCGGCCTGCTCGCTGCGGGGCGGCACGGTCATCCGTGGACAGGCTGGTCGTGCGCCGCCGGATGGGGCAGCCAGGAAAAGCACCTGACCTCTCCCCCCGACGTCGCACTGTTCGGCAGCCGTGGATAGTCGCCGCTGGCCCGGTCCTGGGCTCAGCGCGCCTTGGGCAGCGCGTCCGGAGGAGGCGGTCCTCGCCGTGGCCGACTACCCGCCACACCGGCCGGTCAGGTCCCTGCCGTGTGAACTGTTGCAGGGTCGTGGTCGCCACGGTGATCCGCCAGTTCGGGCGGGCGCGGTCGTGGAAGGCGGCCTCCCTCGTTGCCGGGGCCGCGCGGCGCGGAGCGGGGGCGAAGACGAACAGCACCGGTGTGAAGGGCCGCTCCAGGTGTGGTCCTGCGTAGGTCACCTGCCAGTGGCTGCGTGGGGCCCGGGCGGCGTTTCCGCGTCCGGACGGCGGCGCGTTGCGGTAGGCGTCGTAGCACTCCAGCTTGGCGACCAGGCGGGCGCAGGACATGGTGCGGTCGATCTCCACGAACACGTGGGAGCCGTCGTCCAGGAGCGCCACGGCGTCGGGCACCAGGTTCCCGACCGGAGTGGGGTGGGCGACTTCCACCTGCCAGTCGGCACAGTCGGCCACCTCCGCCTGGTGGAAGACGACGACGGTTTCGACCAGCGCGAGTCCGTGTTCCCGAAGACCAATCTTGCTGGCGGCGATGCGCTTCCCGGTGGTCTGGCTGGCCCTGGGTGCGAGCTCACCGGAGACGGCGGCTTCGGCGAGGCCCGCCGGGGTGCAGGACCAGTAGCTCTGCTGGGCGCGGCGGGTCCGGCCGACCAGGGGCGGGGATCCGTCGCGCAGGTTGCGCAGCGCGCGCCGGACGTGGTCGGTGTCCTGCTGGTGGGGCAGCGGCAGTGCCTTGAGCTGGCGGGGTGTGGCCAGGCGTAGCTGAGCGAGGGTGAGCAGGTCCTCGCCGCGGATGTCCGCTCCGGCCTTCGCCGCCGCGGCCTTCCGGGCCGGGGACTCTTCTCCAGGCACATCAGTACTGGGAGAAGAGGAGTTGCAACCGGCCGGGACGGGGCGACAACTGGTCTGATCAGCGACAACCGCCAGACGGCGGCTCGGAACTGCGGGGCTGGGAGCGTGGCTTGCTGCAGGGCTCGGTGCGGGGCTCGTTGTCGCAGCGCCGTCCGACCCGGTCGGCGGGAGGGGTGCGGTGGTCATCGCGTCCTCGGGAATCTCCGGCCGTACGCGGCCGGATCGGTGACAGGTCCGGCCCGCACGCGCGAGGCGTACGGGCCGGAGCCACCGTGGGAGAGCACCCCTTGTCCGCGACCTGACGGCCACCGCTCCCGGGTGTCCGCTATGACCCGTTCTCTCCTCGCTTGGAGGCTGAGGTCAGCACGGACGGGCGTACCAGATGGGGGCGAAGTCCCATGACGGAGTGCCATGGCCTGCCTGGATGGAAAGGTTCGCGCTCCAGTTCTGGTTGTAGAGCGTCCCGACGGCCCCTCCGGTCTGATTGTTGGCAACGGAGCCCAATCCGTTCCAGTTGTGCAGGTTGTAGGCGCCGCACGAGTAGAGCGGGAACATCGTTCCCGTGTAGTCCCTACCCGTGTACAGGCACAGGTTGCCGCTCGGGCAGTCACTCGGGTTACCAGTGGCCGCGACGCCTCGAACCCCACTCACGGAAGCGTTGTTGTTGTCGTCGGCGGCGGCAGCGCTCGCGGGCGTCGCGGCCAAGCCGATACCGACGGCGGTCAACGTCGTCACGGCAGCAGCCATGAGTGTTCCCTTGAAGCCTCGGCTGTTCATTGTTGACCCGCTCGCCTCCCAGTCTCCCATCGAACTCGCTCGACTCGCCCACCATTCTGTAGTGGACGTCCCCGAAGAAGTGCCTCGCATCTGGTGGGACAACTGGGTCGTGAATCCCCGTCCGGGCGGCATCCCGGTGCGCTTCGGACCGGTAGCCGAAGACGTCGAGGCGATGCTGCACGCCGTCGCCCGAGGCCAGGCCATCGCCTTCGCGCCTGCGGCGATCCGCCATCTTTATCCTCGCCCTGGCGTGATCTACGCAGACGTGGTCGACCTGCCTTCGTCCACCGCGGTGCTCGCCTGGTTGCCCGCGAGCCGCGACCTTCCCGTGCTCACGGCCCTGCGTCACGTAGCCTTCGATGTCGTCCGGCGAGATGGCTGAGGCGCCCTCGCGGTAGCGGGTGACGCCCCCACAGGGGTCGTCGCCGATCGAGGAGTCAAGCTGTGGGAGGTACCGGAGGCCGTGGGTGCGGTGGTAGGTCGCCAAGTGCCGCGCACCGGTGGCGCACACCGAACCGGTGCTGCCCCGGCGCACGATACGCCGCAGCTCCCACCCCTCCTCGTCAGTTGCGGGAGTTGAAGAACCTGCTGTACGAGGCGTATCTGACGGCGGGTGCACCGAGCCTGGACGAGATCGCCGCGGACATGACCGCTGGTGCGAGTCTGCCGGGGGCGCCGAGCCGGGATACCGTCCGCTGCATGTCCAGGGTATCGCCGTGCTGTCAGGACCGCTGCTCTACGATCCTGTGCTCGCCAGGCGTGAGGCGACGAGCGCGACGAAGTGCTGGAGAACGGCGAACGGCAGCGTCTGCGTTGCGTCGAAGTAGACCTCTGCCGGCTTCTCCTCCTCGGGCGCGTAGACAAGCACCGTCACGGCTGTCGGCCCTGGAGCAGGTGAAGCAGGCATAGAAGGGGCTCGGCCCGGAACCATGCGGGCCTCGCTGAGCTCGAAATGTGTCGTCCGGCCCTCGCCCGCACCCGTCTCGGTGGTGAGGGCGCAGAACAGATCACCGTCGTAGTCCCAGGTCAGCAAAGACATGGCGGTGATGCTGCCATACCTGGCGCCGCCAGCGGTCGGGCATTTGCATCACCGCATCCGTCAGGGCCCGAATCCATGCTCAGACCGGTGCTGGCGAGACAGCCATCGACCATATCAGGGCGGTACTGGATCTGCTTGAGCCGGCGTTTCACTGCCTGGGTGATCTGGCCGAGGTCAGCCGCCGCGAGGTTGCCGATGTCGCGCTTGACCAGCGGCCAGACGCCCTCCTGAGGGTTGAGGTCCGGGGCGTAGGTCGGTAACTGAAACACGGTGAGCCATGCGGTGTTGGCCTCGAAGAACTCCCGTAGTGGCGCGACCAGGTGCAAGCGCAGGTTGTCCCACACCAGGACGATCGGGCCGCCGAGCTGGGTGCGGGCGCGGATGACAAGGTCGCGGTAGTCCTTCCAGCCGAAGCCTTTCGGTTCGTCCTTGCGGCCCCGGTCTCACGGATCGCGTAAATCAGACAGGACCGCTCCCCGGGCTTGTAGCAGCTCATCCCCGCCATCGACACATGGCCCGAGCCACGTCCGCGCACACGGACGATCGGGGTGCTGCCCTGGCGGACCCAGGTCCTGGCGCGCGGTGGCGTCATCGACTGGCCGGCCCCGTCCTCGAAGGCCACCCAGGCGTTGTTCACCGCCGCGGTGCTCTTACCCGCGGGCGAAGTGATGGGCCGGAGTATAGGGAGTCGCGTGCAGCGGGTAGTACACGCGGCCGTCGGTCCACACGGTGGTCACCGTGACGATGCCGTTGTCCGTCTTGCCCAACCGGCCCAGCCACTGCCGGCCCACATGCGCGGGCGCGGTGCCGTCCTTGCGGTCCCCGGAGTCGTCGATCACGATGACCGCCGCCGTGCGGAGCGGTCGCCGGCTCCTCGCGCAGCAGTTCAAGCCTCCGGTCGTTGATCTGCTCGGCCTCCCAGGGCGACTCGGACAGGAAGAACTGCAGCCGCTGTACCCCCGGCTTCCCCGCACCGGCAACTGGCTCCGCCCCTACCAGGCAGGTGATCGTCTTGTTCCGCTCCCGCGGCGCCAGCAGCCCGGTCAGATACTCACGAAACCCCCGCCGCTGGGCCAGGCTGAAGAAGAGGTCGTCGAACCGGACCGCGTACTCCTCCAACGGCCCCGGCGCAGGCGGACACGGACGGCGAGCGGTCATCTTCAGCCCCCAGCACGGCAGTTGGCTCGTATCACCGGCCTACGACCAATCCGACCCGTCGTCAATCCACACCACCGCCGGATTTAGCGAACTACCGGTACGGTGGAGACCCAAGTAAACCGATCGTCTTACTTAGCCGCATCTGGCACCACCACCGCACTGTCCGGGGCCTCACCCGGCCATCGCGCCGACCAGCCCTCTATACGCCACCACCCGCCCCAACCATCGATGCGAATCAGTACCAAGGAGACCTGATGCGTTACACGACCTTCGGACGGCGGACCGGACTTCGCATCTCCGAGTACGCGCTAGGCACGGGAAACTTCGGCACCGGCTGGGGTGCCGGCGCCGAACCGGACGAGGCGCGCAGGATGTTCGACAGGTTCGCCGACGCCGGGGGAACGTTTGTCGATACCGCGGACACCTACCAGTTCGGCGAGTCGGAAGAACTGGTAGGGAAATTCGTCGGCGCCGACCGGGACCACTTCGTCCTGGCGACCAAGTTCACCAAAGGGGCCACCCCGCAGCCCGGCATCTCCCGGACAGGCAACAGCCGCAAGAACATGGTCACTTCGCTCGAGGCGAGCCTGAAGCGCCTGGGTACCGACTACATCGACCTGTACTGGGTCCACTTCCCCGACGACCTGACGCCCATGGAGGAGATTCTGCGCGGACTGGACGACCTGGTCAGCTCCGGCAAGATCCTCCACGCAGGCCTGTCCAACTTCCCCGCATGGCGTGTCTCCCGCGCCGCCACCCTCGCCGACCTCAAGAACTGGGCACCGGTCACGGGCATCCAGATCGAGTACAGCCTCGTCGAGAGGACCCCCGACCGCGAGCTGCTGCCGATGGCCGAGAGCCTGGGCCTCGGGGCCGCCCTGTGGTCTCCGCTCGGCGGCGGACTACTGACCGGCAAGTACCGCCGCAGTACCGAGGGACGGCTGAGCGACTTGAAGAGGCTCGTGCACACCGAGAGCACCGACCAGAAGACCGCCGTCGTCGACACCGTCCTGGCCATCGCCGAGGAGACCGGCGCGACGCCCGCCCAGGTGTCGGTCGCCTGGCTGCGTGAGCGTGCCGCCCAAGCGTCCACCTCGTTCGTGCCGATCATCGGCCCGCGCAGCCTCACCCAGCTCGACGACTATCTGGGCGCGCTGGACGTCCAGCTCGCCCCGAAGCAGTTCGCGCGTCTGTCGGACGTCAGCGAAATCCCCCTCGGAGTGCCCCATGAGGCGACCGCTCGCTCCCGAGACTCTGTCCAGGGCGGTGACGCCTCCCTCGTCACCCAACCCTCCGTGCCCACGGCCTGAGCCGCGGACCCTGCCGCGGGCGGCCTCATGCCGTCGACGCCTCTTCCGTCCCGCATCGTGCGCACAGTTCGGGGCGGAGCCGTTCGCCTGGCCGCGCCACGTCACCGCCAGGTGTCACAGCCCCATCGTGTCGCTCGATTGACGACGGTGTCTCGGCTATACCGAGCGGGCTCCACGACCAGGACGAGGGCTCGCGAGGCATCTTTCTCGGCAGCCCACCTCGGATCTCCCTAGCAAGGGATCAGGGCCCCTTGGCCGCTCGCGGTCGCGAAGCCGATACGAGCACCAACGGGCCCTGTTCCGGCCGCGTTGAGCGCCCCGCTACATGTTGATCATGTGGCCGGCGAGGCCTTGGACGGCCTCCTTGACCGCCTCGCCCAGGGTGGGGTGGGCGTGGACGTTGCGGGCGACCTCGTGGACCGTGAGGTCCCACTGCTGGGCCAGGGTCAGTTCGGGGAGCAGTTCGGTGACGTCCGGGCCGATGAGATGGGCTCCGAGGAGTTCGCCGTACTTGGCGTCACTGATCAGCTTCACGAAGCCCGTCGCGTCGCCCAGACCGTGGGCCTTGGCGTTCGCGGTGAACGGGAACTTGGCGACCTGGACATCGAACCCCTTCTCCCTCGCCTGAGCCTCGGTGTAGCCGAAGCTGGCGATCTGCGGCTGGCAGAAGGTGGACCGCGGGATCATCACATAGTCCAGCTCCATGGTCTCCGCTTCGGCGATCGCCTCGGCGGCGACCACTCCCATGGCCTCGGCGGCGTGCGCGAGCATCAGCTTCGCGGTGACGTCGCCGATGGCGTAGATGTGCGGGACCGAGGTGCGGCACCGGCCGTCCACGTCAATCGCGCCGCGCTCGGTGACCCGTACGCCGGTGTTCTCCAGGCCGTAGCCGGTGACGTTCGGGGCGAAGCCGATCGCCTGCAGGACCTTGTCGGTCTCCAGTACCTGCTGGGCGCCGTCCTTGCCGGTGACCGTGACCCGGACCTGCGGCCCGGACTCGTCGATCGACTCGACGCGGGTCGAGGTGAGGACGTCGATGCCCAACTTCCGGTACTGCTTGGCCAGTTCGGCGGAGACCTCAACATCCTCCAGCGGGGCCAGGCGGTCCAGGAACTCGACGATCGTGACCTTCACACCGTAGTTGCTGAGGACGTACGCGAACTCGATGCCGATCGCGCCGGCGCCCGCGATCACGATGGACCGCGGCAGGTCCTCGGCCAGGATCTGCTCCTCGAACGTCACCACGCGCGACGTACGGCGCGTGCCGGGCAGCAGCTTGGGGCTCGCCCCGGCGGCGATGATGCAGTGGTCGAAGCCGCCTCGAGGCCTGACTGTTGGCTTGTCCGCTCGTTGATGTGGCCTTGAGAGAACGTCGGTCGCGGCCCGAATCGCGTCGGATGAACTGTGGTCGCTGATCGAGCCGTTGCTGCCCAAGCGCCGGGGCCCAGGCTGGCTCAGGGGCCAGCAGTGGGTGCCGGTTCGCCCACGGTTCGGGAATGACCTGCTGGCGATGCCTGGCAGCGTGGAACGAGGCCGGCGCCTCGGACCGCGACACCGCACGAGCGCCCGGCACAAGAACCAGGAGGAGTTGAACAATGAGGGGCGCCGTCAGGGTGCGCCGACGAGGTCGTCATTGCGCCAAAGGGGCTCGGCAAACTGCAGGACCGGCTCGGCATCACCCATGCGCACCCGGACCACTTCCGGGACACAACCCACTTCGACGCGCCTGTTCACACGCTGGGTGTCACAGGTGATCAGATCGCGGCGCGGGGCGACCTCAAGGACCCGACCGGCACCCCGGGTCCCCGCAGCAGAGGTGGCTCTCAGCCCTCACCTGCGCTCACGAGCGCGTACGAGCCAGCGCCCCTCAACACCTCAGACCTTTTCTACGGCGGCGGCGCAGCCAGCTGCACCGACCACCCCACCCACACCGCCTGACGAAAAGCCCCGGCGCCCGAGAAGGCACCGCCCTCCTTGGCCACCCGGATGCTGACCGGTGCGATCTCGCCAAGATCGCAGCCAACCTGCGGGATGCGGCAGCGGGCCGGTCATCGCTGCCCCGGCGAGGTCCTCACCGGGTTCGACAACCGCCTCGATGTCGCGGTCCTGGAGGGTTTCGGCATGCCGGAGGCCAGCGGGGTGGCCACCTTCAGCAACCGGGGCCCTCCCCGCAAACAGGTGCACCGAGGCCGTCGACGACGAATGCGGCGGGTGATGCGAGGACTGGCGGTTGCGGTCTCGGTCGCCTGCTCGTCGTCCGCTCGCGGTCTTTCCCGTACCGCGCCCAGCGTTCTCCGGACCCTTTCTTGGATCGCCGGACGTGACCACTTGCCATCGGCCGACGATCACCCTATGGTCGTACGAACGTAAGACATACGAACGTAAGACAATGCAGGGAGTACGGGATGGCGGCAACTCGGCCGGTGGCGCTCGTGACAGGGGCCTCATCGGGGATCGGCAAGGAGACGGCCCGCGCTCTCGTCGCAGCGGGTTTCGAAGTAATCGGAACCGGCCGGAGAACCTCGGGACTCACCCCGCCCGCCGGGGTGACGTACCTCGACCTTGACGTGGCGAGCGATGAATCCGCCACCGCTGTGGTCGAGCAGGTGATCGACCGGTTCGGGCGGATCGACGTCCTGGTCAACAACGCCGGTATCGGCTCAGCCGGCGCCGTCGAGGAGAACTCCGTCGCCCAGGCCCAGAGCGTCTTCGACATCAATGTCTTCGGTGTCATGCGTATGACGAAGGCGGTCCTGCCGCACATGCGCGCCCAGGGAGGGGGACGCATCATCAACGTCTCGTCCGTCCTCGGGCTCATCCCTCAGCCCTTCATGGCCCTCTACGTCTCGGCGAAGCACGCGATCGAGGGCTTCTCCGAGTCCCTGGACCACGAGGTCCGCGAGCACGGCGTCCGGGTCCTTCTCGTCGAGCCCGGCTACACCAAGACCAGCTTCGACACCAACGCGGCGCAGCCGGACACCCCGCTGCCGCTGTACGCGGAGCGACGACGCGTCTTCGACGAGATGATCGCGGATGCGATGAAGGACGGCGATGACCCCGCCGTCGTCGCCAAGGTGATAGTCACGGCAGCCACCGGCAAGAAGCCGAAGCTGCGCTACACCGCCGGCCCCCTCGCCTCACGCGTCAGCGCGGCGCGCCGCCTCGTCCCCACCGGGACGTTCGACAAGCAGGTCCGCAAGACCAACAGGATGCCCACCTGACGTGCCCATCCGGATCAAAGGGTGTCGACGCCATCCCGTCTGGCTTCAAGGGCGCCGGTTCCGGCCGAGTGCCTCCGCTGTGCCCGACATCACCGGCTTCCCTGATGTCCCTGAAAGTCCATCGATCAGTCACTCGT
The DNA here is from genome assembly GCF_040297125.1 of Streptomyces sp. NPDC001868. Lineage (NCBI taxonomy): Bacteria > Bacillati > Actinomycetota > Actinomycetes > Kitasatosporales > Streptomycetaceae > Streptomyces > Streptomyces sp. NPDC001868. The sequence goes on along the minus strand of NZ_JBEOYO010000056.1, from coordinate 10,403 downwards.
ACCTTTGCCAAGGAGAGTCATGCAGCAGCAACGCCAGCAAACGGCCCGGCACAGTGCATCGAGCGCAAGGCGTTTTCTGAAGAAGAACGTCGGCATCGCGCTGGCGGTCACCGCGACGGCGGCCGTCCTGGTCTCGGCGCCGTCCGCATCCGCATGGACAGGACACCCGTACAGCGGATCCGTCGTCACCGACGTACGGACCGCGGCGAGTTTCGACTACGCCGTCGGCGAGATCCCCGAGAACATCACCGTCAACCCCAACGGCTCGGTAACCCTGTCCCTGCTCGGCAGTTGCGCGGTGTGCGAGCGCACCCACGGGCCGCAGCTGATGCGCATCTCCCCCTCCGGGGAGCGCACGGTGCTCGCCACCGGGCAGGTGGGCGAGGCGATCAGCGGCAACACCCGTGGCAGTGACGGCACCGTCTACTACAGCGTGTGGGCACCGGGCAACGCGGCCCGCAACGGCGTGTACAAGCTGCTACCGGACGGTACCCCTGAGCGCATGGCCCTGCCCGCCGACTCGGGCCCCAACGGGCTGGCCATTGACCCGGCCGGACGCACCCTCTACATCGCGGACAGCCTGAAGGGCGTCATCTGGTCCGTTCCCGTCTCGGGCGGGTCGGCAACCCCGTGGCTGACCGACGCCGCTCTCGCACCAGTGCCGACCGAAGCCCTGCCGATCGGCGCCAACGGGCTCAGGTTCCACAACGGCGCTCTGTGGGTCAGCAACTTCAACAAGGGCACCCTGCTGCGGGTACCGGTCACCGCCACCGGCACGGCCGGTCCCATCCGCGTCGTCGCAAGCGGCCTGCCCAACATCGACGACCTCAGCTTCCTGACTCCCCACGCCGACGTGGTGTTCGCGGCGCAGAACGGCTCCTCCTCGCAGAACGGACCGGACAGGGTCGTGGTGATCTACCCGAACGGCACCTACAAGCCCGTCCTGACCAGCGCGGACGGTCTCGCCTCGCCTTCCGCGACCGCAGTCCGCGGCAACCGGCTGTACATCACCAACGGCGGCGTCCCCGAGCCCCACGACCCGAAACTGCAGACCGCCAGGATCAACTTCGCCGCGCTCCTCGCAGGCACGGCACACTGACCCGACCAGGGCGGCAGCCGGGGCGAAAGCCCCGGCTGCCATGGAGGAACAATCGTGCGGTACACGAAAGAGCACAAACAGGAGACAAGGCAGCGGATCATCACGACGGCCGGCCGCCGGCTCAAGCGCAACGGCATCGACGGCTCCGGAGTCGCAACCCTCATGAAGGACGCCGGCCTGACCAACGGCACCTTCTACGCCTACTTCGCCTCCAAGGACGAACTCGTCGCCACCGCGGTCGCCGACCAGATGCGCGCACAACACGCGAATATCGTCGCGCACGCGGCACCCGGCCGTGCCGGACTCGAACAGATCGTGCGCTGGTACTTCTCCCCCGAGCAGCGCGACAGCATCGAGGACGGCTGCCCCAACGCCGCCCTGCTCGACGAGATCGCACGCTCCACAGATCCCACCAGGCAGGCGTACACCGACGGCGCGCTGGTCCTCATCGACGACTTCGCCGCCCGCCTGGCACCCCACGATCCGCCGTCGGCGCGTCTGAAGTCACTCAGCCTCCTCGCCATGTTGGCCGGGACGCTGCAGCTCTCGCGCGCCCTGACCGACCGGCAACTCGCCGACCAACTCCTCGAACAGGGCATCCGCAACGCCCTGGCACTGCTGGATGCCGACTAGCACAACTGAGCGCTTCAGCCGGTGACCTGTGCTCCATGTCGGGGATATCGAAATCGATGATCCCGGCCCGGCGGGAGTCCGGTGAAGATCACCCCGGGCCCGGATCTGCCACACCGATGGGCCGGGCAGCCACGGCGATCTTCACCTCCCCGCCCCCGGTGCGCTCGGGCAGGCCCTATTCATACCGCCAACTTCAAGGCCGGGGCTCCTCTCCCCCGCAGACCGGCGGAGCCGGGCCTGCTCAAGCGCTGCCAATGCAGTGACCTGCCACCGACCGGAGCAGTACACGGCTGCCGCCGCACATCGCCGAAGGCGGCGGATCACCACACTTTCGGCAGTACCGCCAACCCACCGCCTGCAGAGGAGTCCCTGCTGACGGATCGCGCTGATACCACCGATCTGAGTGCCGCGTACTCCGCCGCTCTCAGATCGCTCAGGCCGCGCGGGACCGGGCATGATCCGGGGCCGGGTCGCGACCGGCCCCGACGGTATTGCTTCCCGACGGCGGCGGTCCGGGGCGTTGCGCTTGTCGGCGAGTGCCTGGCGCGACGCGGGCTTCATGATCAGGTTCGGGAGCACTTGACCGTTGGCCGGGGTCAGATCGCCGGCCCGGATGCGACAACGTCCAGGGTGCTCAGATGAGTCCGCGTTTGAGGATCTTGCCGGTGGACGTCAGGGGCAGCTCGTCGACGAACTGGAGGACGCGCGGGTACTTGTACGCTGCGAGCCGCTCCCTCGCCCAGGCGGCGAGCTCCTCCTCGGTCGTGCCACTCCCGTCCTTCTTCACCACGACGGCCTTGACCTCCTGGCCGTGGGATTCGTGCGGTACGCCGATGACCGCGACCAGTGAGACGGCGGGGTGCTCCATGAGCACTTCCTCGACCTCGCGCGGGTAGACGTTGAAGCCACCACGGATGATCATGTCCTTGGACCGGTCGACGATGTAGTAGAAGCCGTCCTCGTCCTTGCGGGCGAGGTCGCCGGAGCGGAACCAGCCGTCGTGGATCGCCTCGGCCGTCGCCTCGGGCCGTTTGTAGTAGCCCTTCATGACGTTGTGGCCCTTGATCGCGATCTCCCCGATCTCGTCGGTACCGTCCTCGATGTCGGCCCAGTCGTCCCGGATGAGCCTCATCTCCACGCCCGGGATCGGCACGCCGATCGAGCCGACGCGCGGCTCGTCCCCAAAGCGGGAGAAGGAGGCGATCGGAGAAGTCTCGGACAGTCCGTATCCCTCGAGGATCGTGACGCCGAAGCGGTCCTTGAACTGCTTGTGGATCTCGCCGGGCAGCGCTGAGCCACCAGCCGCCGCGACGCGAAGATTCGCGGCCAGGCGGGCGACGTCGACCGTGTCGTCCAGTGCGGCGAGAAGACCCCAGTACATCGTCGGGACGCCGGCGAAGAACGTCACGTCATGTTCAAGCATGAGACGCAGGGCTGAGCGCGCCTCGAACCTCGGCTGCATCACGATCGTGCCGCCGAAGGCGAGAGCGCCGTTCTGGATCACGGTCTGACCGAAGGCATGGAACAGTGGCAACGCGCACAGGTATGTGTCGGGGCGCTCGGGATCCGCGGCGAACAGGTCGATGCCGGCAAGCGCGTTGTCGTACACGTTGCGATGACGCAGCTCGGCGCCCTTGGGCCGGCCGGTCGTGCCAGAGGTATAGAGGACCACCGCCGTGTCGTCCTCGTCGCGCTCGACCGTCCGGAACGTCACCGGCTGTTCGGCGACGACCGTGATGTACGACTCCGGCGTCCCGTCCCCGGCCCACGGCGCGCCACCGCCCTCGATCAGGAAGAACTCGCCACAGCCTTCGGCCGCCTGGAATCCCTCCCATGCCGCCTGTCCGATCGGCAGCTCCGCAGTGCCCTCGAACGCGAAGTACGCCTTCGCGTCGGAATCGGTGAGGTGGTAGGCGACCTCGCGAGCCTTCAACAGCACGTTCAGCGGCACGACCGCCGCCCCGGCCTTGAGAATGCCGAAGTAGACGCTGCTGAAGTGGGGCAGGTTGGGGCAGGACAGTGCGACCTTGTCACCCGGCTGCACGCCGCGCGAGACGAGCAGGTTCGCGACCCGGTTGGCCGCGGCGTCGAGAGCTCTGTAGGTGATGAGTTCGTCACCGAAGACGATCGCGGCGCGCTGAGGGTACCGAGACGCGGAATCCGTCAGTACGCGTGACACGTTGCGGGTCGGTCTGTGCATCGTCGTTCTCCTGGCTCTCGAGGTGGCAGTCACGTCTGGACGAAGTCCCGAGGCGGGCACGAAGCCGTCGGCTTCCCGGCCCAGCAGCGCGGCGAACTCGAGCCGCGAGCTTCCGTCCCTACGCCGATGACGGTCCACGCGAGGTCGTTGCCGAGCATCAGCGGCCACTCGTCGGGCAGGACCTGCTGAACTCACCTGCGGGGCCCTTTTCGCCCAGCGAGCTGAGCCCGGCGGCCTCCACTCGCACGAGCCAGTCGCGGGAGCACGACGGGCTCGTGCGAGTGGAGCTGCCGATCCGCAGCCGCTCGCGCGGCCGCTGCGGCGCGGTAGGTGTCCGAGGCGATGGACATGGATCGCGCCCAGCGACATCAACAACCCTCGCCTGAAACTCAAGCGGCTGACCGAGCGCGGAATCCCGCTCGAGACGAGCAGGGCTTCTTCACCCAGCCGCGACCATGGCCGCCCGGCGACGCTGCGGCCGGCCCGCCTGCCCCTTGCGAAGGGGTGAAACTGACATCAACGTACGTAATCCGCTCAGGACTGCAACTGGGCGAAGAGCGTCGCCAGGTCGATGAGGCCCCAGTGCTCGGCGAGCTTCCCGTCGGCCACCTTGAACATGCGGACCTCCAGCACCTTGATCGATCGGCCGGTGGCGGGAGTGCCGTTGAAGGACCCGGTGTTCGTGCCGGTGAGGATGAAGCTGATCGCGAACCAATCGTCCTCGGCGACGACACGGACCGGCGTGGCAGCGAAGTCGGGGACCGCGTCGAGGAACGAGGCCAGCACCGCGCGGGTCTCCTCGACGCCGGTGGTGGTTCCGTCGGCGGCGTGGGAGCGGAAGTCCGGCGCGTACAGGTCGAACAGGGCGTCGAGGTCACGCTGGTTGACGCGCCTGACGTACTCATCCGCAAGCCGGTGCAAGTCGGCGGTGGACGTTTGGGTTTTGACGTTCGAGGAAGACATGCGCTTCTCCCATATGGATGGACCGGAGCGGCTCCGCCCCGGTGACGGACCGTGGAATCGGATCGAACAGGCGGGAGGATGGCCCATATTGCCTTATGACCATAATCCTATTAGGTCATCTGTGCATACCGGCTAGCCAGGACCGGTACCGCCGGGGTTCGTCAGGCGGTGTGGACCGGGTTCATCACTCGGAGAGGGCGGGGTAATCGGTGTAGCCGGCCGCGTCGCCGCCGTAGAAGGTGGCGGGGTCGGGGGTGTTCAGCGGCGCGCCGGTGCGTACGCGCTCGACCAGGTCGGGGTTGGCGAGCGCCATGGTGCCGACGGTGACGACGTCGGCCAGGCCGTCTTCGACGTCCTTCGCGCGGGTGGCGATGTCGGTGCCGGCCCGGTTGAGGACCAAGGTGTTCGGCCACAGCTTGCGGAGGGTGTGCAGGAGTTCGTCGTCGCCGCCGTGGTTTCCGATGTGCAGGTAGGCGAGGTCGAGCGGGGCGAGGGTGCGCACGAGTGCCGGGTACAGCTCGTGGGTGTCGCTCTCGGCGATGTCGTTGAAGGGGTTGCCGGGGGAGATCCGGATGCCGGTGCGGCCGGCGCCGATCTCGTCGGCCACGGCGGTGGCGACCTCGACGGCGAAGCGGATGCGGTTCTCGACGGAGCCGCCGTAGCGGTCGGTGCGCTGGTTGGTGTTGGTGGCGAAGAACTGGTGCAGGAGGTAGCCGTTGGCACCATGGATCTCGACGCCGTCGGCGCCGGCCGCGATGGCGGCCGCGGCGGCGCGCCGGAAGTCCTCGACCGTGGCGGCGACCTCCTCGGTGGACAGTTCGCGCGGTACCGGCATCTCCTGGAGCCCTGAGGCGGTGAACATGGTGCCCACCGGCTGGACCGGGGAGGGGGCGACAGGCTGTCGCCCGTGGGGGGTGTTGTCGGGGTGGGCGACGCGTCCGGCGTGCATGAGCTGGATGACGATGCGTCCGTCGGCCTTGTGCACGGCGTCGGTGACCTTGCGCCAGCCTGCGATGTGTTCGTCGGTGTAGATGCCCGGTGTCACGGGATAGCCCTGTCCGTCGGCGTTGGGCTGGGTGCCCTCGGTGATGATGAGGGCGTGCGAGGCGCGCTGGGCGTAGTACTCGGCGTTCAGCCCGGTCGGTACTCCTTCGGGGGTGGACCGGTTCCGGGTCAGGGGCGCCATGGCCAGCCGGTGCGGCAGGGGGATCTCCCCGACGACGATCGGGTTCCACAGGGCGTTCGACATGGATGTTTCCTCAAAATAAAGGGTGGGAGAGACTTGCGGGGTGGCGGGCCGGATGGGCCTGATGGCCTTCCACCGTGGAAGGGCAGACCGCGCGGAGGGGCAGTCGACGGTGCGGAGGAGCTTGCCGCGCTCACGACCGCCGCCAATGGAGGACTGGGCCCCGGCTGTCCGACCAGTTCGGAGGACGCCCAGTGCGTCGGTGTTCACCCACGCCCCAGGGGGCATCGGTCGTGTGCGGCACCAGCCGCACCGTAGAAAAGGGACTCCCGCACCGGAGTCCGGAGCGGCGGTCAGCCGCGGTAGCGATCGGCGGGGACCCGCAGCGACAGGTTCGGGACGAGCGTCTGACGCGCCTTCTCGAACGACTCCCAGTCGCTGATCTGGGGCAGTGACGGGATGGTGACGGGCTCCCCGGCGTCGAGGCCGGCGAGCGCCGCGTCGACGGCATCGTCAGCGCTCATGATCCACTCATCGGGAAACGCCCCGAGGTCGGCGCCGGAGCCGTCCCAGAACTCCGTGCGGACAGCGCCCGGCAGCACGGCCTGCACCACGACGGGGCTCTCGGCGAGCTCCTGCTGCAGGGCCTGGGTGAACGTCAGCACGTAGCTCTTGGTGCCGCTGTAGACGGCGCTGACGGGCAGGATGTTGAGAGCCAGCGCAGAGGAGATGTTCACCACGGTGCCGTGCCCGCGGGCCGTCAGACCCGGCAGGACCGCGGTGGTCAGCCTGGTCAGCGAGGTCACGTTGAGGTTGATCAGCGCCTCGGAGGCCGCGGCGTCTGAGGTCGCCAGCGGCGTGAACAGCCCCCCGCCGGCGTTGTTGATCAGTACCTCGATGCTCTCGTCGGTGCGCAGACGCTCCTCGACCACGGAGATCTGCGCCGCATCGGTGAGGTCGGCGGTGACGACGTCCACCGCACGGCCCGTGCGGCTGCGAATGTCCGACGCCAGCGTCTCCAGCCGCGCAGCATTGCGGGCCACCAGGATCAGGTCGTAGCCCCGGTCGGCCAGCCGCTGCGCGTAGGCGGCACCCAGGCCGGCGGACGCGCCGGTGACGACAGCGGTCTTGGTCTGCGTGGTCATGGGGGGATCTCATTTCTGGGCTGGCGGATGAGGAGAGGGGCCGGAGTGTCGACCTCGCTTTAGATTACGATAACTATCTAAAGCACTTGGGTCAATGCCCCCTCTGGGCACTCAAGCCCGGCGGTGAAGCCATCGGGATCGCCGGTCCCCCAACCCCGCACGTTGGCCCACGAGGTCGGCCTGAACCGCCGAGGCAGTGATCACCGGAGCGATGGAGACGATCCCGATCAGCGTTCGGGCTCTTGACCTTGCTGTACTCGTAGCCGGCCCCCTGCTTGGCGTAGCCGTAGATGCGGCGGATCGTTTTCGACGATGTCCACGTAGGCCACCTGGTCGGCGCCGGGCAACAGCGGGGTGTGCGCGGCCAGTTTCGGCAGGAACCGGCAGTCCGCCGCGTGCAGTTGCTTCACGGGTCCGTGGCTGAAGGACCGCAGGTACGAGCCACAGGTAAACAGCGCCCGCACCCCGCTGAACAGTCGCGGCAGCCCACCGTAGCGACCGGATTCGGATCACCGAACCGTGCGGAGACCCTCGCTGCGGCATCGGAGGATTGCATTTCGGAAGTGTCTTGCTGATCGCGCATACCGGAATCCCGAAAACCCGAGTTATCGCAACTCTCAGGGCGCTTTCGTCTTCCTGACCTGGATTATTGGCTCCGGTAGCCACAGTTGTAGATACCTGTCGCCCCCTGAGGAATATTGCAGGCCTGATTTGGCATGGAGTTCCCGGGGAGGTAGAAGGCCACCTGCTTGCCCGACGCCCACCACCAGCCCTTCGTGTAGCCGCAGGAGTCGGCCGGAATGCTGTACGGCCCCCAGGTCACCCGTTGCCCGTACTGGTTCTCCCCGGTTACGGTGACGGAGGGTATGGCCGAGTTGGCGCATATCTTCACCTGCGCTCCCCCGGAGCCGTCGGCGTAGGCCGCCCCGGGGACCATCACCAAGCCACTGATGGCGGCTACGGCCAAGGTCGTTGTAGCCGCCTTACTCCACAGATGACGGACCATGAGGATTCCTCTCAATTCGGCGTTACCTGCCTCGACATTCCTGCGGTGTGGCGACAGGCTTCGCGGTTCGTTAAATTGCGATCGTGATTTGCAATTGAGGGTCGGTGAGTGCGGGCGGTCCGTGATGTCATCACGGCTGGGTCCCCGGCCGCGTGGCAACGCCCAACCCAGGCAGCCCAAACCGAGTTGCGGGGTGCTCAGGCGAGCCTCTGGCGACGAAGGAGGGGGTCAGCTCCTGGACCGCGACCGGAGGAAACCGGCTCTGGGTGACATTACGGATCCAACTCGCGACGGCTTCTCCATGTGGAGTGGCGGTAGGGGGCGGGGGAGGTCTGTCCTCGTTGGGGGGCAGTCGTTCCCCGGTATGACTTACGCCGATCACGCCCGACCCTAGAGGCGAAGGAAACGAAGCGAATCCGTCACCGTATCCGTTATGGAGCTGCCAGAGGGCTGCCCCGCTGAGCCAGGATCCACCGGCTTGATTCAGGAGTGATCACTCCGGGGGTGTTCGGGCGGTCTGGCGGCTGACCTGCGGTTTCAGCCGGGGTATCCGCTGGCCTGCCCAGCTCGTCCGCCGTGCCCGCGCGCTCGTCGTGAGGGCCGTACGCGAAACCGACCACGGCCGGCCGTCCGGCTGGGTCCCGGCTGTCCCTCAGGGAGGGAGGACGCCGAGTGCGTCGGTCTTCACCCACCCGCACCTGGGTCGGAGCGACGGTCAGCCGCGGTTGCGATCGGCGGGGACCCTCAGCGACAGGTTCGAGACGAGCCTCTGAGCCTTCTCGAACGACTCCCAGGTGACGGGCTCCCCGCGTCGAGCCCGACCAGCGCCACGTCGACCACGTCGTCCGCGATCATGATCCACCCATCGGGGCGTCGCGGCCTGCCGCCCGGCACTTCGCGTACGATAGATGCACTTAACTATCTAACGTGGGCAGGTGAGTGATGAGCCGGGTTTCGCAGGCACAAGCGCTCGAGAACCGCAGGCGCGCGGTCGCCGCGGCCTCCAAGCTGTTCCGGGAACGCGGCGTGAACGGCATCAGCGTCGCCGATCTGATGAAGTCCATCGGGCTGACCACTGGGGGCTTCTACAAGCAGTTCCCGTCCAAGGAGGCGCTGGTGGCCGAGGCGGCTCAAGCCGCTTTCGGGGACCTGGACGTACTCCTGGCGGGGTTCGACACGGACCACGGCGATCACGACACCGCGCGCGCCGCCCTCGTGGACTTCTACCTGTCGGCCGAGCACCGTGACCAGCCCGGCACCGGTTGCCCCACCGCGGGCTTCGCGGGCGACATGGCCCGCGAGCCCATAGCCGGGGAGGTGCGCAAGACGTACGCGGGGGGAGTCCAGGAATTTGCCGCGTGGCTGTCTGCCGACGCCGACGACGGCCTCCCCATGGTGGCCACTCTGGTCGGCGCGATCCTGCTCGCCCGGGCCACGGCGGGCACAGAACTGTCGGAGAAGATTTTGGAATCGACCCACAAGGCCCTGACTGCGTCACAGGGCATTGAACCGGAGTCCTGAGACGGGCCATTCGACTGCGCCAACGCCACGGGTGAGCGGACCTGAGCGCCCCGCGCTTCCTGGACCGCTCCCCCGCCCCGCAACCGACGCCGGCGCTCCATGTCCCGCTGCGGCGACCGCACCGAGGCCCGCCCCCACCAAGCCGGCGGCCAGGCGATGCAGCCACATCCCGGCGGCCTGAGCCCACCGGCGGACCGAGCCACTACGAACACCTGGCGCAACCGCGCTCAGCCCAGTCGACGGGCCTCATGCGAAATGCGGTCCGGGGGCGCAGCATCCGCGGCCTCGCGCCAGCACGGCCGGACCTTCCGTTGCGCTCCCCCGGATAGCTGCCCGGCTCCGGTAGCCGGAGCAGCTCGCGTGGCTTCATGCCTTCGCTCCCCGACAATCCGGGCGAAACCCAATCGCCGTGAGCGTGTTGATGAGCATGCCGTGCGCGAACAAGGTCGGGCGTTCCCGCCGGCACCGGCAGCAGGTACACGGTTACTGACTTCGGCTCGTCAGGGTGACGCTGGTTCGTCGAGGGCCAGGCCGGTGCCCGCTATGAAGCCGTCGAGGATGCCGGACCGGTACTGAAGGCGCTTGAGCCGGTTGCGTACGAGTGCTTCGAGCCGGTCGAGGGCGACGACGGCGAGGTTGGCCAGGCTGCG
>NZ_JBEOYO010000055.1:42880-62216 GCF_040297125.1 Streptomyces sp. NPDC001868 | reverse complement strand
GGCGGCCCCCGGGGGGGCCGCCCCCCGGGCCCCCCCGCCTGCTGCCGTACGCGGAGGCGTCAGGCCACTTCGTCCCCGAGCGGACGGGGGTTGGGAGCGATGTGCCGGGGGCGGGGCCGCCCCGGCGGATGCAGGAACGTGGCCACGCAGCCGGCGAAGAGGGAGATCGAGCCGGCCAGGACGAACGCGCCGGAGTAGTCCCAGGCGGAGACCACGACCGCGCCCATGCCGGAACCGAGCAGACCAGACACCAGCTTCGACGAGTACACCAGGCCGTAGTTGGAGGCGTTGTTGTTCTCACCGAAGTAGTCCGCGGTCATCGCGGCGAACATCGGGAAGATGGCGCCGCCGCCGAAGCCGGAGATGGACGAGAACAGCAGGAAGAGCGGCAGGTTGCCGATGTTCCCGGAGAACAGGATGCCGTACTGCGAAAGACCGAGGACGATACAGACGAAGATCAGGCACTGCTTGCGGCCGTACCGGTCGGAGAGCCAGCCGATGACACCGCGGCCGGTGCCGTTGACGATCGCCTTCAGGGACATCGCGGTCGCCACGATGCCGCCGGCGAAGCCCGCCTCGTCACCGAAGGGCACCTGGAAGGCGATACCGAAGATGTTCACACCTGATGTGCACAGCAGACAGAACCACATGAGGGCCACACGGCCGGTCCTCCACGCCTCCTTGGGGGTGTACTGGTGCACGGCGGGCGGGTTCTTCTCCATCGCGCGCCGGGCGCGCGCGTCGGTGGGTTTCTTCAGCGGGTCGACCTCGGCCGGCCACCAGTTCTTCGGCGGGTCCCGGAAGAAGTAGCCCGCCACGGCCACGACGGAGGCCAGGAAGACACCCACCGCGACGAGCACCCAGCGGAAGTTCGTGAGGTCCATGTAGCCGGTGAAGATGAAGACGAACGGCACCGAACCGTAGGCGAAACCGCCGTTCACGAAGCCGGTCTTGCCGCCCTTGCGCTCCGGGTACCACTTGGCGACCATGTTCACGCAGGTCGCGTAGACCATGCCCGCGCCCATGCCGCTGAACATGCCGAAGCCGATGTACGCGACGATCACATGTGGCGCGAACGCCAGCGAGACATAGCCGAGCAGTGTGCCGACGGCGCCGCACATCATCGCCCAGCGGGCCGGTAGTCTGCCGCTCTCCCGCAGCTTGCCGGCGGGGAAGGCCACGGCCGCCTGGAAGAAGACCCAGACGCCCAGCATCCAGAAGATGTGCGCGCTGCTCCAGCTGTGCGCCGTGTGCAGCGTGTCCTCGGCGGACGCGAACGCGTACTCCGCCGAGCTGATGCCCATCATGCCCACCCACGGCAGGATGACCATCCACTTGCGTTTGCGCCCCATGATGTCCAGGTCGGATTCCCCGATCCGGTACATCCGGCCGTTGGCGTCCGTCACCTCCCTGTAGGGGACGGATGTGGAGATGTCAGTTGTTGCCATGTCGATCGAACCCTCCGCGTGGAAGAAGTCTGGCCAGCGCCCCCTGTCCGTGCTTCTTTGCGCCGGGGCCCGCGGTGAGCGGTCGCCGCAGGCCCCGTGGTTCGAGCCGTCGCTCAGCTCATCGACCGCCCCCCAACAGGCCCGCCCATCAGAGCAACCCCGCGGCCCGCGCCCACCGGGCTGTGTCACGCCCGGGGGACAACCCCCGGACCCCCGGCCGTATCACGGCGGGCGCGCCCATCAGAGCAACCCCGCGGCCCGCGCCCACCGGTACTTCGCACCGAGCACCGCCACCGGCTTCTCGGTCGTGTACGGGTACGCCACGACCCCGCGCTCGAAGAGGTACTGGCAGGCCTCCTCCACCTCGACGTCGCCCGCGAGCGACGCCACGACCGGCTTCTCGATGCCCCGTTCGCGGAACTCGGCCACCACGCGCGCGGTGAGCTCGGCGAACACCATGGGCGGGGTGACGATCGTGTGCCAGTAGCCGAGGACGAGCGCGTGGATGCGCGGATCCTCAAGACCCAGCCGGATCGTCGCCTCGTAGGTCGACGGCGGCTCGCCCCCGGTGATGTCGACCGGGTTGCCGGCGGCCCCGAAGGGCGGGATGAACTTCCGGAAGGACGCGTCCAGATCCGGCGGGATCTCCATCAGGGAGAGCCCGTTGTCCGTCACCGCGTCCGACAGCAGTACGCCACTGCCGCCCGCCCCGGTGATGATCACGATGTTGTCGCCCCGGGGAGCCGGAAGCACCGGCAACGCGCGCGCGTACTCCAGCATCTCGTTCAGCCCGGGGGCCCTGATGACACCGGCCTGCTTCAGGATGTCCTCGTACACGGCGTCGTCGCCGGCCAGCGCGCCCGTGTGCGAGCCCGCCGCCTTCGCCCCGGCCGCCGTACGGCCCGCCTTCAGGACCACCACCGGCTTCTTGGGGACGGTCGCCCGCGCGGCCTCCACGAAGGCCCGGCCGTCCTTCAGGTCCTCCAGGTGCATCGCGATGCACTCGGTGTGCGGGTCCTCGCCGAACCAGGTCAGCAGGTCGTCCTCGTCCAGGTCCGACTTGTTGCCGAGCCCGACGATCGCCGACACACCCGTCTTCGTGGTCCGCGCGAAGCCCAGGATGGCCATGCCGATGCCACCGGACTGCGAGGTCAGCGCCACACCGCCCTTGACGTCGTACGGCGTGCAGAACGTGGCGCACAGGTCCTGCCACGTCGAGTAGTAGCCGTAGATGTTCGGCCCGAGCAGCCGGACGCCGTGCCGCTCGGCGATCGCCACGATCTCGTCCTGGAGCGCGTGCTCGCCGGTCTCGGCGAACCCCGACGGGATCAGTACGGCGTTGGCGATGCCCTTGCGGCCCACCTCCTCCAGCGCCGAGGCCACGAACTTGGCGGGGATCGCGAAGACCGCCACATCCACCTCACCGGGAACGTCCGTGACACTCTTGTACGCCTTGCGGCCCAGAATGTCATCGGCCTTGGGGTTCACCGGATGGATCTCCCCGGCGAAACCGCCGTCGATGAGGTTGCGCATCACCGAATTGCCGATCTTGCCCTGCTCGTTGGAGGCCCCGATCACGGCGACCGACGAGGGCTGCATCAGCCGCCGCATCGACGTGAGGATCTCCTCGCGCGGGTACCTGCGCCGGGGCTTCGGCACCGACTCGGCGAGGATCACCCGGATGTCCGCCGCGACCGCCCCCTGCGGGGTCGCGATCACCGGGTTGAGATCCACCTCGGCGATCTCCGGGAAGTCCGCGACGAGTTCGGAGACCCGGCGGATCTGCTCGGCGATCGCCCACCGGTCCACGGCGGGTGCCCCGCGCACCCCGCGCAGGATCTCGGCCGCGCGGATCGAGTCCAGCATGGAGAGCGCCTCGTGCGCGTCGACCGGCGCCAGCCGGAAGGTGACGTCCTTGAGGACCTCCACCAGCACCCCGCCGAGCCCGAACGCGACGACCTTCCCGAACGTCGGGTCCGTCACCGCGCCGACGATGACCTCCTGCCCCTTCGGCAGCAGTTCCTGCACCTGGACACCCTCGATCCGGGCGTCCGGCGCGTACGCGCGCGCGTTGTCGACGATCGTGTGGAACGCGGCCCGTACGTCACCGGCGCCCTCCACTCCGACGATCACACCGCCCGCGTCGGTCTTGTGGAGGATGTCCGGCGAGACGATCTTCATGACCACCGGCCCGCCGAAGCGCGCCGCGTACGCCACCGCCTCGTCGACGTCCCGCGCCAACTCCTCACCGGGTACGGCGATCCCGTACGCGTCGGCGATCACCTTGCCCTCGGGAGCGGTCAGCGCGCTCCGGCCCTCGGCCCGTACGGCGTCGAGGAGTCCACGCACCCTCAGCACCCGGTCTTCGGCCATCAATCAGATCACTCCGTTCGACTTGAGCAGGCGCAGTTCCTCGTCGCCGAGGCCCAGCTCACCGACGTAGACCTCTTCGTTGTGCTCGCCGAGCAGGGGGGAACTGGTCACGTCCACGGGGGAGTCGGACAGCTTCAGCGGGCTGCCGACGGTCACGAAGTCGCCGCGCTCGGGGTGCGGGACGGTGACGACCATCTCGTTGGAGACCAGGGACTCGTCCTCGATGATCTCCTTGGTGGAGAGGATCGGCCCGCATGGGATGTTGTGGGCGTTCAGCCGCTCCAGCACCTCCCACTTGGGCAGGGTGGACGACCACTCCTCGATCAGCTGGAACATCTTGTTGAGCTTGGGGAGGCGGGCCTCCGGCGTCGCCCACTCGGGGTCGTCCGCCAGTTCGGGCCGGCCGATCAGCTCGCTCAGCGGCTGCCAGCCGACGGGCTGCACGATGACGTACACATAGTCGTTCGGGCCGCCCGGCGCGCACTTCACGGCCCAGCCGGGCTGGCCGCCGCCGGACGCGTTCCCGGACCTGGGAACCTCGTCGCCGAAGTCGTCGTTGGGATATTCACGGAGCGGGCCATGTGCCAGCCGCTGCTGGTCCCTCAGCTTCACCCGACAGAGGTTGAGGACGGCGTGCTGCATGGCCACATTGACCCGCTGGCCACGCCCGGTGTTCTCCCGCTGGTACAGCGCCGCGAGAATCCCCGCCACGGCGTGGATGCCCGTGCCCGAGTCCCCGATCTGGGCCCCCGTCGCCAGCGGCGGCCCGTCCTCGAAGCCCGTGGTCGCCATCGACCCGCCCATGGCCTGCGCCACGACCTCGTACGCCTTGAAGTTGGTGTACGGACCGTCCCCGAACCCCTTGATGGAGGCATAGACGATACGCGGATTGATCTCCTGGATACGGTCCCAGGTGAAGCCCATGCGGTCGACCGCGCCCGGTCCGAAGTTCTCGACCATGACGTCCGAGCGCCGGATCAGCTCGGTGAGGATCTCCTTGCCGCGCTCGGTCTTGGTGTTGAGGGTGATGCTCCGCTTGTTGCAGTTGAGCATCGTGAAGTAGAGGGAGTCGACGTCCGGGAGGTCACGCAGCTGCTTGCGTGTGATGTCCCCGCTCGGCGCCTCCAGCTTCACCACGTCCGCGCCGAGCCAGGCGAGCAGTTGGGTGGCGGAGGGCCCGGACTGCACATGGGTCATGTCCAGGACACGGATGCCTTCGAGAGCCTTGGTCGACGTTCCTGCGGTAGGGGTCACCGGGGTCACCTCACTTGTACATCGTCTGGTTCATGGTTCCGGGGGCGTACGCGTCCGGGTCGACCCAGACGTTGATGAGCGACGGCTTGCCCGACTCACGGGCGCGCTGCAGCGCGGGGCCGATGTCGGCGGGGTCGCGGACCTCCTCGCCGTGACCGCCGAGCATCTGGGCGAACTTGTCGTAGTGGACGTCGCCGAGGGTGTTGCCGATCCGCTCGCGCTCCAGGCCGTACTTCTGGGCCTGGCCGTAACGGATCTGGTTCATGGAGGAGTTGTTGCCGATGATCCCGACGAAGGGGAGGTCATAGCGGACGAGGGTCTCGAAGTCCCAGCCGGTGAGGGAGAAGGCGCCGTCACCGAAGAGGGCCACCACCTCCTTGTCGGGCCGCGCCTTCTTGGCCGCGAGCACGAAGGGGACGCCGACGCCGAGCGTGCCGAGGGGGCCCGGGTCCATCCAGTGCCCGGGTGACTTGGGCTGCACGACCTGACCGGAGAAGGTGACGATGTCGCCGCCGTCGCCGATGTAAATCGAGTCCTCGGTGAGGAAGTCGTTGATCTCGCTGACCAGCCGGTACGGGTGGATCGGCGAGGCGTCGGACTTCAGGCTGGGCAGCCGCTTCTCGATGGCCACCTGTTCGGCGGCGCGCAGCTCGTCCAGCCACTCCTTGCGCTTCGACGCGCCCCCGTTGATGCGTCCGGAGGCCGCCTCGGTCACCGACTTGAGCACGAGGCCCGCGTCGCCGACGATCCCGAGGTCGATGTCGCGGTTCTTGCCGACGGTCCGGTAGTCGAGGTCGATCTGTACGACGGTCGCGTCCGGCGACAGCCGCTTGCCGTAGCCCATGCGGAAGTCGAAGGGCGTGCCGACGATGACGATGACGTCGGCGTGGGAGAAGGCGTACCGGCGGGAGAGCTGGAAGTGGTGCGGGTCCCCGGGCGGCAGTGTGCCGCGCCCCGCGCCGTTCATGTACGCCGGGATGTTCAGCGTGCGCGCCAGCTCGATGGCGGACTCGGTGCCCCGGGTCGTCCACACCTGGCTGCCCAGCAGGATCGCGGGCTTCTCGGCGTGCACCAGCAGATCGGCGAGCTTCTCGATCGCCTCGGGGTCGCCGGCCGAGCGGGTCGAGGCCCGGTAGGCGCCGGCCTTCGGCACCCGGGCCTTCTCCACCGGCACCTTGGCGTCGAGGACATCGCGCGGGATCTCCAGGAAGGAGGGGCCGGGGGCGCCGTGGTAGCACTCGCGGAACGCCATGGACACCATGTCGGCGGCGCGGGCGGTGTCCGGCACGGTCGCCGCGAACTTGGTGATCGGCGTCATCATGTCGACGTGCGGCAGGTCCTGGAGGGACCCCATCTTGTGCTGGGTGTGCGCGCCCTGGCCGCCGATCAGCAGCATCGGGGACTCCGCGCGGAAGGCGTTGGCGACACCGGTGACGGCGTCGGTCGTACCGGGGCCCGCGGTGACGACCGCGCAGCCGGGCTTGCCGGTGATCCGGGCGTAGCCGTCGGCCGCGTGGGCGGCGACCTGCTCGTGGCGGACGTCGACGACCTCGATGCCCTCGTCGACGCAGCCGTCGTAGATGTCGATGATGTGGCCGCCGCACAGGGTGTAGATGACCTCCACACCCTCCGCTTTGAGTGCCTTGGCGACGAGGTGACCACCGGAGATGAGGTCCTGGCTGTTGCCGTCGGGCATGGCGAAGTCCTGTCCCTTCGTAGGGGTTTTCGTGGGGTCTTCGTAGGCGTTGGAGCGCTCTCGCGGTTGATTGCATACAGTCGACGAATACTGTATGAAGCTTGTTATCCCGCATCCGGTGGGTGGTGTCCAGGGGGCGTGCGGCACTTTTGAGTCAGGAGCCGGAATGGACCTTTTCGAGCACCAGGCAAGGGAACTCTTCGAGGAACACGGCATCGCGGTGCCACGGGCGGAGGTCACCGACTCGCCCAAGGAGGCCCGCGAGATCGCCCGCAGGCTGGGCGGACGCGTCGTCGTCAAGGCCCAGGTGAAGACCGGCGGGCGCGGCAAGGCGGGCGGGGTGAAGCTCGCCGCCGACCCCGCCGCGACCGAACTGACGGCACGGCAGATCCTCGGCATGGACATCAAGGGCCACACCGTCCGCAAGGTGATGGTCGCCGAACCCGTCGCGATCGAGAGCGAGTTCTACGTCTCGTACGTCCTCGACCGCGCCGCGGGCCGCTTCCTCGCCATCGCCTCGGCCGAGGGCGGCATGGACATCGAGGAGGTGGCGGCGACCCGGCCCGACGCCGTCGCCCGGATCCCCGTCGACCCCGCCGAGGGCGTCACCTCGGCGAAGGCCGCCGAGATCGCCGACGCGGCCGGCCTGCCCCCGCAGACCGTCGACGTCCTCGTACGGCTCTGGGGGGTGCTGACCCGCGAGGACGCGCTCCTCGTCGAGGTGAACCCCCTGGTGCGCACCGAACAGGGCCACATCCTCGCCCTCGACGGCAAGGTCACCCTCGACGACAACGCGACCTTCCGGCAGACCCGCCTGGGCGACGAGGGCTTCGCGCACGACGACCCGCTGGAGGCGGCGGCCGCCGCCAAGGGGCTCAACTACGTGAAGCTGGACGGCGAGGTCGGTGTCATCGGCAACGGCGCCGGACTCGTCATGTCCACCCTCGACGTGGTCGCGGGCTGCGGCGCCCGCCCCGCCAACTTCCTCGACATCGGCGGCGGCGCCTCCGCCCAGATCATGGCCGACGGCCTCTCCGTCATCCTCTCCGACCCCGACGTGAAGTCCGTCTTCGTCAATGTCTTCGGTGGGATCACCGCCTGCGACGCGGTCGCCGACGGCATCGTCCAGGCCCTGGACGGTGTTCAGTTGACCAAACCGCTGGTCGTCCGCCTCGACGGCAACAACGCCGTACGCGGCCGGGCCGTCCTCGACGCCCGCGACCACCCCCTCGTCCACCAGGCCACCACCATGGACGGCGCCGCGCGCCGCGCCGCCGACCTCGCCCACGCGAACTGAGGAGCCCGGACATGGCCATCCACCTCACCAAGGAGAGCAAGGTCCTCGTCCAGGGCATGACCGGCGGCGAGGGCATGAAGCACACCCGCCGGATGCTCGCGGCCGGCACGAACGTCGTCGGCGGCGTCAACCCCCGCAAGGCCGGCCGGACCGTCGACTTCGACGTCCCCCAGTGCCTTAAGGGCCTGGGAGGTACCCCCATCGCCGTCCCCGTCTTCGGCTCCGTCGCCGAGGGCATCGAGGTCACCGGCGCCGACGTCAGTGTCGTCTTCGTCCCGCCCGCCTTCGCCAAGGCGGCCGTCGTCGAGGCCGCCGACGCCGGCATCGGTCTCGCCGTGGTCATCACCGAGGGCATCCCCGTCCACGACTCCGTCGCCTTCACGGCGTACGCGCGGGCCAAGGGCACCCGGATCATCGGCCCCAACTGCCCCGGTCTGATCACCCCCGGCCAGTCCAACGCGGGCATCATCCCCGCCGACATCACCAAGCCCGGGCGCATCGGCCTGGTCTCCAAGTCCGGCACCCTCACCTACCAACTCATGTACGAACTCCGCGACATCGGCTTCTCCACCTGTGTCGGCATCGGCGGCGACCCCGTCGTCGGCACCACCCACATCGACTGTCTGGCCGCGTTCCAGGACGACCCGGACACCGAACTGATCGTCCTCATCGGCGAGATCGGCGGCGACGCCGAGGAACGGGCCGCCGCGTACATCCGCGACCACGTCACCAAGCCCGTCGTCGGCTACATCGCCGGGTTCACCGCCCCCGAGGGCAAGACGATGGGCCACGCGGGCGCGATCGTCTCCGGCTCCTCCGGTACGGCCGAGGCCAAGAAGGAGGCGCTGGAAGCGGTCGGGGTACGGGTCGGCGGCACTCCCACCGAGACGGCCCGGCTGGTGCTCGCCGCCCTGGAAGCCGGGGCCTGACCTGACCCCCACCCGCGACCCTCACCCGCGACACCTCCACCCACAACCCCCACCCACGACACACGCGCCACCCCGCCCCCGACTGTGCACCGAGAGCGGAGAAACCCATGGCACCACCCACGCCCACAGCCACAGCCACACCCACCCTCACCCTCAAGTCCGGCACCGCCTGGACCGACGCCTGGCGGCGCTGTCTCGCCGTCGCCCCCGAGGCCTTCCGGGACGACCGGGTCCTCAACCTCTGGAACCGCTCCTGGCAGGCCGACGGCCGGGCGCTCCCCGCCACCAGCCCCGTCGACGGCAGCCCCGTCGCGGGCCCGCCCCGCCTGGACGGCACGACCGCGCACCACGCGGTCCGCGCCTCCCTCGACCAGCACCGGGCCTGGCGCCACGTCCCCCTCGCCGAACGCCGCGCCCGGGTCGCCGCCACCCTCGACGCCCTCACCCAGCACCGCGAACTGCTCGCCCTGCTCCTGGTCTGGGAGATCGGCAAACCCTGGCGGCTCGCCCAGGCCGACGTGGACCGGGCCATCGACGGCGTCCGCTGGTACGTCGACGGCATCGAACCCATGGTCGAGGGACGCGTCCCGCTCGACGGCCCGGTCTCCAACATCGCCAGCTGGAACTACCCGATGAGCGTGCTCGTCCACGCGATGCTGGTCCAGGCACTGGCGGGCAACGCGGTCATCGCCAAGACCCCGACCGACGGCGGCGTCGCCTGCCTCACCCTGGCCGGCGCGCTCGCCGCCCGCGAGGGCCTCCCCGTCACCCTCGTCAGCGGCAGCGGACGCGAGCTGTCGGAGGCACTGGTCCGCGCCCCCGAGATCGGCTGTGTCTCCTTCGTCGGGGGCCGCGACACCGGCGCCGCCGTGGCCACGGCCGTGGCCGACCTCGGCAAACGCCATGTCCTCGAACAGGAGGGCCTGAACACCTGGGGCATCTGGAACCACACCGACTGGGACACCCTCACCGCCGTCATCCCCAAACTCTTCGACTACGGCAAACAGCGCTGCACGGCCTACCCGCGCTTCGTCGTCCAGCGTGAGCTGTTCGACGAGTTCCTGGCCGCGTACCTCCCGGCGGTCCGTACGCTCCGGATCGGCCACCCCCTCGCCGTGGAACACCCCGACGACCCGTACCCGAAGCTCGACTTCGGGCCCGTCATCAACGCGGCCAAGGCCAAGGAGTTGACCGACCAGGTCGCCGAGGCCGTCGACCGGGGCGCCGTCCCCCTGCACCGGGGCAGGCTCTCCGGCGCGCGCTTCCTGCCCGGCCAGGACACCGGCGCGTACGTCCAGCCCGTCACCCTCCTGAACCCGCCCCCGTCCTCCCCGCTCCATCACGCGGAACCCTTCGGCCCGGTCGACACGATCGTCCTGGTCGACACCGAGGCGGAGCTGCTCGCCGCCATGAACGCCTCGAACGGCGCCCTCGTCGCCACCCTCTCCACCGACGACCGGGCGACCTACGAGCGGCTGGCACCCCAGATCCGGGCGTTCAAGGTCGGCCACGGCACACCCCGCTCGCGCGGCGACCGCGAGGAGCTGTTCGGCGGGTTCGGCGCTTCCTGGCGGGGCGCCTTCGTCGGCGGCGAGCTGCTGGTGAAGGCCGTCACTCATGGTCCGGCGGGGGAGCGGCTGCCGGGCAACTTCCCCGAGTACCACCTCATGCCGTCCGCGGCCTGACATGGCCGGATCGTGATTGTCCGATCACCTCAGGTGAGGTCGTGCGGGCCCGCTCGCCGAGGCCCGCACGACCCCGTCCGGAGCCCGGAAACGCAGGTGAAAGGCACTCCGAAATCTTGGTATTGTTGTCCGTGTCGCCGCGGGGAACACCCCCGGCCAGGCGACAGACACCTGGTCCGGGTGGCGGAATGGCAGACGCGCTAGCTTGAGGTGCTAGTGCCCTTTATCGGGCGTGGGGGTTCAAGTCCCCCCTCGGACACTCGCTACGGCGATGAGCATGCGAAGGGCCCCGACCGGTCGGTCGGGGCCCTTCGCGTTCTCGTGGCCCCAGGTGATGCCTCAGGTGATGTCACGGATGCCGAATCCCGTGATCCTTTCAGGCAACCCGCTCGCGCTCAGGCTCTTTCCTTTCCCCTCAACCTCTAGTCAAATAGCGGCACTTGAACCACACGCGTGTCACGCGCCGGCGCTGTCCCCGACCAGGACGCCCTTCTCGGCCGGCCGACCGCGTCACGGGAAGGACCCCCACACGTGCCGGAGAGACACATGCCCATTTCCCCCCTGAAGCGTCGCGCGTTCATCCTCCTGGGTGCCGCGGTCGCCGCGGCGGCCGGCACCCGGACATCCGTGGCCGCCACGGCGACCTCCCCCTCGGGGCCGCCCGGCACGCCCACGCCGGTCCGGATCGTCGACGACAGGGCGACCCCCGCCACCCGCGCGCTGTTCGCGTACCTGAAGCGGCAGCAGGGCAGAGGCATCCTGTTCGGGCACCAGCACGACCTGACCTACGGCTTCACCTTCACCACACCCGACGGCAGGGCGTCCGACACCAGAGCGGCGGTGGGCGACTACCCCGCGGTCTTCGGCTGGGACACCCTCGTCCTCGACGGCGACGAACGCCCCGGCGCCGTGGACGGCACCGACGCCGAGAACATCGCCGCGCTCAGCCGGTGCATCCGGCAGGGGGACGCGCGCGGTGGGATCAACACCCTCAGCGCCCACATGCCGAACTTCGTCACCGGCGAGGACTTCCACGACACCTCGGGCCGGGTCGTCGGCCAGATCCTCCCCGGCGGTGCGCGGCACGCGCGCTTCAACCGGTTCCTCGACCGCGTCGCGAAGGCCGTCAAGGGCGCGCGGCGCCCGGACGGCACCGCCATCCCCGTCATCTTCCGGCCCTTCCACGAGAACAACGGGGGCTGGTTCTGGTGGGGCGCCGGTCACACCACCTCGGGCGAGTTCATCGAGCTGTTCCGCTACACCGTCGAGTACCTGCGCGACACCAAGGGCGTACACAATCTCCTCTACGCCTACTCGCCCAACGCGAGTCTCGGTGGGGACCCGACCGGCTACCTCAGGACCTACCCCGGCGACCGTTTCGTCGACGTCCTCGGCTACGACTCCTACGACGAGGGCGCCGGACCGACCCCCTGGCTCGACGGTCTGGTGCGGGACCTGGCGATGGTGGTCCGGCTGGCCAACGCGCGGGACAAGGTGCCGGCCCTCACGGAGTTCGGGGAGAGCGGCACCGAGGTCCGCGACCCGCAGTGGTTCACGCGGCTGCTGCGGGCCGTCGAGGCGGATCCGCTGGCCCGCCAGGTGACCTACATGCCCACGTGGGCCAACTTCGGAGGCACCAAGCGCGCCTATGTGCCGTACCCGGGCCACGCCCTGCTGCCGGACTTCGTCCGGTTCCATCAGGATCCCTACACCCTCTTCGCCTCCGATCTGCGGGGGGTGTTCGCCGCCCGCACCACCGCCGTCAGGAACGGCCCGTCCGTGCATCTGGTGACACCCACGGACCGACAGCGCGTGACGGCCGCCAGGACCACCGTCCGGGTGCGGGTCACGCCCGCGCGGGCGAGCCGGGTCACCTACTCCGTGGACGGCGGGCGGGCCCGACCCCTGCGCCTGGACGCGGACGGCTACCACTCGGCCATCTGGTCGATCGGCGCGGCCCCGCGCAAGAAGGGCTCGGCGACCCTCACCGTGCGCGCGCGGGTGGGCGGTGAGACCCTCACCGACTCCGCCGTCGTCCTCCTCGGCGAGGCCGCCCCCCTGCCCGCAGGCTGGATCGACGACTTCGAGGGGTACGCCGGGGACGATGTCGCCCTCGGCGAGGCGTACACCCACCTCAACGCCCACACCCTCACTCTGTCGCCCGACCACAAGTCCTCGGGCTCCTACGGACTGGCCTACGCCTACGACTTCACCGGCGCGGAGTTCACCGGCATCGGCCGGCCGGTCGTCGCGGACTGGTCCGGCTTCACCTGCCTGGCGCTGTGGCTGCGGGGCGACGGCTCGGAGAACGCCGGGGCGCTCGAGATCGTCGCCGACGGAGTCCAGTTCCAGTACAGGTTTCCGCTGGACGACACGAGAGGGCAGGAGATCAAGATCCCCTTCGGCGAGTTCCAGCCCGCTCCCTGGGACAGCGAGCACGCCACCGCCGTGCTCGACGCGGCCCGTCTGGCCGAGGTGACGGCGTTCAATCTGTACCTCGGCCGGGGTGGCGGGGCGGTGACCAAGGGCGTCGTCCACGTGGACGACATCAGGGCCGAGTGAGGCACCCGGCGGAAAATGCGGTGACCCGGCCCTGTCGCTGTCCCTAGACTCACCGCACCAAGTGACGAGAGAGGGGAGCCCGGCCATGTGCGACCGCACCGCCGTCGTCGTTCCCCGTTCCCTGTACGAGGTGATCCTCGTGTCCTCGTCCGTCCGGTGCCCGCTGCGCGGCCGGTACCGGATGCCCGTGACGCACGTCTGACGACGAACCCCTGTGGGCGCGGAAGGAGCGACAGCTCCGTCCGCGCGCACGTTCCCGCCGTCCGCCGTACCGCACGGGAATCGCGCTGCCCCGAAACAGCTCAGCTGAAAGGCCACGGGCCATGCGCAGCACCGTCACCACCCACGCCGACCCTCTGACCGCCGTCCGTAACCTGGGCATCCTCGCCCATGTCGACGCCGGCAAGACCACCGTCACCGAGCGGTTCCTGTACGCCACCGGGACCACGCACAAGCGCGGAGAGGTCCACGACGGCACCACCGTCACCGACTTCGACCCGCAGGAGCGCGACCGCGGCATCACGATCTTCGCGGCGGCCGTGAGCTGCGCCTGGGACGGGCACCGGATCAACCTGATCGACACCCCGGGCCATGTCGACTTCGCCGACGAGGTGGAGCGCTCGCTCCGCGTCCTCGACGGCGCGATCGCGGTCTTCGACGCGGTCGCGGGCGTGGAGCCGCAGAGCGAGTCGGTGTGGCGGCAGGCCGACCGGCACGGCGTACCCCGTATCGCCTTCGTCAACAAGCTGGACCGCGCGGGCGCCGACCTCGACACCGCCGTCGAGTCGATCCGGCAACGGCTCCATCCGGTGCCGTTGGTGGTGCAGTTGCCGATCGGTACGGAGGACGGGTTCGTCGGTGTGGTGGATCTGCTGCGTATGCGCGCCCTGGTCTGGGCGGACGGCGACGACACCGCCGCCGAGGGCCCGGTGCCTGACGCCCTGCGGGACGAGGCGGAGCGACGACGGCAGCGCCTGGAGGAGGCGGTCGCGGAACTGCATCCCATGGCGCTGGAGGAGTTCTGCGCGGAGTCCACACTCTCCGCGCGGACACTGGCCGCCGCGCTGCGCGACCTGACCCGCACGGGTGAAGGTGTGGTCGTGCTGTGCGGCTCGGCCTACCGCAACCGTGGCATCGAACCGCTGCTCGACGCGGTCGTGGCGTATCTGCCCTCGCCGCTGGACGTACCGCCCGTACGCGGTACGCACGACGGTACGGAGCAGGAGCGGGCCGCCGACGACCAAGTACCGCTCGCGGCCCTGGCGTTCAAGGTGAGCGCCACGGCCACGGGACGGCTGACCTATCTGAGGCTCTACTCGGGAACGATCCGGAAGGGGGACACCGTGCTGGACGCGGGCACGCGGCGCACCGAGCGAATCGGCAGGATCCTGCGGGTCCGGGCCGACCGGCACGCCGAACTGGACCTCGCGGTGGCCGGGGACATCGTCGCCGTCGTCGGGCTGAAGTCGGCCCGCGCGGGCACGACGCTGTGCGCGCAGGCGGCGCCGCTGCTCCTCGAACCGCCGTCCGTCGCCAACCCGGTGGTGTCGGTGGCCGTCGAGGCACGCCGCAGCACGGACACCGACCGGCTCGCGACGGCCCTCGCGCGGCTGGCGGAGGAGGACCCCTCGCTGGTCGTACGGACCGACCCCGAGACCGGCCAGACCCTGCTGTCCGGGATGGGTGAACTGCATCTGGAGGTGGCGGTGGAGAAGATCCGGCAGAGCCAGGGGCTCGAAGTCGCCGTCGGCCGCCCTCGGGTCGCCCATCGCGAGACGGTCGTGCGCGGGGTGTCCGGTCTGGTCTTCCGGCACGTCAAACAGGACGGCGGGGCGGGGCAGTTCGCCCATGTCGTCCTGGACATGGCACCCCTGGAGGCAGAGGGCGACAGCGCCGCCACGGGGTTCGTCTTCCGCTCGACCGTCGTCGGCGGGCGGGTGCCGCAGGAGTACGTCCGCGCGGTCGAGGCCGGCTGCCGTGACGCCCTCGCCGAGGGGCCGCTCGGCGGTCACCCGGTGACCGGGCTGAGCGTCACCCTGACCGACGGGGCGACCCACTCCAAGGACTCCTCGGAGATGGCGTTCCGTACGGCCGGGCGGCTGGCGCTCCGCGAGGCCATGCGGGTCGGGGTGATGGGTCTCCTCGAACCTGTCGCCGATGTCAGCGTCACCGTGCCCGCGGATGCCGTGGGCGGGGTGCTCGGTGATCTCGCCGCGCGGCGGGGGCGAGTCACGGACTCCGTGACCCGGGGCGGCTCGGTGGTGGTCAGCGCGACCGTGCCGTTGGCGGAGCTGTTCGGGTACGCGACGCGGTTGCGGAGCCGGACGCAGGGGCGGGGGACGTTCACCGCGCGGCCGGCGGGGTACGCCCCGGCGCCGGGGACGGTGTCGGTGAGTTAGGCGTGACGGGGTGGTGGGCGGCGGGGTTTTCTCGCCCCCGCCGCCCCTACCCGTCCCGTCCTCAAGGGGCTGTGCCCCTTTGAACCCCCCCTGCGCTGTGGGTGGTTCGGGGTGGGTGGGTGAGCGCGGGTTCGGTGGGGGCTGGTCGCGCAGTTCCCCGCGCCCCTGAAGGGGCGCGGGGTTCCCCTTCGCGTCAGGCCCAGGGGCTTACGGCCGTGAAGGAGCTGTCGGCTCGGAAGGTGTCCGTGGCCTGGTGGACATCGAGGCGGAGCTCGTAGTTGTAGTGGCGGATGTAGCGGCCCGGGTAGTTGTACGACTCCAGACGGACGGAGCCGGAGGTCGTGCCCGGGCGGGCGCAGTACGTGGCGTCCTTGTCGAAGACGGTCGTGCCGTCGTCCGTGGCGAAGCGGACCCGGAAGTCCCAGTGCCGTAGGTAGCGGCCCGAGGTGTCCCGGAAGGAGTAGCAGTTGGCGTCCGCGAGGCCGGGCACGATCGTGAAGGTCGCGCTCTGCTTGACGGCGGTGGTGCTGGAGGAGGTCACCGGGTCGACGTAGCCGAGGCTGTCGGAGCGGACCACGGCGTAGCGGCCCGTGTAGTTGACGGACTGGAGGGAGCGGGTGGTGTTGGTGGGGAGGGTGACTCCGCCGGAGACCGTCTCCTTGAGGACCGTCAGATGGCGTACGAAGCCGGTGAGGCCGGGCAGTTCGGTCGGGGTCGACCAGGTGGCGAAGTTGTCGTAGCTGTCGCTGTACCAGTACTTCCCGGCGCCGTAGGCGTCGTAGTAGATCCGCCAGCCGCCGTTGTCGAGCTGGACGAGCGCCGGGCCCTCCATCCCGGAGCCGAAGCCGGCCCAGTTGCCCGTCTTCTGGATGGTGTACGGGCCGGTGAGGCTGGAGGCGGTGGCGTACTCGATGTACTTCGTCGTCTCGTTCTTGGTGAACGCGTGGTAGGTGGAGCCGATCTTGACGATGAAGGTGTCGATGTAGTTCGGGCCGATGCCGGAGAGCAGGGTGGGCGCCGACCACGCGGTGAGGGCGGAGTTCGTCGCCGTCAGCTTGTACGGCTTGAAGATCCACTCTCCGCCGGCCGCGACGGACGCGGACAGGATGATGTTGACGCTGCCGTTGCTGTCGACGAACCACTCGGGTGCCCAGGCGCGCTGCAGACCGCTGATCGGGACCGTGTAGTCGTACAGGAAGGTCCAGTTGAGGCGGTCGGTGGAGCGGGCGAAGCCGATGGTGGTGGAGAGCGCCGACCAGGTGCGGGTGGTGTAGGTCAGGTAGTAGTAGCCGTCCGTGTGCTTGAAGATGCTGGGGTCACGGATCAGGCCGGAGGGCGGGGTGTACGCCGGGCCCTTACGGAGGGTGAACCCGGTCGCGTCCGGCGAGTCGTAGACGTACATGTTCGACTCGCTGCTGTTGGTGAACGCGGTCATGGTGTACCGCGTGGCCTGCCCGGCCGCCGGGTGGGCGGCTCCGGCCGGGGCGGCGAGGGCGGTGGTGAGGCCCAGCAGGGCGGCCACCGAGGTGAGCAGGGCGAGGACCGCCCTGAGGGTTCTGTTCAACGCTCGTCCCGTCTGTGCGTGAACTGCCCTGAGGCGTCGGATGTTGTTCGAAATGTCGGCTCTTGTGCGGAAGTTCGATCAGAAGATAAGAGGGGGGCATGTTCGCGTCAATGGATTCGGCCAGGGTTTCTGCGAGACGGGATTCCGCTTTGACTCCGCCATGAGTCTGAGCTGAGTCCGCTGTGGCTTAGCTGTGAGGTGACCGGGTCCGCCTTCTCTTCCCCCCCCGTACCACTCCGGCGTTGCCTCCGGTTCCGCGTTTCCGCAGGTCACTCCCCGTTTCCCGGTCGCCGCACAGGAGGGCAACAGGAAACCCGTCGACCTCGGTGAGCGGCGGGGCAACTCTTGAGTCGTCAGCAGCGACGGAGCCCGGCAACGGGACGGATGAGGCCAAGGGGGGTGGAGGTCATGAGACGAGCGCTCATGTCTCTGTGCGTGGTCATGGCGGCCACCGCGGCCGTCACCACCGGATGCGCCGGCGGTGACGACGGCGACGGGGGCCGGAAGCAGGCCGACCGGCAGCCGCGTCCACAGGCACTGACCTGGCAGCAGGAACTGCGCACCAACGACGCCCAGCAGCACCTGACGGCCGAGTGCATGCGCCGCCAGGGCTTCATCTACTGGGAGGACCGCACCCTGACCCTCCAGGAGAGCCGCCCGGTGCGCTACGTCCAGGACGACGTGGCGTGGGCCCGGACCCACGGATACGGCGGGCGGATCGACGCCAAGAGCCAGAAGGCCCGCGAGAGCAACCCTCTCGGCGCCTACCGCCAGCGTCTCTCCGCCGCCCGGCGTGCCGCCTTCGACACCGCGCTCGACGGCGGCGGCGACGCCCGCACACTCACCGCGCCGCTGCCGGGCGGCGGGGAGATCCGCAAACGCAGCGGCGGCTGTATGGAGGAGGCCGAGCGCACGCTCTACGGCGACCCGGCGGAATGGTTCCGCACCAGCAAGATCGCCACGGGCCTCAGCGCCCTCTACGGCGAGGACCTGATGAAGGACCCTCAGCTGACCGCCGGGCTACGGGCCTGGTCCCGGTGCATGAAGAAGGCGGGACAGCCTTACGACGACCCCCAGTCGGCCCGCGACGCCGTCCGGGTCGACACCAGCCGGCTGGGCACCGCCCGCGCCGACGAGGCGTTCGCCGCCGAGCGGAGGACCGCCGTCGCCGACGCGACCTGTGCCCGCGAGACCTCCCTCAAGGCCGTTGCCTCGGCCCGGGAGACGCACTACCAGGACCGCCTGCGCGACCGCTTCGGCGACGACGTCGACACCTACCGGAACCTCGGCCGGCAGGCCTACGACCGGGCGGTACGCATCGTCCCGGAGCGCGACTGAACACCGCGCGCCTCCGGGCGCACACCGAACCCTCGCGCCTCCGGGCGCACCGCGATCCCCGCGCACCTCCAGGTGCACGCCGATCCCCGCGCCTGCGGGCGCACACCGACCACCGGTGACGGCACACCGGGCCCCGCCCGGCACACCGCCACCGGCGCGCACCACCCACGCACCACCACCACCACGCACCACCACCCACGCATCACCAAGGAAACGAGGGGAAACACCATGCGCAAGTTCACCGCCACGGCCGCGCTTCTCGGGCTCACCGCCCTGGGCGTTCTCGTACCCGCCGCCACCTCGCAGGCCGCCGTCGCCGGACCCGGCTGCGACAGCAAGTGGGGCCCGCGCAACGGCAACATGTACGCCTGGCAGGACCTGGACTGCTCGGGCACGCAGCTGATCGTCGCCGCAGGCAACAGCGCCAACTGGGGCGCCGGTTCCAACGACAAGGCCACGTCCGTCATGAACCGCGGCTTCACGGGCGGGCTCGACCACGTCGCGTTCTACGAGCACGACAACTACGGCGGCGGCCACGCCTGTCTCGCGCCGGGCGAGCTGTACGCCGACAACCTCACCGACAACCGCCTGACCAGCGGTGTCGGGGCGAACGACAGCATCACCTCGCACCGTTGGGTGGCCCGCAGCGCCTGCGGTGCCTTCCTGACCTGATCCCCCCAGCGGTACGGACGGCCCGGAATCGACCACCCGGGCCGCCCGTTCCCGACCGGGAGCCTCGTACGAACGTGCGGGAACCCGGCCGCGGGTTCGGACCGTGGTGTTTTTGGCAC
>NZ_JBEOYO010000055.1:0-42870 GCF_040297125.1 Streptomyces sp. NPDC001868 | reverse complement strand
CCCCGTACCCCCCGGGCACCCCCCCCCCACCCCCCGCACCCGCGGCCGCGGTTCCGGACGTTCGTGTTTTCGCCAGTCCGGGTGAAAATTTGGCTACCGTCACCGAACCGCCAGTAACCTGGGCACCCGCCGTCTCACGGCCAGCACTGCCTTGGGGGACACCTTGGGGGACCCGCAGCTCGGCGATGACCCCGAGCACCGCGACGACCGGGAGCCGACCGCGCTGACCACGCGTTCCCTCCCCGCACAACAGACCTTCCCTGCCCAGCTGAGACGGCTGCGGCGGGAACGCGGACTGTCGCTCACCGACCTGGCGCGCCGGACCCACTACAGCAAGGGCTACCTCAGCAAGATCGAGACGGGTACGAAACGCGCCACTGTCGACGTCGCCCGACTCTGCGACCAAGTCCTGTGCGCCGAGGGCGAGTTGCTCCGCCTGGTGCAGCAGGCCCCACCTCGCGACGCCGACGCCGACGGCGAACCCGTGGCTGAGGCCGAGGCCGCCGCAGGGCCCCGGCCGTCGGGCGGGGCGTGTCCCTACCGCGGCCTTGCGGCGTTCACCCCGCAGGACGCGGCCTGGTTCTTCGGCCGGGAGCACGCGACGGCCGCCCTGGTGGAACGGATCTTCGAACGGGTGGGCAGCGGACCGCTGATGCTGGTCGCGCCCTCGGGCGCCGGCAAGTCCTCCCTGCTCAACGCCGGTCTCGTCCCCGCCCTCAGACGCGGCGACCTCCCCATGCCGGGCGCCGACCGCTGGCCGGTGGTGCTGCTCACCCCCACCTCACGCCCCATGGACGAGCTGCTGGAACGCACCGCGAAGGCACTCGGCGGGGACCTCGGCACCACCGTGGAGGAGGTGCGGGAGAACCCGGCCGCCCTGCTGGACGCCGTACGCGCGATGGGGGACGGATCGGTGAGGGGCGCGTTGGCGACGGACGGACCGGTGACGGACGGACCGGTGACGGACGGACCGGTGACGGACGGCTCGGCGACGGGTGCATTGACGACGGGCGCATTGGCGACGGACGGCTCGGCGACGCACGGACCGGTGACGCACGGACCGGTGACGGCCCCCGGGGACCGCAGACCCCCGCCCCCTCGACTCGTCCTGATCGTGGACCAGTTCGAGGAGCTGTTCACCCTCTGCTCCGACGACGAGGAACGGCGCGCCTTCGTCCGGGTGCTCCGCGCCCTGGCGACCGCCGGGCCGGAACCGGACACCCGCCCCCCGGCCGTCGTGGTGCTCGGCGTACGCGCCGACTTCACCGGCAGCTGTCTGGGACTGCCCGAACTGACCCCGATCCTCACCGACGGCCTGTTCGTCCTCGCGCCGATGTCCGTGTCGGAGCTGCGGGAGGCGATCACCCGCCCCGCCGAACTCGCCGGTGTCACCCTCGAACCCGGCCTCCTCCCCCTTCTCCTGCGCGACGCGGGCCTGCGCGACGAACCGGGGACGTCGGCGCGGCACACCACAAGGGACACCCCAAGGGACACCGCACGGGGCACCACGCGGGACACCCTGTGGACCACCTCCATCGGCGCCGACGAGACACCGTCCGGCGCCCTCCCGCTGGTCTCCCACGCCCTGCTCGCCACCTGGCAGCGCCGCACGGACTCCGCGCTCCTGACCGTCGACGGTTACGAACGGGCCGGCGGCATACAGGGCGCCATCGCCCGCACCGCCGAGACCGTGTTCGCCCGGCTGTACCCGGCCGAGCAGCGGACGATCCGCCGCATCCTGTCCCGGCTGGTGCTCGTCGCGGACGGCGCCGGGGCGACCCGCCGCCGGATGAGCCGGGCCGCCCTGCTGGAACAGCTCGGCGACGCGGACGGCACCGCCGCAGCCCTCGACGCCTTCGTACGGGCCCGGCTCATCACCCTGGACAGCGACACGGTCCAGATCACCCACGAGGCCCTGCTGCACGCCTGGCCCCGGCTGCGCGACTGGATCCACGCCGACCGGGCCGGCCTCCTCCTCCACCAGCAACTGGCCCACGCCGTAGCCGAATGGGAGCGCGAGAACCGCGACCCGTCCGCCCTCTACCGGGGCACACGGCTGGACACCGTACGGACCTGGGCCGACGAGTCGGACGGCTGGAGCAGGCTCGGGCCCGGCGAGGAGGCCTTTCTGAGGGCGAGTCAGTCCGAGGAGGACGGCCGCCGCAGACAGGCCGCTCGCCAGGTCCGGCTGCGGCAGACCATGATCGCCACCCTGGTCGTCCTGCTCGGGCTCGCCGTGACCGCCGGCGGCCTCGCCCACCAGCAGCGGGAGGGCGCCCGCGACCAGGAGCGGGCCGCCCGCTCCCAGGCACTCGCCGTGCGCTCCGCGTCCCTCGCCGGGGGCCAGCCGGAGGCGTCGATGCTGCTCGCGGAGGAGGCCTACCGGGCCGACACCACCGCCGAGGCACGCGGTGCCCTGCTCAGCACCCAGTCCCAGCCCTTCTCCGCCCGGCTCGACGGCCACCGGGGGCCGGTCAACGCGGTGGCCTTCGCGCCGGACGACCGGACCCTGGCCACCGCCAGCTCCGACGGCACCGTCACCCTGCGCCGCACCGGCGGCGACCATCGGACGCTCGCCACCTTCACCGTCCCCGGCCGCGTCCGCTCGGTCGCCTTCAGCCCCGACGGCCGTACCCTCGCGGCCACCTCGACGGACGGGCCCGTGACCCTCCTGGACATCGCCGACCGCCGCCGGACGGCCCTCCTCTCCGCGAAGACCAAGGGCGCCCGGGCGGTGGCCTTCGACCCCCGCGGCGGAGCGCTCGCCGTCGCGACCGCCGACGGAACGGTCCAGCTCTGGACCGCCGGGCGCACACCCCGGCGCACCGCCTCCCTCACCGGCCACGAAGGCACGCTCCACGCGCTGGCGTACGCCCCCGACGGCCGGACGCTCGTCTCCGCCGGCGCCGACCGGACCGTACGCCTCTGGGACACCGACCGCGCCCGGCGGTTGGACGTCCTCAAGGGCCACACCGACGAGGTGCTGGGCGCGGCGTTCTCCCCGGACGGACGGCAGGTCGTCTCCGGCGGCGTCGACCGGACCGTCCGGCTGTGGGACGTACGGGACGCGCGCGACGGCCGGGCCACCGCGACGTTCACCGGCAGCAGCGACGACATCAACGCCGTCGCCTACACCCCCGACGGCGCGGCGGTGGTGGGCGCGGTCGGCGACGGCACGACCCGGCTGTGGGACGTGCGCAGCGGCCGGCAGACCGCGGTCCTCGCCGGACACACCGACTACGTCCTGGGGGTCGCCGTCACCTCCGACGGCGCCAGGCTGGCCACGGCCGGCTTCGACCAGTCCGTCGTCCTGTGGGACCTGGGCGGACCGGTGCTGACGGCCCGTCCGTTCACGGAGGTCTGGCAGGCGGTGTACAGCCCCGACGGAAAACTGCTGGCCACGGCCGACACCGACCACACCGTACGGCTCTGGGACGCCCGGAACCACCGGCTGCTCAAGCGGCTCACGGGCCACACCGAGACGGTGTTCTCGGTGGCCTTCGCGCCCGACGGCAAAACTCTCGCGTCGGCGGGCTCCGACGGCACGATCCGCCTCTGGGACGTGGCCACGCGCAAGCACCTGGCGACACTCACCGACCACACCGGGGAGGTCTTCTCGGTGGCCTTCGCGCCCGACGGCCGGACCCTCGCCTCGGCCGGCGCCGACCGCACGGTCCGCCTCTGGGACGTGGCATCGCGGCAGGGCGTCGCCACCTTCGAGGGGCACGAGGACTACGCCAACGCCGTCGCCTTCAGCCCCGACGGCCGCACCCTGGCGAGCGCCGGCGACGACCTGACCGTACGGCTCTGGGACGTCCCCTCGCACCGCGCTCTGGCCGAACTGACCGGCCACACGGGCGCGGTGAGGGGAGTCGCCTTCTCACCGGACGGCCGCACCCTCGCCAGCAGCGGCAACGACGGCTCCGTACGCCTGTGGGACGTCCGCGAACACCGCTTCGAGGCCGCCCTGACCGGACACACCGGCTCCGCCCGGGGCATCGCCTTCTCACCGGACGGCCGGATGCTCGCCAGCAGCGGCAACGACCGTACGGTCCGGCTGTGGGACGTCGCCTCCCGGCGGCCGTGGGCGACGCTGACCGGCCACACCAACGCCGTGTGGGGCGTGGACTTCGCCCCCGACGGCCGGACGGTGGCCAGCAGCAGCACCGACGGCACGGTACGGCTGTGGGACCTCGACCCCGGGGCCAGGCTGGCGGAGATCTGCCGGCTGAGCGCCGGCATAGGCCCGGACGAACGCGACAGCCTCCTGCCCGGGGTCCCCATGTCGGCGGAACCGGCCTGCGCCCGCACCTGAGCGCGGCGCCCGGCCGGGGACCGACTCCCCTGCTCGGAGGGGGTTTCCCAGGTGTTTCCCGGTTGCCCGATCGGGTGGGGCGACACCCGGACCTCGACGAGCGGGCCGCACCGCGAGCAGGCTGCTGCACGACCAAAGAACACACGTTTGGCCGCAGCGTGTTCGACCGCAACATGTACGGCACGTTGACCGCCACACGTACGACCACACTCACGCTCGATCCAGTGATCCACACAAGACAGGAAACGGGGGTCCCGGCATGGTGAGCCGGACCGCACTCACGCGCACAGTCATCCGCACACTGATCACACTCCTGGCCGTCCTCTTCTGGGCGCCGCTCTCCGTGGCCGCCACCGCGCAGGCGGCACCGGCCGCTCCCGCCGACGAGTGCCGCGTCCTCGCACCCGGCGCCTCGGCGGCCGCCGAGCGGGCCGTCGCCACCGCCTGCGCCGAGGTCGCCGCCGGCACCTGGTACACCTGGGGCGGCGGCCACGGCGCCCAGCCCGGCGCCACCTACGGCCAGGTCGACCCCACCGACCCGGCCAGCGAACACGACCCCGAGCGGCGCGGCTTCGACTGCTCCGGCCTCGTCCGGTACGCCTATGCCCAGGCCACCGGCGGTCAGGACATCCTCAACGGTGTCGCCAGCCAGCAGTACTACACCCACCGCGCCGCCGCCCGCTTCACCGCCGCCCAGGGCCTCGCCCCGTTGCTGCCCGGCGATCTCCTCGCCTATGGCAAGGACTCGACGGACATGCAGCACATCGCCATCTACCTCGGTGCCGGCAAGATGGTCGAGGCCCGGCAGTCCGGCACCAAGCTGATGGTGAGCGACGTCCGCCTGGGCAGCACCTACTTCGGCGCCGTCCGCGTCAACACCGGCCAGGTCACCGGCAACATCCACCAGACCTGGGGCACGGGCGTCTGGACCAAGGCCGAGCCCAGCCTCGGGGCCCGACGCGTCTACGCCTTCCCGTACTCCACCACCATCCGCGTCGAATGCCAGAAGCACGCGGAGCTGGTCCGCTCCGAGGGCTACGAGAACGACGTCTGGTCCTACCTGCCCGACTACAAGGCCTGGGTCACCAACATCTACATCAAGGGACCGGCCTGGCTGGAGGGCGTACGCGACTGTAACCAGAACCCTCCGACTCCATGACCACGCCCGCACCGTGAACGACACTCGCGCCGGTGACCGCCAGGGGGGGGCGGTCACCGGCGCGAGTGTGTTGCGCGGGTGTGTTCGGCTCAGGCGGTGGCGCTGATGGTCAGGAAGCCGCCTTGCGCACCTCGTCCAGCCGCACCACCCGGTGCTCCGCCACCGACAGGGTCGCCGCCTCGGCGATCCAACTGGCCTCGATGGCGTCGGCGACGGTGCAGGGGGAGGTGCGGGTGCCGGCGACGACCTCGGTGAAGGCGGTGAGTTCGGCGCGGTAGGCGGGGGCGAAGCGGTCCATGAAGAAGTTGTGCGGCACGCCCGCGGGGAAGGTGACGCCCGGCTCGGCGGAGCGCAGCGGGAGCTGGGTGTCGAGGCCTGCCGCGATGCTGTCCTTCATACCGTGCAGTTCCAGGCGGACGTCGTAACCGCGGGCGTTGTGGCGGGAGTTGGAGATGACGCCGATCGTGCCGTCGTCGAAGGTGAGGAGCGCGGAGGCGGTGTCGACGTCGCCCGCCTCCTTGATGTACTCCGCGCCCCGGTTGCCGCCGGTCGCGTAGACCTCCACGACCTCCCGGCCCGTCACCCAGCGGACGACGTCGAAGTCGTGCACCGCGCAGTCCCGGAAGATGCCGCCCGAGGACGCCACGTACCCGGCTGGCGGGGGCGCCGGGTCCAGGGTCGTCGAGCGTACGGTGTGCAGCTGGCCCAGCTCGCCGTTCCGGAAGGCCTCCCGCGCGGTCACACAGCCCGCGTCGAAGCGGCGGTTGAAGCCGATCTGGACCTGTACGTCGCTGTTCTCGACGGCGCGCAGCACATCGAGGCTCTCCTCGATCGTCTTCGCCACCGGCTTCTCGCAGAACACCGGGATGCCCGCCTCGACCGCGGCCAGGATCAGCCCCGGGTGCGCGTCCGTCGCGGCGGTGACCACGACCCCGTCGATCCCGGAGGCGAACACGGCCTCGGGCGAGTCGGCCACCGTCGCGCCGAACTTCTCGGCGGCGGAGGCGGCGGCCGCGGCCAGCGGGTCGGAAACGACCAGCTGTTCCACGACGTCGAGCCCGGCGAGAGTCCCGGCGTGGAAGGCGCCGATGCGGCCCAGCCCCAGGATGCCAATGCGCATGACGAGTGTCCCTTTCGAAAGTGCAGATGGAGCAGATGAAGCAGATGCGGCGGATACAGCGGATACAGCAGGTTCGGCAGGTTCGGATACAGCGGATGCGAGAGGGTGCGGGCAGGTCAGTCGGAGGCGCCCAGGACGTTCTGGTCCCAGTCGATCACCGAGCCGGTCACCACGCCGCTGCGGGCGGACAGCAGCAGGACGACGAAGTCGGCGATCTCGTCGACCTGGCCGAGCTTGCCCATCGGGAGGCGCTCGGCGGCCCGCTCGCGCCAGTCGTCGCCCGCGCCGTGGAACTCCCGCTGGATCGCGTCCTCGCCCTCGGTCTCCGTCCAGCCGATGTTGAGGTCGTTGATCCGGATACGGTCCCAGCGGTGGGCGTGGGCGGCGTTGCGGGTCAGGGCGGCGAGGCCGGCCTTCGCGGTGGAGTACGGGGCCAGGTGCGGCGGGCCGCCGTGGGCGCAGTTGGAGCCGATGTTGACGATCGTCCCGGGAGACTTGCGGGACACCAGGTGCTCGACCACGGCCTGCATCGCGAAGAAGGGGGCGCGCAGGTTGATCGCGATGTGCGCGTCGAAGAGTTCGGGTGAGGTGTCGAGGAGCGAGCCCCGGGAGGTCAGGCCGGCCGCGTTGACGAGGCTGTCGACCCGGCCGTGGGCCGCGATCACCTGTTCCACGGCGCCGCGCACCTGCGCCGGGTCCGCCAGGTCGGCCCGTACGAAGGTGGCGCCGGTGTCCGCCGCGAACTTCTCGCCGACCTCGGCGCGGCGGGCCGTGAACGCGACGGTCGCGCCCTCGCGCAGGGCCGCCCGGACGACACCCGCGCCGACGCCCTGACTGCCGCCGTTGACGAGGACGACCTTGTCCTCCAGTAGTGCCATGAGGGGGAGTTCCTTCCGGGCTGGGCCCGGGGGGTGCCGGGTCCGTCGACAGGCGTGGTCGCGGGAGCTTCCACGGCGCCCTCGCCTCTGTCAGTCTTGGGGCGCGTGGCCCCTCGTACAACCCGCAGCGGGCCATCAAAAACCCATCATCCGGTCCACCGTCCGAGCACCGCCGAGATCCAGGACACATTCCCATGGCGCACCCCTACACGATCCGTGAGATCGCCCGTCAGGCCGGGCTGAGCCAGGCCACGGTCGACCGGGTCCTCAACGGCCGGGGCGGGGTGCGGGAGAGCACCGCCCGTGAGGTGCGGCAGGCGGTGAAGGACCTGGACCGGCAGCGGACGCAGGTGCGCATCGGCGGCCGTACGTTCATGGTCGACATCGTGATGCAGACCCCGGACCGGTTCTCCACGGCGGTCCGGGAGGCGCTGGAGGCCGAGCTGCCGTCCCTGCACCCGGCGGTCGTACGGTCCCGCTTCCACTTCCGGGAGACCGGGTCGGCCTCGGAGATGGTGCGGGTGCTCGACCGGATCGGCCGGCGCGGTTCGCAGGGCGTGATCCTCAAGGCGCCGGACGTCCCGGAGGTCACCGCCGCCGTCGAACGGCTGGTCGCGGCCGGGGTCCCCGTGGTCACCTTCGCGACGGACCTGCCGAGCAGCCCGCGCGGCGCGTACGTCGGCATAGACAACCGGGCCGCCGGGGCGACCGCCGCGTATCTGCTCCGGCAATGGCTCGGCGACCGGCCCGGTGCCGTGCTGGTGACGATCAGCCGTGGCTTCTACCGCAACGAGGAGGAGCGCGAGATGGGGTTCCGGGGTGTGATGCGGGCCGTCGCGCCGGCCCGGGCCCTCGTCGAGGTCACCGACAGCGACGGGCTCGACGCCACCCAGCGGGACCTCGTCCTCGACGCGCTGAAACGGGAGCCGGGGATCGCCGCCGTCTACTCGATCGGCGGCGGCAACACCGCGACGCTCGACGCGTTCGCCGCGCTCGGCCGGGAGCCGCACGTCTTCGTCGCCCACGACCTCGACCACGACAACACCCGGCTGCTGCGCGAGCACCGGCTCTCCGCCGTGCTCCACCACGACCTCCGCCAGGACGTCCGCCGCGCCTGCCAGATGATCATGCGCGCCCACCAGGCCCTCCCCGACGAGGGCCCGTTCCTGCCGTCGGCGATCCAGGTCGTGACGCCGTACAACATGCCACCGGGCGCGGGGGCCGTGCCGCCAGGGGGATAGGGGAAAGCAGAGAGAGGGGGTTGGGGGCAGTTGGCAGCGGCGTGCGGATCGAAGGGGTTCGGCCGGCGGCCCGGGCGGCCGATCGCGGGCCGCCGGCCCAGCTCCGCCGAACGCACTGTCCGTGGCGTGAGGTTCGCTCAACCCGCTGCCGCGATTCCCCTCATGTCGTGCGTGGGGCCCCTGAGCCGGGCCCCTGCCCCGCACGACGTCGGCTCGCGGTGAGCCAGAGTCGGCCGATCGGCCGGTCGGTCCGGCGGTCAGCTCGTGACCAGCTCCGCCGTCCGGCGCTCGGCGGGGGCCACCACGGTCAGGGTCACCGTCTCGGGCACGGGCGCCGTGGCCGTCGTCGGCGTGGTGCGGCCCTCACGGTTGCGGAACAGCCAGGCGATGTCACGGCCGAACGACCAGAGCAGCGAGCCCAGCGCCAGGGCGACCAGGCCGAAGCCGGCGGCGTACGGCAGCAGGCCGGAGGCGGCGACCAGCAGGAAGACACCCTGGACCGCGGCGACCGTCTTGCGGGCCATGCTGTGCGGGAGGGAGTTGTTCAGCCACGGGGCGACCTTCGCGGCGGCCACGAAGACGTACCGCATGAGGCCGATCAGCAGCACCCACGGGCCCATCGACATGGACACGTACACGCTCAGCACCAGGATCAGGAACGCGTCGACCTCCATGTCGAAGCGGGCGCCCAGCGCGGTCGAGGTGTTGGTGCGCCGGGCCACCTTGCCGTCGACGCCGTCGAGGATCAGTGCCACGGCGGTCAGGCCGACGAAGAGCGAGACGGGCGGCGAGCTCTGGAAGGAGTCGGCGACCAGGGCGGTGACGGCGCCGACGAGTATCGCGCGGCCGAGGGTCACGCGGTTGGCGGGGCCGAAGGTGCGGGTCCGGGTGCGCAGCAGGGCGCGGTTGAGGACGGCCCACGTGGCGAGCCCGAAGGCCAGCCCGGTCAGCCAGCCCGCCGGGCCCAGTCCGATCGCCGTTCCCAGGAAGGCGAGGAGCAGGACCTGGGCACCCGCGCCCACGGTCGTCTCCGAGAGCAACAGTCGGCCGTCGTAAGTGTTGATCAGGGCCACCGCAAACCTTCCGAACGTGTGTGTGACAGAAACGATCATCGCCGCGTACCGTGAAGCGCGACTCCCACCGCTGCGTACGTGGAGAATCGCCGGACCGTTCACGGAGACGCACATGAAACCGACAGCCAATGCCTTCTGGCTACGCTCCCCCGGGCAGGGTGAGATCCGCGAGGAGAGCCTCGCCGCGCCCGCCGCGGACGAGGTTCTCGTCCGCGCGCTGTACTCAGGAGTCAGCCGGGGCACCGAGACGCTCGTGTTCCGCGGCGGAGTGCCCGAGAACCAGCACGCGACCATGCGCGCGCCCTTCCAGGAGGGCGACTTTCCCGCTCCCGTGAAGTACGGCTATCTCAGCGTGGGACGGGTGGAAGAGGGGCCGGACGCACTGGTCGGCAGGACCGTCTTCTGTCTGTATCCGCACCAGAGCCGCTACGTCGTTCCTGTGAGCGCCGTCACATTGGTGCCGGAGTCCGTCCCTGCGGCGCGGGCCGTTCTGGCCGGGACCGTGGAGACCGCCGTCAACGCCCTGTGGGACGCGGCCCCCCTCATCGGGGACCGGATCGCCGTCGTGGGCGGCGGCATGGTCGGCTGCTCGGTCGCCGCGATCCTCGCCCGCTACCCGGGGGTGCGGGTCCAGCTCGTCGACGCCGACCCGGCGCGCGCCGACATCGCCCGCGCCCTCGGTGTCGACTTCGCGCTGCCCGGGGACGCGCTCGGCGAGTGCGACCTCGTCGTGCACGCCAGCGCCAGCGAACAGGGACTCGTCCGCTCCCTGGAACTCCTCGCCTCCGAGGGCACCGTCATCGAGCTGAGCTGGTACGGCGACCGCCGGATCGCCCTGCCGCTCGGCGAGGCCTTCCACTCACGCCGGCTCACCGTCCGCAGCAGCCAGGTCGGAACCGTCTCCCCGGCCGGACGCGTCGGACGTACGTACGCGGACCGGCTGGCGCTCGCCCTCGAACTCCTCGCCGACGCCCGTTTCGACGCGCTCGTCACCGGAGAGTGTGCCTTCGAGGAACTCCCGGAGGTCATGCCGAAGCTGGCGAGCGGAGAGCTGCCGGGGATGTGCCACCGGGTGCGCTACGACGCCGAGTGAGCCGTGGGTCGAGCGTTCCGGGGCCTCCCACCCGCCCCTGAACTGCCCGAACGGAACGCTGACCTTCAAAGAAACCGCAAAACTCGGCTGAACAACGGGTAGGGAGCAGCCGTACTACACGGCATGCCCCGGCCCGGGGGCAGACGCACCGCACTGGAGGGTCGTCCGTTGTTCAGCATCACCGTCCGCGATCACATCATGATCGCCCACAGCTTCCGCGGGGAGGTCTTCGGACCCGCGCAGCGCCTTCACGGCGCCACGTTCCTCGTGGACGCCACCTTCCGGCGCGCCGAACTGGACGACGACAACATCGTCGTAGACATCGGGCTGGCCACGCAGGAGCTCGGTGCCGTGGTGAGCGAGTTGAACTATCGCAACCTCGACAACGAACCCGTCTTCGCCAACACGAACACATCGACCGAGTTCCTGGCCAAGGTGATCGCGGACCGTCTCGCCGAGCGGATCCACAAGGGCGCCCTCGGGGAGAACGCCAAGGGCATCGCGGGAATCACGGTCACCCTGCACGAGTCGCACATCGCCTGGGCGAGTTACGAGCGTGCCCTGTGACCGACGTGACCATCGACCGGGCGGCCGTCGGCACCATCGCCCAGGCAGACGGGGGAGAGCAGTTGAGGCTCGGCTATGTGCCCGTGCAGAACGCGGCGCTGAAGAACGCGGCGATCGTCCCCATGTCGCTGCGTTCCCTGCACTTCGTGATGCCCGGTGGCGTGGACGACCTGGCCCGGCCCAGCGGCGGCAACGCCTACGACCGCCGGATCTGCCTCGACCTGCCCGGCTTCGGCTGGCAGGTGCACAAGCACGCGATCGACGGCGACTGGCCCCGCCCCTCCGAGACGGCCCGCGCCGAACTCGCCCGTACGCTGCGTGAGTTCCCCGACGGTACGGTCGTCCTGCTGGACGGCCTGGTCGCCTGCGGGGTCCCC
Organism: Streptomyces sp. NPDC001868; assembly: GCF_040297125.1. Classification (NCBI taxonomy): domain Bacteria; kingdom Bacillati; phylum Actinomycetota; class Actinomycetes; order Kitasatosporales; family Streptomycetaceae; genus Streptomyces; species Streptomyces sp. NPDC001868. The sequence goes on along the minus strand of NZ_JBEOYO010000055.1, from coordinate 31,047 downwards.
GAGATCATCCTCCCCGAGGCCGAACGCCTCTGCCTGGCCGTGCTGGTGCATCTGCCGCTCGGCGACGAGACGGGCCTGGAGCCCGAGGTCGCCGCCGACCTCGACGCCAAGGAGCGGACGACCCTGCGGGCCGTGTCCGCCGTGATCGCCACCAGCGACTGGGCGGTCCGCAGACTCGTCTCCCACCACGGGCTCGCCCCCGAGCGGGTCCATGTCGCCGCCCCCGGCGCCGACATCGCGCCCCTCGCCTCCGGTACCGACGGCGTCTCCCGGCTGCTGTGCGTGGCCGCGGTCACCCCCCGCAAGGGGCAGCACCGGCTGGTGGAGGCCCTCGCGACCGTCACCGAACTGCGCTGGAACTGTGTGCTGGTGGGCGGTCTCGACCAGGACCCCGAGTACGTCGACCACATCCGCACCCTGATCGCGAAGTTCGGCCTGGAGGACCGCTTCCACCTCGCCGGACCGCAGGCCGGCGCGCAGCTCGACGCGAGCTACGCCGCCGCCGACCTCATGGTCCTCACCTCCTACGCCGAGACCTACGGCATGGCGGTCACCGAGGCCCTCGCGCGCGGCATCCCCGTGCTCGCCACGGACGTCGGCGGCCTCCCCGAGGCCGTCGGCCGCGCCCCCGACGGCGGCGTGCCCGGCATCCTCGTCCCGCCGGAGAACCCCGCGGCCATCGCGGCGGAGCTGCGCGGCTGGTTCGGGGAGGCCGACGTACGGCGTCGGCTGAAGGCGGCGGCGCGCGGGCGCCGGGCCGCGCTGGACGGGTGGGCGACCACCGCCCGCAGCCTCGCCCATGTACTGGGTCGGCTGCGGCACGAACCTCGGAGGGCCGCATGACCACTTCTGCCGACATGACCACGTCCGCGGGTGGGCCCCTGTCCACAGGGGGACCCCTGTCCACGGGGGCGCACACTTCGGTGGGTGCGTCCGCGGTTGCCGGGCCGGGCGGTGTCGCGGGTTCCGCCGCCGGTGGGGCCGAGGCCGCCGGGTCCGCCACCGGTGGGGTGCTGAGCATGGCGGGGCGCGGCGGCGACACGCCCGCGCCCGAGGGGCACCAGTACGCGCCGCAGTGGCTGGAGTTGCGCGAGAGCGCCGACGCCGACGCCCGTGCGGCGGATCTGCTGGACCCGCTGCGGATCCGCCTGGCGAACCTGCCCGGCCGGGCCACCGCGCTGACCGTCCACGACCTGGGCTGCGGCACCGGCTCCATGGGCCGCTGGCTCGCGCCCCGGCTGGACGGCGCCCAGCGGTGGGTCCTGCACGACCAGGACCCGAACCTGCTGCGGCTGGCCGTGGCACGGGCGCCCCGCGCGGCGGCCGACGGCAGCCCCGTCACCGTCACCACGCGGCGCGGCGACATCGGGCGGCTGACGGCGGACGACCTGGCCGGCGCCTCGCTGGTCACCGCGTCCGCCCTGCTCGACGTCCTCACCCGCGAGGAGATCGAGTCGCTCGCCGCGGCCTGCGCGGGCGCCGGGGTGCCGGCCCTGCTGACCCTGTCGGTCGTGGGCCGTGTGGACCTCGTCCCCGCCCACCCCATGGACACCGAGATCGCCGAGGCGTTCAACGCCCACCAGCGCACGAGCGATCTGCTCGGCCCGGACGCGATCACCACGGCCTGTGAGGCCTTCGCCCAGCAGGGCGCAACGGTCCGGGTCCACCCGAGCCCCTGGCAGCTCGACACCCGGCACACCGCCCTCACCGAGGAGTGGCTGCGCGGCTGGGTCGGCGCCGCCTGCGAACAGCGCCCCGAACTCACCGAGCGCGCCGACGCCTACCTCCGCGACCGCCTCCGGGCCAACACGGCCGGTGAACTCCGCGTCGTCGTCCACCACAGCGACCTCCTGGCCCTGCCCCGGCCCACGGGCGGAGTCTCATGACGGCGCCGGTGGAGGAGACGGTCGAGGCCCACCCGACGGCGACGGCCGACCGCGTACGGGTACGCCCGCGCGGAGTCCGGGCCCGGGTGAAGGCGGGTACGCCGGGGGCGCGGGCGAGGGTACGAGCGTCGGCACCCGGCGCGGGCCAGGCGGCGACGCCCCCGGCCACGCCGGACGGTGCTACCGGGTCGGCGACGGCCCTCGTCGCGGCCCCGGGCGACGCGTCCACGGCGTCGGTCCACGGCACGGCCTCGAAGCCGATCGTTACGGCGACCGCCCCGTCGATCGCCCCGGTGAGCACCCCCTCGACCGCTCCTTCGGCCGCCCCTGCGGCCGCCTCCTCGACCGCCCTCTCGACCGCCCTCTCGGACACGGCTTCCGAACCGACCGCGCCGGATGGCCGTACGGCCACGACGGCGCGTGTCCCGGGGCTGATGTCCGGCGACTCAGTGGCCACCGAAGGGGCTCGGACGGCAGCAGCGGACCCGGTGAACGACCCGGCCTGTGACCGGGGTCGGGACGAGACCGGTGCGGCATCCTCCCCGGCGGCCCCGGCGGCCCCGGCGGCCCCGGCGGCCCCGGCGGCCCCGGCGGCCCCGGCGGCCCCGAGCGGTGCCCTGCCCGAGGCCACGGTGGTGTCCCGTACGACAGTGGCGTCCCGAACGACCGCGGACGCCGGCTCGCCTGAGGCCCCCGCCGAGCCCCGCCGCTCCTCCCGGTTCACCCGCGCCCTGCGCACCCACTTCGGCACGCTCGCCGGAACGGTCATCCTCGTCGTCTTGTTCTGGCGGATGGGGACCGGCGTGTTCGTGGACGGGCTGCGGCGGATCGACGCCGGGACACTCGCGGCGGCGGTCGGGATCGGCGTGCTGACCACGGTGTTCAGCGCCTGGCGCTGGTGCGCGGTGACCCGGGCCCTCGGGCTGCGGCTGCCGCTCGGACCGGCCGTCGCGGACTACTACCGCGCGCTGTTCCTCAACGCGGCGCTGCCCGGCGGCGTCCTCGGCGATGTCCACCGGGCGGTCCGGCACGGACAGAGCTCCGGGGACATGGGCCGGGGCGTGCGCGCGGTGGTGATCGAGCGCACCGCGGGCCAGTTGGTGCTGGCGGTCGTAGGTGTAACGGTCCTGCTGGTGCTGCCGTCCCCGGTGCTGGAGCAGACCCGCCACGCGGCGGGCATCACGGCGCTCGCCGCACTGGGCGCGCTGGCGATCTGGGCGGCCGTCCGGATGGGCCGGGGGCCGGGCAGGAGAGCGGGCCGGGCCAGCCGGGTCCGGGCCGCCCTCACCGAGGCGCGCGGCGTGCTCCTGAACCGCGACAGCGGCCCCGCCGTACTGGTCTCGTCGGTGGCGGTACTGGCCGGATACGTGGCGACGTTCCTGCTCGCCGCGCGCGTCGCCGGGTCCGCCGCGACCCCGCTGGAGGTGCTGCCCCTCGCGCTGCTGGCCCTGATCGCCATGAGCGTGCCGCTCAACGTCGGCGGCTGGGGCCCCCGGGAGGGCGTCACCGCCTGGTCGTTCGGCGCGGCCGGCCTGGGTGCCTCCCAGGGCCTGACCGTGGCCGTCGTCTACGGTGTGCTGAGCTTCGCGGCCGCCCTGCCGGGAGCACTCGTGCTCGTCGGACGCTGGTACGGCTCCCTGCGGGACCGCCGTCAGCCGACGGACGAGCCGGGCGCCGACGGCGGCTCCGGCGGAACCGTTCCCGAGTCCCAGGCGTCCGAGGTGACCAACGAGAAATACGCTCCGAAGGATTGGACGAACCCTGCCAGCAACTCCTTCCCCTTCGCGGCGGATGCCAGGGACGGACGGCCGATGACACCGGAATCGGTGTAGGCCGACATACCGAGGGAGAGGAGATGACGGCGGTCGTCGGCAAGGAAATCGGTGGTCTCGTGACCGGGCCGGACCAATTCGGGATGGCAATGCAGAAGTATGGAGGTCTCTATTTCTCCCGCATGCATATCACTGAGCAACGAGGTCTGTATGCCCGCCTGTTCGCGTGCGGCGTCCCAGTCCTCCATCGCCGGGAAAAGCGCCATTCGATGTCCCGCCGCGGTGGATTCCTGGACGACATTGCCCAGAACATAATTCCCACCGTGACCGTTCACCACCACCAGGGCCTCGACGCCCGACCGGCGCAGGGACGCGGCGATGTCGCTGACCATCGCGTGCAACGTCGTCGCGGAAATGCTGACGGTGCCCGGCCAGGCCGCGTGCTCGTGCGAGCAGGCGATGGTCACGGGCGGCAGGAGATGCACCGGATAGGCGGACGCTATCTCCCGGGATATGGCGCAGGCGACGAGGGTGTCGGTGGCCAGCGGCAGATACGGGCCGTGCTGCTCGTAGCTGCCGACCGGAAGCACGGCGACCTGCCGGCCGGTGCCCGCCCCGCGCGCGCGGACGTCCGCAGTGGTGTCCGTCGGTACAAGACTCGAACTGCTCATCTTTTCACGGCCTTTCGTCTCCGCTGATGCTCCGTCATTTTCGCATGACGTCAGGGCTTACCAGGATAGGAACCAGATCATGACAGAAAATGTTGGTGTACTCGGCACGAATGCCCAGTCCTCCGGCGCCGTACGCGTGGTCAACGCCCCCCTGCCCACGACCTACGGCGACTTCGAGGCCGTAGGTTATCTCGACCAGGACCGCGGCGAGGAACAAGTGGCACTGGTGTACGGCGACATCAGCGGCGGTGAGGGAATTCTCATCCGGCTGCACTCGGAGTGCCTGACCGGTGACGCGTTCGGTTCCCAGCACTGCGAATGCGGCGAGCAGCTCGACAGCGCGCTCCGGGCGATAGTCGCCGAGGGCCGCGGCGTTCTCGTCTATCTGCGCGGCCACGAGGGGCGCGGTATCGGCCTGCTCGCCAAGCTCCAGGCGATGAAGCTCCAGGCGGAGGGCCTGGACACCGTCGAGGCCAATCTCGCCCTCGGGCTGCCGGTGGACGCCCGCGACTACCGGGTGGCCGCCGAGATGCTGCACGACCTCGGCGTACGGTCGGTGCGGCTGATGTCGAACAACCCGCGCAAGCGGGAGGCGCTGCTGCGCCACGGCATCAAGGTCTCCGAGCAGGTGCCGCTGCTGATCACGCCGTGCGAGGACAACATCACGTACCTGCGCACCAAGCGGGAGCGGCTCGACCACTACCTGCCGCACCTGGACGCGGTGGTCCACTCGTCCTGAGCGCCGGGGTTCGCGCGGCGGCCGTAGGGGAGGCGACTCCGACACCGGCCGCCGTGCCCGCCGGGCACGCGTCTTCGGACACGTTCCGCATGAACGTTCGCCTGTGGTGGAAGACCTGACTCCGTCGGGCAATCCGACCACGGTCGGGCGAAGGGAGCGTTCGTGATCCGCAGCGCACGGGTCGTCGTCATCGGCGGAGGCGTCATCGGGACGAGCATCGCCTACCACCTGGCCGCCGCCGGAGTGGACGACGTCGTTCTCGTCGAACGCGACGAACTGGCCTCCGGCTCGACCGCGAGGGCCGCGGGCGGGGTCCGCGCGCAGTTCTCCGACGAGCTCAACATCCAGCTCGGCGCCCGCAGCCTGGAGGCGTTCGGCCGCTTCAGGCAGGAGCTGGGTCACGACATCGGACTCCACCGGGTCGGCTACCTCTTCCTTCTGACGACCCCCGACGAGGTCGCCCAGTTCGAGGCGGGCGTTCAGCTCCAGAACGACCTGGGTGTGCCCAGCCGCATGGTCGACCCCGCCGAGGCCCGGCGGCTCTCCCCGCTGATCTCCACCGACGGCCTGCTCGCCGCCGCGTTCTCGCCCGACGACGGGCACTGCACCCCCGAGTCCGTGGTCCACGGCTACGCCGCCGGGGCCCGCCGCCACGGGGCGACCGTGCTGCGCAACTGCGAGGTCCTCGGCATCGAGACCTGGCGGGACACGATCACCGCGGTGGTCACCAGCAAGGGCCGCATCGTCACCGACACGGTCGTCTGCGCGGCCGGCGCCTGGTCGAGGTCCGTCGGCGCCATGGTCGGCGTGGACCTCCCGGTGGAACCGCTGCGCCGCCAGATCGCCGTCACGGAAGCCGTCCCCGGCCTCCCGCCGAACCTCCCCATGACGATCGACTTCACCAGCAGCCTCTACTTCCACACCGAGGGCCCCGGCCTCCTCGTCGGCATGTCCGACCCCGACGAACGGCCCGGCTTCGCCACCGACACCCACGACCGCTGGATCCCCCGCCTGTACGAGGCCATGGAGCGCCGCGCGCCCGGCCTGCTGGACCTGCGCCGCACGGGCGGCTGGGCGGGCCTGTACGAGATCACACCGGACCACAACGCCCTGATCGGCGAGGCCGGTTCGTGCTCCCGCTTCCTGTACGCGACCGGGTTCTCCGGCCACGGTTTCCTGCAGGGCCCGGCGGTCGGCGAGGTGGTCCGCGACCTGTATCTCGGGCGCGTACCCTTCGTCGACATCAGCCCGCTGAGCGTCGACCGGTTCACGGCCGACTCCCTGCGCCCGGAGGCCAACCTCGTATGACCGATCTCCACCTGTGGCTCCGCCACGAGACCCGCACCACCGAACGCCGCACCCCGATCGTGCCGTCCGACGCCCGGCGGCTGGTCGGGAGCGGGGTGAGGATCACCGTCGAGGACTCCCCGCAGCGGATCTTCCCGACCGAGGCGTACGAGGAGGCCGGCTGCCAGGTCGCCGACCCCGGCTCATGGGTCTCGGCGTCGGCGCAGGCGGTGATCGTGGGTCTCAAGGAACTCCCGGACGAACCGGCCGAGTTGACTCACCGTCATATCTTCTTCGGGCACGCCTACAAGGGGCAGCCCGGCGCCGAGGCCCTGCTGCGCAGGTTCGCGGCCGGGGGCGGCGCCCTGCTCGACCTGGAGTACCTGGTGGACGACCAGGGCCGCAGGCTCGCCGCCTTCGGCTTCTGGGCCGGCTATCTGGGCGCGGCCCTGGCCGTCCTCCACCACCGGGGCGTCCTGCGGGCCCCGCTCCAGCCCACCTCCAAGGAGGCGATGGAGGCCGAACTCCGCGCGTCCACCGGTGACTTGAGCGCACTGGTGATCGGCGCCCTGGGACGCAGCGGCCGGGGTGCGCGCACGGCGCTCGACGAGGCCGGTGTCGAGCCGACCTGCTGGGACCTCGCCGAGACCAGCGATCTGGACCGACCGGCCCTGCTCGCCCACGAGTTGATGGTCAACACCGTCCTGACGACCAGCCCCGTCCCGCCGTTCCTGACGGACAAGGACCTCGACGGCCCGGACCGCCGGCTCCGGACCCTCTCGGACGTCACCGTCGACGTCGGCTCACCCATGAACGTCCTGCCGGTCTACGACACGACCACGGAATGGGACCACCCCGTACGGCGGCTGCGCGAACACCCCCCGCTCGACCTCATCGCCATCGACAACCTGCCCTCCCTGCTGCCCCGGGAGGCGAGCACCGACTTCTCGTCCGCGCTGCTGCCGCAGCTGCTGGACTTCGAGACCGGCGGTGCGTGGAGCCGGTGCCTGGACCGGTTCCGTCAGGTGAGCGGTGAACTGGGGCTCACAGAAAGGTAGTTGCCCGATGACCGAGGTGGTTCCCGCGAGCGGTACCGTCCACTGGGTCGGTGCCGGACTGTCCACGGGCAGCGGTCTGGCGGCGCTGTGCGACACCGCCGCCCGGGTGCGGCTGTGGCACCGCACCGAGGAACGCGCCGCGCAGGCCCTGGCCGCACTGGGTCTGGCGGGCCGCGCCGAGCCCCGCGCGTACACCCTGCCCGCGCTGGTGGCCGAGCTGGCGCCCGGGGACATCGTGGTCTCGATGCTTCCGGCCCCGGAGCACGGCCCGCTGCTCCAGGCGTGCGTCGGGGCGCGGGCCCACTTCGCCTGCTCCAGCTATGTCTCGGACGCGATCCTGGAGCAGGTTCCGGCGGCCGGGGCCGCGGGCGTCACGGTCCTCACCGAGGCGGGCCTCGACCCGGGCATCGACCATCTCTTCGCGCACAGCCTGATCGCCCGGGCGACCGAGGCGATCGGCCCGGAGACCGCCGCCTCGTACACCCTCACCTCGTACTGCGGCGGTGTCCCGGCCATACCCAACGACTTCAGGTACCGCTTCAGCTGGGCCCCGGCCGGGGTGCTCAACGCCTTGCGCTCGCCCGCCCGTTACATCGAGGACGGCGCCGAGACGACGGCCGACCGCCCCTGGACGGCCACCCGCCCCCACGACATCGACGGCGAGACCTTCGAGGCCTACCCCAACCGCGACAGCGTCCCCTTCGTCGCCCAGTACGGCCTGCCGGCGGCCTGGAAACCGAGGACCTTCGTCCGCGGCACCCTTCGCCTCGACGGCTGGCTGACCGCCTGGGCCCCCGTCTTCACGGAACTCGAACGCGACGATGACCAGCGCATCGCCGAACTGGCGGGCGAACTGGCGGCCCGCTACCCGACCACCGACGCCGACCGCGACCGGGTCGTCCTCGCCGTCTCCCTGGACGTACACGCCGGTTCGGGCGAGGAGTGGTCCGGCCGCTACCTCCTCGACACCGTCGGCACCAAGGAGGAGAGCGCCATGGCCCGCCTGGTCTCCCGCCCCCTCGCGCTCGGGGTGGCACACATCCTGGACGGCTCACTCCCGCCGGGCCTGAACCGCGCGGCGGAGACGGGCGAACGCTCCGAGACCTGGCTGACCGAACTGGCGGAGGCCGGTGTGGAGTTCACGTCGCGCTTCGACTAGAGGGCACGGGGCCGCGCCCCGTCTTCAGGGGCGCGGGGAACTGCGCGACAAGCCCCCACCGGCCCGCAGCTAAATCACGGCCTCATGCACCATCCGCTTCAACTCGGGATACACGGAGAACGAAGACCGCCTCCGCACCTGCGTCATGAACTGAACGGTCAGATCCCGCAGAGGATCCACCCAGAAGATCGTCGTCGCCGCCCCGGTCCACCCGAACGTGCCCAGGGAGGACGGGCATTCGGTCGCGGCGGGATCGACCACCACCGACACCCCGAGCCCGAACCCGACACCCCCGTTGCCCGACTGCCGATGAGTCGGACTGCCGTATGTACGGATGTCCGCCCCACCCGGCAACTGATTCGTGGCCATCATGTCGACGGACTCGGCGGAGAGCAGCCGCACACCGTCGAGTTCACCGCGCCGCCGCAGGAACTCGGCGAACCGGTGGTAGTCGCGGGCCGTCGCGACCATGCCGCCGCTGCCGGACAGGAAGCGCGGCCGGCCGCGCAGCGGGAGCCCGGGGACGGGCTCGATCGACCCGTCCTCCCGCTCGCCGTACAACTCGGCCAGCCGCCCCGCCTGTTCGGGGGTGACCTGGAACCCCGCGTCCGTCATCCCCAACGGCCCGAGGATCCGCTCGGCGAAGAACACGTCGAGGTCCTGCCCCGACACCACCTCGACGATCCGGCCGAGGACATTGGTGGACACGGAGTAGTTCCACTGAGTGCCCGGCTCGAACTGCAGGGGCAGGCTCGCGTACTCCGCGCACGTCCTGGTGAGGTCGGCGCCCGGCCGGACGGAGTTCTCCAGGCCCGCGTCGCGGTAGAGCGCGTCGACGGGGTGGTCGTAGTAGAAGCCGAACGTCAGGCCCGAGGTGTGGGTCATCAGATGGCGGACGAGGATCGGCTGCTCGGCCGGGCGGGTCCGGACGTCGGCGCCCGCACCGGACTCGTAGACGCGCGGCTCGGCGAACTCCGGGAGGTAACGGGAGACCGGGTCGGTGAGCGACAGCCTCCCCTCCTCGATCAGTATCAGCGCGGCGACCGAGGTGACGGGCTTCGTCATGGAGTACACCCGCCACAACGTGTCGCTCTCGACGGGGAGTTGTGCCTTGAGGTCGCGATGTCCGTAGGTCGTGAGGTGGGCGACGCGACCGCCGCGTGCCAGGGACAGCAGATAGCCGGGCAGCCGGCCCTCGTCGACCTGCTGGGCCAGGTACGCGTCCAGACGGGCCAGGGTCTTCGGGTCGAGACCGGCCTCGCGGGGGTCGGCTTCTCGGCTCAGTCGTTCCATGGTGGTTCTCCTCCGGTGGCCCGGGTCACGGCTCGCGTTCGTCGTTCTTGCCTTCATGGTTCCGTACTGTCCGCGTTCCATCCCTCGCGGGGCGGGCGGGTCGGGGCATTGGTAAGGCAAGAGGCGCACCGAGCGCTGCCACGCAGGCCAGGACCAGCAGCGCGGGGCCGGTGCCGAGCGGTACGAGCGTGGTCGCGGCCGCCACACCCAGCACCGGGCCGATGTTCAGCGCGGTCTGCTGGAGCCCGCCGGCCACCCCCGCCGACTCCGCCGGCGCCTGCCGTACGACGACGGCGGTCGCGGTGACCATCAGCGCCCCGAAACCGGCCCCCAGCAGCAGGAATCCGCCCCCGATCCCCACCGCCGACGACCCCGGGCCGAGCCGGGAGAGGGCCAGGACCCCGGCGGTGAGCAGCACCGACCCCGTGAGGGCCGTGGGACGGGCGCCCCACCGGCGCAGCAGTACGGCCGACAGCGGCGCCCCGAGCACCATCGCGACGCCACCGGGCAGCGCGACGAGGCTCGTGCGCAGCGGGTCCATGCCGAGCACGTCCTGAAGGACGAAGCTGCACACGAACAGGGCGCCGAGCATCGCCGCCGACGCGACCACCAGCACCCCGAGCGCCGCCCCCGCCGAGGCGGAGCCCAGCACGGCGGGCGGCAACAGCGGGTCGGGGGTACGGCGCTCATGGCGTACGAGGACACCGGCCGCGCCCAGGGCGACGAGCAGGCCGAGCACACCGGCCGCCGTCCAGCCGTGCTCCGGCACCCCGACCAGGGTGTGCACGAGGGCCGCCAGGGTCACGGCGAGCAGGGCGGCGCCGGGCAGGTCGAGCCGGTTGCCAGGCGCCCTGCCCTCCTTCTCCGCCTCGGGGGCGCGTACGGTCAGCGCCAGCAGGCCCATGACCAGCGCCGGTACGACGTTGAGGAAGAACACGGCCCGCCAGCCCAGCTGGGCGACGAGCACACCGCCGACCAGCGGCCCGGCGGCGACCGCCAGCCCGATGGCGCTGGTCCGCAGCGCGATGGGCATCCCCAGCCGGTCGGGCGGGAACGCGGACCGCAGCATCCCGAGCGTGGCGGGCTGCAACAGCGCGCCGAAGACACCCTGGACGACCCGCAACCCGATCACCCAGCCCACACCGGGCGCGAACCCGATACCGGCCGACGCCGCCCCGAACCCCAACACCCCCCAGGCGAACACACGTTGATGCCCGAACCGGTCACCGAGCCGCCCCGCGAACACCAACAGGCCCGCCACCGCGATCAGATACCCGGTACTCGTCCACTGCACCTCGGTGAGGGAGGCGTCCAGGTCTCGCCGCAGGCTCGGCTGGGCGATCGTCAGCACCGTCCCGTCGAGGGCGACGATCACGGCACCGAGCACACTGTTGGCGAGGGTGAGACGGCGCTGCGGCGCGGACATCGGCCCGCCTCGCCCGACATCCGCATCCTCCACCGTGGCCGCCCTCATCGCCCCTCGCTCCCCAGGTGCGCGTCCAGCGCGGTGCGCAGCAGGGGTACGAAGTCGTCGGCGCCCGTGGTGAGTTGGAGGCTGCCCCAGGTCCACAGCTGGGCGATGCCGTGGAGGTTGGCCAGCAGCGCGCCCGCGACGAGCCGGGCGTCGACGTCGGGCCGGGCCCGCCCGACGAGGTCCACCAGCAGGGAGAAGATCGGCAGACTGGCGTCGCGCAGCCCCAACTCGTTGCTCTCCAGCAGATCGTGACGGAACATCAGCTCGTGCATGCCCCGGTTGGTGAGCGCGAAGTCCAGATACACGCGCCCCAGCGTCGCGATCTGCTCACGCGGGCTCGCCGTACCGTCCCCGAGTGCCGCGACCCCCCTGGCCGCCAGCTCCTCGAAGCCCCGGCGCGCGACGGCCGACAGCAACTCCAGATGGGTCGGGAAGTAGCGGCGCGGCGCCCCGTGCGACACCCCTGCCCGCCGCGCGATCTCCCGCAGGGACAGCGCCTGCACGCCCTCGGCCGTCACCAACTCGACCCCGACATCGACGAGGCGGGACCGCAGCCCCGTGTTCGGCTCGCTCATGGACACTGTCTACCAAGAAGGGGTAGACAGTGTCTACTGGTTGATCCGTGCGCTGGTCTACTCCTTGCCGCGGTCGCCCACCCTCTCCAGCGCGCACAGCCGGCCCTCGTCGGGATCACCGATGTATGTCCACAGGACGGGGTCCTTCGACGTGCCCCGCGCCTCGTACTGGCCCCGCACCCCGCCGGGCGTGAACGTGAGGTGGACCCTCGACACGAGGTCGTCCGTGCCGATGGCGGTCATGGTGGTGTGTTCCCAGGCACCCGCTCCGGGGGTCGGGGAGGCGACGTCGTCGAAATCGTCGTCATCGTTGTCGTCGAAGTCGCCGCAGATCTCGGCCGAGGTGAACGTCCCGTTCCCCTTGAGCGTCAGCCGCCCGCCCTGCTCGTCGACCCACGTGCCCGTGACCTCGGCCGTGCTCATGGCCAAGGGCTCGCCGTCGGGGACGGGAACCGACAGGCGGCTCACGATCATCAGCAGGGCGAACGCGCCGATCCCGAGCAGGAACAGCAGCCCGCATCCCGCCGCGCCGACGAGCGGGACGAGCAGACCGATCCGCCAACGCCGGCGGTTCGTCTCGGCCGAAGGCCACCCCTGCCATGGAGGCGGGGTGGCTCTGTAAGGGTCCTCGCCGCGCTTCACATCGTCCCCCTGATCGTGGTGCCGCCCTGTCGCGACGGTGCGGTCATCATGCCGCTGAGCTGCGCGGGCCTACACCTCGGGGCCGTTCTCGGGGGTCGCCTTCGTACCGCCCGCCACCACGCGCGAGTCCCCGGACGCCTCGACGGCGTACGGGGACTCGGGTCGGAATCCGGAGTCGTCGCTCAGGCCGCGACGCGCTCCCGGTCGTTCTTCTCGCCCGGGGCGCGGACGCCGAGGAGTTCGGTCGGGACCTTGTGGGTCTCGCGGGCGGTGAGGGCGGCGAGGACCGGCGGGACGCACAGGGCCGTGGTGAAGAGGGCCACGGCGAACCAGTCGTCTCCGTCCGGGCCGGCGATCTGCGCGGCGAAGGTGACGGCGAAACCGGCGATGGCGAAACCGATCTGGGTGCCGATGGCCATGCCGGACAGCCGGACCCGGGTGGAGAACATCTCGCCGTAGAAGGAGGGCCAGATGCCGTTCGCGGCGCTGTAGACGACACCGAAGGTGACGATGCCGAGGACCAGGATCAGCGGGTAGGCGCCGGTGGAGATCGCCCACAGGTAGACGAACATCATCACCGCGCTGCCGGCCGCGCCGATCAGGAACACCGGGCGGCGGCCGATGCGGTCGGAGAGCGTGGCCCACAGCGGGATCGCGGCGAGCGCGACCAGGTTGGCGAGCGCGCCCACCCACAGCATGGACGAACGGGACAGGCCCACCGACTCGCTCGTGCCGTACGCCAGCGCCCACACGGTGAAGATCGTGGAGACCGAGGCGACCAGCGCGCCCGCGATCACCCGCAGCACGTCGGCCCAGTGCTCGCGCAGGAGGATGGCCAGCGGCAGCTTGGCGACGCCCTCGGACTGGGTCTGCTGGGTGAAGGCCGGGGTCTCCTCCAGCGTGCGGCGGATGACATAGCCGACGACGGCGACCGCGATGCTCATCCAGAACGGGACGCGCCAGCCCCAGGAGAGCAGCTGGTCCTCGGGGAGCGCGGCGATCGGGATGAAGACCAGGGTGGCGAGCAGCTGCCCGCCCTGGGTGCCGCTCAGGGTGAAGCTGGTGAAGAAGCCGCGCCGGTCCGAGGGCGCGTGTTCCAGCGTCATGGAGTTCGCGCTCGCCTGCTCACCGGCCGCCGAGATGCCCTGGAGGACACGGCAGAGCACCAGCAGGACCGGGGCGAGCGTGCCGACCTGGTCGCGGGTGGGCAGGCAGCCGATCAGGAACGTCGACACACCCATCAGGATCAGCGTGAAGACCATGATCTTCTTACGGCCCAGACGGTCGCCGAAGTGCCCGAGGAACAGCGCGCCGATCGGTCGCGCCGCGTACGCGACACCGAAGGTGCCCAGCGACAGCAGGGTCGCGGTGGCCGGGTCGGACTCGTCGAAGAAGACCGTCGGGAAGATCAGTGCGGCGGCGCTGCCGTAGATGAAGAAGTCGTAGTACTCCAGGGCGCTGCCGATCCAGGCGGCCGTGGCGGCCTTTCTGGGCTGGCCGGGAGGTGCGGCGGGGACGGACACGGCGGTGCTCCTTCGAGGGATCTCCACCCTAGGTGGAGTGAAGCGGAGGGAGGCAGAGAGATACGGGGTGCTGCTGGGGGGAGGGGTGCCGGATCCCTGGGGGTGGCGGGGCGGCCGCGCCGGGTGCTGCCCGGCTAATTAACGCACTGGATAGTTAGTAGCGGTTGGCTACGGATGTTGCGCCGACGTTTCCCGAGTGTCAAGAGGTCAGGTCGAAGGATCTTGCCCCTGAGGTGAGCGGCCTCAGTCCGTCGCGCGGTCCGCCGTCAGGTAGGCGATCACCAGGTCGCCGAGCATCTGGCGGTAGTGGTCGCGCCGGCCGGGGTCGATCAGGTCGCGGCCGAAGAGGGCGCCGAAGGTGTGCCGGTTGGCGACGCGGAAGAAGCAGAAGGCGCTGATCATCGCGTGCAGGTCGACCGCGTCGACATCGGCCGTGAACAGGCCCGACTTCTGGCCCGACTCCAGGATCCGGCGGATCACGTCCAGCGCGGGCGAGCCGATCCTGCCGAGCATCTCGGAGGAGGCGATGTGCTCGGCCTCGTGGATGTTCTCGATGCTCACCAGACGGATGAAGTCGGGGTGCGCCTCATGGTGGTCGAACGTCACCTCGGCGAGCCGCCGGATGGCCGCGACCGGGTCCAGATGCTCGACGTCCAGCTCCTGCTCCGTCTGCCGGATCACGGAGTACGCCCGCTCCAGCACTGCGGTGAACAGCTGCTCCTTGCCGCCGAAGTAGTAGTAGATCATCCGCTTCGTGGTGCGGGTCCGGGCGGCGATCTCGTCGACCCGGGCACCGGCGAACCCGCTGCGGGCGAACTCCTTGGTCGCGACGTCGAGGATCTCGGCCTTGGTGCGGGCGGCGTCACGGAGGCGCCCGTTCGGTCGTGCCGGTTCTTCGACGCTGGTCATCGCGTTCCTTCGGGCAAGGGGCCAGTGTCCGCGATTGTAGAAGAGGTCTTCCCATCCCTGATCTCGGCTGCTATGACTAACGTACTAGTTCGTACATTAGTGAGCCGCTCAGGAGGCCCCGCCGTGCCCAAGGTCTCGAACCCCGTCTCCGCACGGGACTCGTATCTCGTCGGTCTCATCGGCTCCGGAATCGGCCCCTCCCTCAGCCCCGCCCTGCATGAGCGGGAGGCCGACCGGCAGGGGCTGCGCTATGTGTACCGGCTGATCGACATCGACGACCTCGGCGTCGGGCCGGAGGCGGTCGGCGACCTGGTGCGGGCCGCCCGTGACCTGGGCTTCGACGGGCTGAACATCACCCACCCGTGCAAGCAGCTCGTGATCGAGCACCTCGACGGGCTCGCCCCGCAGGCCGCCGCGCTCGGCGCGGTCAACACCGTCGTCTTCGAGGACGGCCGCGCCGTCGGCCACAACACGGACGTCACCGGGTTCGCCGCGTCCTTCGCCCGCGGCCTGCCCGACGCCCCGCTGGAGAAGGTGGTGCAGCTGGGCGCCGGAGGCGCGGGCGCGGCCGTCGCCCACGCCACGCTCACCCTCGGAGCGGAGCATGTCACCGTCGTCGACGCGATGCCCGACCGGGCCACCGACCTCGCCACCTCCCTCAACCGGCACTTCGGCCCCGGCCGGGCCGCCGCGGCGACACCGGACGCGCTGCCGGCGCTGCTGGGGGCGGCCGACGGGGTCGTGCACGCGACGCCCACCGGGATGGCCGCGCATCCCGGGCTGCCGTTCGCGGCGGAGTTGCTGCGGCCCGGGCTGTGGGTGGCGGAGGTGGTGTACCGGCCGCTGGAGACGGAGCTGTTGCGGGCGGCCCGGGGGGTTGGCTGCGCCACGCTCGATGGGGGAGGGATGGCGGTTTTCCAGGCCGTCGACGCGTTTCGGTTGTTCACCGGGCGTGAGCCCGACGCTTCGCGGATGTTGGCCGACATCGGTGAGTTGGCCGGGGTCGCGGGTGTCCGTAACTAAGCGCCGTTCGGGCTGGGCGGCCGGATGTCGGCTGCGGGTAGTCCGTGGCTGGTCGCGCAGTTCCCCGCGCCCCTTGAGGGGCGGGGCGCGACCCTCGTTCTAAGGAGTTCCCCATGCGTACGTCCATCGCCACCGTCTCCCTCAGCGGGTCCCTCACCGAGAAGCTCACCGCTGCCTCGCGGGCCGGGTTCGACGGGGTGGAGATCTTCGAGAACGATCTGTTGGCCAGTCCGCTCACGCCCGAGGAGATCAGGGCCCGCTGCGCGGATCTCGGGCTGAGTGTCGATCTCTATCAGCCGATGCGGGACATCGAGGCCGTGCCGGCGGAGGTGTTCGACCGGAATCTGCGGCGGGCCCGGCACAAGTTCGAGGTGATGGCGCGGCTCGGCTGCGACACGGTGCTCGTCTGCTCCAGCGTGCATCCGCTCGCCGAGGACGACGACGCGCTCGCCGCGTATCACCTGCGCCAACTTGCCGAGCTGGCACAGGAGTTCGGCATTCGGGTCGCGTACGAGGCGCTGGCCTGGGGGCGGCACGTCAGTACGTACGACCATGCGTGGCGCATCGTGGAGGCCGCCGACCACCCGGCGCTCGGGACCTGTCTGGACAGCTTCCACATCCTGGCCCGGGGCTCCGATCCCAAGGGCATCGAGGACATCCCCGGTGACAAGATCTTCTTCCTCCAGCTCGCCGACGCGCCGCTGATGGCGATGGACGTGCTGCAGTGGAGCCGCCACTACCGGTGCTTCCCGGGGCAGGGCGGCTTCGATGTCACGGGGCTGGTCAAGCACGTCATGGCCGCCGGATACGACGGGCCGCTGTCGCTGGAGGTGTTCAACGACGTCTTCCGGCAGGCCGAGGCGGGCCCCACCGCCGTGGACGCCCACCGCTCGCTGCTGATGCTCCAGGAGTCGGCCGGTATCGCCGCGCTGCCGGAGCGGGTGGTGCCCACGGGTGTCGCCTTCGCCGAACTGGTCACACCCGACGCGGAACCGGTGGGCGCGCTGCTCGGCGCGCTCGGCTTCGCCCGGACCGCCCGGCACCGCAGCAAGCCGGTGGACCTCTGGCAGCAGGGCGAGGCGCGGGTACTGGTCAACACCGGCCCGGCCGCGCGGCGCGACGGCACCCAGCTCGCCGCGATCGGGCTGGAGTCACCGGACCCCGCCGGCGCCGCCCGCCGCGCCGAGGCCCTGCTCGCCCCGGTGCTGCCGCGCCGCCGGGCCGCCGAGGACGCACCGCTGGACGCGGTGGCCGCGCCCGACGGCACGGAACTCTTCTTCTGCGCGACGGACCGACCCGAACTCCCCAGCTGGACCGCGGACTTCCGGCCCGTCGCGCACCCGGAGGCCGCGGGCCACGTCCACCGCGTCGACCACCTCGCGCTGACCCAGCCCTGGCACCAGTTCGACGAGGCGGCCCTCTTCCACCGCACCGTCCTCGGCCTGCACGCCTGCGAGAGCGTCGACGTCGCCGACCCCTACGGGCTGTTCCGCAGCCGGCCGGTGACCAACGCGGACGGCAGCGTCCGGATCGCCCTCAGCGTCGGCCCCGCCCCGACCGACGACACCGCGCGCGCCCAGCACCTCGCCCTCACCACGGACGACGTCGTCGCCGCGGCCCGTGCCTACCGTACGGCCGGGGGCCGGCTGCTCGCCGTCCCCGCGAACTACTACGACGACCTGGCCGCACGGTTCGAGTTCGCCGAGGGCGAGCTGGAGACGTACCGCGAACTCGGTGTCCTCTACGACCGTGACGAGGACGGCGAGTTCCGCCACTGCTACACCGAGACGGTCGGCCGCGTCTTCTTCGAACTCGTCCAGCGGGACGGCGGGTACAAGGGCTACGGCGCACAGAACGCGCCGGTGCGGCTGGCCGCCCAGCATGTCCAACGGCCGGGCAGGTGAGGGAGGTCACTGGCGGCTGACCGTACGCGTCACACCCGTGACGACCGTCGTCGCCAGGATCCAGCCGGTGATGACGAGCACGTACGACAGCCACTGCGACCAGTCGTCGGGCGCGTAGGCCCGCTCCTGCCCGAAGTCGATGATCGGGAGGAGCAGGTCGAGGGTGTAGAAGACCGGGTTGAAGTCCGGGGCCTCGTCCGCCTTGAGGGGGCTCGGCGGGTGCACCTTGTACGCCACCGAGCCCACCGCCATCAACGACAGCAGCCAGACGGCCGCGCGCAGGGGGCGGAAGCCGTAGCCGACGGTGGCGTCCTGGGCATAGCCCCAGAGCCGCCCGTACCAGCTGAGCGTGGCGCGATGGCGGCGCTGCTTGGCGAGCTGGACCCGCCGCGCCGCGTCCTCGTCGCCGATCCTGCGGTAGGCGGTGGTCAACTGCTCGTAGGAGTACGGCAGATACGTCTCGCCGTCGCTCTCCAGCATGGGGAGCCGTCGCTGGGCGGGCTCGTGCGGGATGAGGGAGGTGTAGGTGAGGCTGTTCAGAAGGACCTGCTCCGGCAGCATGTCCGGCTCCACGAACAGCACCTCTATCTGGGCGCGGCGCAGATTGAGGACGCCCTCCACCGCCGGGCCTTTGCGCAGCCACAGTTCACTGATGACGGAGCTGCTCACGCGCAGCGCCGTACCCCCGGGGTTCGACAGCCGGGCGTACGACAGGTCCAGCCAGCCGCCCACCCGGGCACCGCGCAGCTCGACCCGGCCGCGTACGTCGGCGTGCCGCAGCACGACATCGGACTCGGTGGCGAGTGCCGACGCGCCGAGGGCGATGCCGCCCGGCCGGTGCAGGCGTGCGCGTTTCAGGTCGACCGCGCCGGCGACATGCGCGCCGCCGAGCTGGACCTCGCCGTCCGCGCGCAGGCCGGGAGCGCACAACTCCTCACCGATCTCGGCCTGATTGAGCCGTAGCGCGGGCTCGTTGTCCGGCGCGGTGAACTCGGCCCGCTCCATGAAGAGGGTCCCGGAGATCTGCGCCCCGGTGAGCTTCACCGGCCCCCGGAACCGGCACTCCGTCAACCGCAGCCCCCCGTCGACCCGCATCCGGGCCGAACGCAGTCCGGGCAGCACCGACTTGGTCAGATTGACGTAGGTGAACTGCGCGCCCGAGAAGTCGGGGACCTCGTCGAAGTGGCACGCGCTCAGCCGGACGACGCTGTCCACCGTCGCGTACTTCAGATCCAGTCCGCCGGTGATCCACGCGCCCGAGATCTTGAGTGCGGCGATCTCGCCCTCCGCCTGGGGCGCGGTGAGCAGCAACGCCCGCAGCACCCGCGCCCGTACGGTCCGCTCGGGGCCCCACCCGGCGCCGTCGGTGGTGGCGTCGTCCTCGGCGGTCGTGAAGTCCACCGCCGCGCCCAGCGGAAAGGCCTCCCACACCCGTCGTTCGGCCGCCGTCAGATCGTTGATCATCATCACTCGGGACTCTCACCCGAAACGCTTGTAGCTGTCAACAACCGGGATCCGGCCGCGCCCCGGCGGCCGGATCCCGGTCCACGTCTGGTCGACCCGCCCGGCCGGCTAGTGGGCCCAGGCCTCGTCGTGGGCCCGGTGCGCGTCCGTGAGACCGTTCGTGAAGAACCGCTCGTAGTACTCGTTCTCCACGTGATGGACCTGGAGCCACACGCCCGGGACATGGATGGCGTCCGTGTGGGCCGGGAAGCGGCCGTGGGTGCGGAGGATGTACTCGCAGATGTCACGGGCGCAGTCGATCACCCGCTCCTCGTACTCGCTGGCCTCGGTGAGATAGCGCTGCCCGTAGTCCTCCCGGTAGATCCGGGCGAAGACGTCCCGGTCGGTGTAGACGCCGTTGCGGCCGAACTTCTCCTGGACGATCGTCTCCACGGCCTCCGACATGCTCCCGAACATCGGCGGGCAGGCGGCGGCGATCAGCGGGGCGCCGCCGTCGGGGGAGGGGAGCCGGACCGGGTGCGAGCGCACCTGGGCGTACTTCGGCAGCGGGATGTGCCAGCGCCAGATGTCGGCGGGGCGCCAGCGCGGGGTGACGAAGTCGAAGCCGAGCATCCTGCCGTACGCCCGGGAGAACTTCGGGTCGCCGAGGGCGATCTGCGGGTTGATGGTGGCGTGGATCCAGGCGCCGAGCCCCATGGCCTCGGCCGTGAGCATCAGGTTCTGCAGCAGCAGGTCCGCCTCGATCTGGGCGCGCATCGGGCCGAGCGCGCCGAGGGGCAGCTTCAGATCCCCGTTCAGGAAGCCGCTCTTCACCCACTTCTTGACCCCGGCGGGACGGTAGAAGTTGCGGTCGTCCACGAGGGTGGGGCGGGCGCCGTCCGGCTGCGTGAGCAGATACATCAGCGCGTTCACGTACTGGTGGGAGAGGTCAACTACCGGGAACAGCAAGGTCGTTCCGGGGAGGTTGGACAGGAAGCGGTTCGAGTCCAGGTACGCCGGGAAGTCCCGCTTGCCCGGCGCGACGTCGAGGCGGTGGTCCAGGACCTTCACCTTCGCCCGGCGCGCCCGGGCCACCAGGGTCTCGGCGTCGAACGGCTCGTCCGGCGCGGGCGGCAGCCTGCGCAGGAAGTACGTGCCCGAGTCGTTGACCAGGAAGAAGTGGGTGCCCTGGGCGTTGTCCGGGCTTCCGGCGGTGCGGCCCGCCATCGTCAGGTTGGGCTTGGACATGATGGGTGTGCCGTTGTCCGGGTCCTCGAAGGGCCGGTCGGGCATGGTGAGCCCCGTGGTGCCGGTGATCGCGATCAGCACCGCCTCCTCCAGCTCGGAGAGCGGCTGCACCGGGTTGCGGGACGTGTAGGTCATGGTCCCGGCGGACACCTTGGCGCCCCGGCTCACCCGGTGCGTACGGCGCCGCCACACGGTCCGCAGCAGTGGGCGCCCGAAGAGATCGGCGAGCCCCGGGTGGGTGGTGGCACCGGCGATGCCCGGCGGCTCCTGCACCGCCAGGTGCTCGCCGGCTCCGACCGCCGCGGACAGGTCCCCGCCTCCGGGCAGCTCGGACTGGTTGTCGGTGAACGTCATGCGCTTTCCCCCGTTGTCGTTCGGACCCGGGGCATGCCACACCCCGGGTCGTGTGTCACGGCGTCATGGTGAACCGCCGTCGCTCGTACGGCTGTTGCTCGTGCCGCTGTCGTTCGGACGGCTGGTGTCCGTACCGCCGTCGCCCGCGCCCCCGCTGCCGGCACCGGTGCCCCCGCCGCCCCCGTTGCCGGTACCGGTGCCGCCGTTGCCGGTCTCGCGTACCGTCCGCCACGGCGCGAACGCGCTCGCGTCGCGCGGCAGGAGCGGTGCCAGCTCCGGGCAGTGGCGCAGGACGACGGAGTTCATGCCGCCCTTCTCGACCCAGTCGATGCCGAGCGGGGTGTAGACCTCCGGCCGGTAGTCGACGGTCAGGAACCGGTCGCTCTGCAGGCGCCGGCTGGCCATCAGGATGAAGACGCGGAACGCGGTGTCGCTGAACCCGAAGCCCTCCGGCGGGTTCTCCGCGAACAGTCCGACCACCGTGTCGATCTCGTCGACGTCCCGGTAGACGTCCTTCAGCCGCGCCAGTGTCTCGGGGTTCTCGGTCAGCTCCTCGAAGGAACGGATCCGCCCCCGGTGCAGCCCGGCCCGGAAGTCGTTGTAGCGCGGCACGCCCCGCCTGCGGGTCCGGACGAGGTCGACGACCGACAGGTCGACGATCTCCCCGTCGCGCTCGAAGCGTTGCAGCGAGCGCGGGAAGTTGTGCAGCGTGATCGCGCCGGGGTGGGCGATACCGAACGAGTACAGCGCGTTCGCGAGCCCCGTCTTGCGGATCTGCGCCTCGGCGGCCCCGCCCTGGATGTCCATGAACCCCACGGTCTCCAGCCGCCGCCCGAACTGGTGCTCCCGCAGCTCGTAGTCGTCCGGGATCAGCGGATGCATGCGGTAGACGGTCGTGAAGTCCTCGGTCAGCGAGTACGGCGCCGCGTGGTGGTCCGGGAGCGTCTTCGGGATGCCGGTCAGCGAGTGCGCCTCGAACAGCCACAGGCCCAGCTGGTTGAGCCATTTCCTGGGCGGGCCCGACCAGTTGGTGCGCAGCGCGAGATCGATCGCCTCGGTGGCGAGGATCGCCGGGGTCCACTCCACGGTGTGGATCTTCGCGATCAGCGCGGACACCACGAGCCGGGCCGTGTGGTAGATCCTCTCCTCGCTCATCGACGGGTACTCGGCGCGCAGCGCGTCGCACACGGCGTTGTGCTCCCGCGCGAACAGTGTGTGCAGCGAGCTGAGCCCCATCCACCAGCTCTCGTTGAACCCGGTGAGCGGGATGCCGTTCGGGCTGCCCGGCAAGTGGCCGTCCTCCAGGCGGAGTTTCGCGCCGCCGCCCGGCTCGCGCAGAAAGCGCGCGGTCTTCTCGTTCTCGCCGTACACCTCGGAGCCGTCCCACCAGTGCGAGGCGGAGTTGGCGAACAGGATCGGCGGGCGGCCGGGCACTTCGACGCCCTCGTTCTCCGCGAACCGCATCACCCGCTCCGTCGGCCCGCCCGGCACGTTCTGCCAGCCGCCGTCGAAGCCGGGCGGCAGTGGCACCTCCACACTGCGGTCACCGGTCCTGTACCGCCGGTGGTTGACCCAGTCGTGCACCTGGAACTGGATCCACGCCGCCGCCAGCACATTGAGCGAAGTCGCCGGCACGAAGCTCTCCCGGTACAGCAGCTGCCTGCTGACCGTGACCGGGTTCGGGGTGTCGAAGGTGTCCGGCCGGTAGTCCGGCTTCAGGTTCCGGCCGAAGGCGGCGCCCACCGCGCCCATCGCCGGATCCGACAGATCGTTGTACGTCCCGTCGTACGACCGTTCCGTGCGCAGCCGCTCCGGGACCGGCTCCGGCGCGGGCTGGGCCTTGGGCGGGGCCTCGCGCACCTCGGTGTCGATCAGGTTCAGCCGGCGCAGCACCTTCCGCAGGAACATCAGGTTCAGCAGGCTCAGCGACAACGGCAGCCGGTGCCACGGCACGACACGGTTCAGCAGCCCGAGGACGGCACCCACGGGGCGGGCGAGCAGTCTGTTGCGCAAGGGCTCCGGGGTGACGAAGCGCAGCCCGAGACGGTGTGCGCCGCTTGACCGGTACCCCGCCTTCCGCGCCCGGTTGATATTGCCCAATGGCCGGAAATCATCCGTCGTGTACCAGGGGTTGAAGGTCAGCTCCTCGACGCGCCGTGCCGCCGCCCGTGCCTCGGCGCCGTCCAGGTCCTGCGCCGGAACGGTGAGCCGGGCGATCGGCACCGCCGGTGCCACCGCGTCCTTCCACTCCACCGACGCGTCCTCGATCGGTGTGCGCCGCTCGTCCACGTAGCGCTGCACACACAGGTCGAACGCGATGTCCGCCTGCCCGAGCCGTCGCGCCAGCTCACGGTGGAGAAAGTCGGGGTCCCGGCGGTCGGGTTCGGCCGCCGTCGGTGTGCCGGGCGCGGGCCGCAGCAGATAGCGGACGGGCCCTGCCTCGCCCCACAGGATGGCGCCACGGCTCCAATACGTCTCATTGGCTAGGGAGTTGACGGTCCGTCGGGTGGCCGCCCGCACATTGCGCCGCATCCGCGTCGCCGTCCCGAGCCCCACCGCCAACGGCAGCTTCACGAACAGCCCGAACGCCTTCCGCAGCGGACTCCGCGCCCCCGCCATGGCTTTGGCGAACGCCACGAACTCCCGCGCGTCACGCGCGTGCGACACCGGATAGCTGGTGGCCAGCAGGTCATGGCTCACGCCCTCCGCCACCCGCACCCGCACCGCCGCGCCCCGCAGGTCCGGCGAGCCGTCGCCCTGCCGGATACCGCTCGCGTTGGACAGCCGGACCACCGCCGGATAGTCGGCCCCCGGCCGCGCGAAGCCCACCCGCAGCGCCACCGGCAGATCGTCGTGGAACCGCAGCCGCGCGTTCTCCACGCCCAGCGGAGCCTTCGCGTGGAACGCCCGCGCGATGTCACCGCCCCCGGCCCGCCGGTTCCTGACCTGGACCTCCATCAGCTCCCGCGCCAACCGCTCGAACACGAGCCGCTCGGCCTCGGGGCTGCCCCCGTCGTACCGTTCGTACCGCTGACCGTGCTGCCCTGTCTCGGCCATCGCCGTTTCCCCCTGACGGACGCGCTGCGTACGCACACGCACTCATGCGCACGCGCTGCATACGGGACAGGGGCCGCACGCTACCGGCGGAAGGGTTCCGGCCACAGCGACAGTTCACGCCATGTACACATCTGACGATAATGCGGGTGAATATCACATTGCGTCATGTCGCGGGCGCCCCCGAAGGGGCGCGGGGAACCGCGCGACAAGCCACGAAGCGGCCGCGGGGAGCCATGAACAGAAGGCACCCCTCACCCCCGGCGGGTGTCTGGGGGCGGCAGCCCCCAGACACCCGCGCCGCCTACTTCGTCGATTCCACCGCGTGTCCGCCGAACTGGTTCCGCAGCGCCGCGATCATCTTCATCTGCGGCGAGTCGTCCTGCCGGGAGGCGAACCGGGTGAACAGGGACGCGGTGATCGCCGGGAGCGGCACCGCGTGGTCGATCGCGGCCTCCACCGTCCAGCGGCCCTCACCCGAGTCCTCGGCGTAGCCGCGCAGCTTGTCCAGGTGCTCGTCCTGGTCGAGCGCGTTCACCGCCAGGTCGAGCAGCCAGGAGCGGATGACGGTGCCGTCCTGCCAGGACCGGAACACCTCGCGGACGCTGTCGACCGACTCGACCTTCTCCAGCAGCTCCCAGCCCTCGGCGTACGCCTGCATCATGGCGTACTCGATGCCGTTGTGAACCATCTTGGAGAAGTGCCCCGCACCGACCTTGCCGGCGTGGACATAGCCGTACGGCCCCTCCGGCTTGAGCGCCTCGAAGATCGGCTGGAGCCGCTCGACATGCTCCTTGTCGCCGCCGACCATCAGGGCGTAGCCGTTCTCCAGGCCCCACACGCCACCGGAGACACCGGCGTCGACGAAGCCGATGCCCTTCGCGCCCAGCTCGGCCGCGTGCTTCTCGTCGTCCGTCCAGCGGGAGTTGCCGCCGTCGACGACGGTGTCGCCGGGCGAGAGCAGCCCCCCGAGTTCGTCGACCACGGACTGGGTGGCACCGCCCGCGGGGACCATCACCCAGACCGTACGCGGCGCGTCGAGGCCCTCGACCAGTTCGGCCAGGCTGCCCACGTCGGAGACATCGGGGTTACGGTCGTAGCCGACGACGGTGTGGCCGGCGCGGCGGATCCGCTCGCGCATGTTGCCGCCCATCTTGCCGAGACCGATCAGGCCCAGCTGCATCGCTGTCATGTCAGTGCGCTTCCTTCTGTGCGTCAGAGGCAGGGGCAGGCCGGTCGCCGCCGCGCAGGGCGACCGCGTACATCTCGTCGGCGTCCAGGCGCCGCAGTTCCTCGGCGATCAGCTCCGAGGTGGCGCGCACCTTCAGGGCGAGGGTGCGGGACGGCTGGCCCGGCAGGGTGAGCGTGGCGAGCGGGCCCTCTGGGCGGTCGATGACGACATCGCCCTTCGCGGTGCCGAGGCGCACCCCCGTCACGACCGGCCCGGCGGTCAGGACGCGCTCGACGGAGACACCGAGACGGGCCTCCAGCCAGCGGGCCAGCAGCTCGGCGCTCGGGTTGTCGGCCTCGCTCTCCACGGCGGCCGAGGTGATGGTCTCCTTGGCCTGGTCGAGGGCGGCCGCCAGCATCGAACGCCACGGCGTCAGCCGGGTCCACGCGAGGTCGGTGTCCCCGGGGGTGTAGGAGGCGCTCCGCTGTTCGAGCGCGGCGAGCGGGGACTCCACGGCGTACATGTCGGTGATCCGGCGCTGCGCGAGCGCGCCCAGCGGGTCCTTCGCCGGGTTCTCCGGCGCGTCCACCGGCCACCAGACGACCACCGGCGCGTCCGGCAGCAGCAGCGGCAGGACCACGGAGTCTGCGTGGTCGGACACCTCGCCGTACGTCCGCAGGACGACCGTCTCGCCGGTGCCCGCGTCGGCGCCGACGCGTACCTCGGCGTCCAGGTGCGACTTGGTGCGGTCCTTCGGGGTGCGGGCGTGCCGCTTGATGACGACCAGGGTGCGTGAGGGGTGCTCGTGCGAGGCTTCCTCGGCCGCCTTGATCGAGTCGTAGGCGTTCTCCTCGTCCGTCACGATCACCATCGTGAGGACCATGCCCACGGCGGGTGTGCCGATGGCCCGGCGGCCCTGCACCAGGGCCTTGTTGATCTTGCTTGCCGTGGTGTCGCTCAGGTCGATCTTCATGGCCTGCGCCAGCTCCGTCCGTCTCGTGCGAGCATCTCGTCCGCTTCCTCGGGTCCCCAACCGCCCGAGGCGTACTGCGCGGGCCTGCCGTGCTTGGCCCAGTACTCCTCGATCGGGTCGAGGATCTTCCAGGACTCCTCCACCTCCTGATGGCGGGGGAAGAGGTTGGCGTCGCCGAGCAGCACATCCAGGATCAGCCGTTCGTACGCCTCCGGGCTGGACTCCGTGAACGACTCGCCGTACGCGAAGTCCATGGTGACGTCCCGGATCTCCATCGAGGTACCCGGCACCTTCGAACCGAAGCGGACGGTCATCCCCTCGTCCGGTTGCACCCGGATGACGATCGCGTTCTGGCCCAGTTCCTCGGTGGCGGTGGAGTCGAACGGGGAGTGCGGGGCGCGCTGGAAGACGACCGCGATCTCGGTGACCCGGCGGCCCAGGCGCTTGCCCGTCCGCAGATAGAAGGGGACGCCCGCCCAGCGGCGGTTGTCGATGCCCACCTTGACCGCCGCGTACGTGTCCGTCGTCGAGGAACGGTCGATGCCCTCCTCCTCCAGATAGCCGAGCACCTGCTCGCCGCCCTGCCAGCCGCCCGCGTACTGGCCGCGCACGGTGTGCAGGCCCAGATCGTCCGGCAGCCGCACGGCCTTGAGCGCCTTCAGCTTCTCCGTCAGCAGCGACTCCGCGTCGAACGCCGCCGGTTCCTCCATGGCGGTCAGGGCCAGCAGTTGGAGCAGGTGGTTCTGGATGACGTCACGGGCCGAGCCGATCCCGTCGTAGTACCCGGCCCGGCCGCCGATGCCGATGTCCTCGGCCATCGTGATCTGGACGTGGTCGACGAAGGACCGGTTCCAGATGGGCTCGTACATCTGGTTGGCGAAGCGGAGCGCCAGGATGTTCTGGACGGTCTCCTTGCCGAGGTAGTGGTCGATGCGGAAGACCTGCTCGGGGTCGAACACGTCGTGCAGGACCGCGTTCAGCTCGCGGGCGCTGGCCAGGTCGTGGCCGAACGGCTTCTCGATGACCGCGCGCCGCCAGGACCCCTCGGGCGGATGGGCGAGCCCGTGCTTCTTGAGCTGCTTGACGACCTTCGGGAACATCGAGGGCGGCACGGAGAGATAGAACGCGAAGTTGCCGCCCGTGCCCCGGGAGCCGTCCAGTTCCTCGACGGCCTCGCGGAGCCGCTCGAACGCCGCGTCGTCGCCGAAGTCGCCCGGGATGAACCGCATCCCCTCGGCGAGCTGCTGCCAGACCTCCTCACGGAACTCGGTGCGGGCGTGCTCGCGGACCGCGTCGTGCACGATCTGCGCGAAGTCCTCGTCCTCCCAGTCCCGGCGCGCGAACCCCACCAGCGAGAAACCCGGCGGCAGCAGACCCCGGTTGGCCAGGTCGTACACGGCCGGCATCAGCTTCTTGCGGGACAGGTCACCGGTCACCCCGAAGATGACGAGCCCGGACGGGCCCGCGATCTTCGGGAGCCGGCGGTCGCCCGCGTCCCGGAGCGGGTTGAGCCACTCGGCGGTCATTCCCCATCAACTCCTTCGCTGTTCGAGGCTTCGCCCTCACGTCCGGCACGTCCGGCACATCCAGCGGGTCCTGCCGTGGTCGCTTCGGTGGTCACGGTGATCATCTTCCTTCAGGCGCTCGTGTCAGCCGCGTACGGAGAGGAGTGATTCCTCGGCGGCGGCGACGACGTTCTCGGGGGTGAAGCCGTACGCGGCGAACAGGGTCCTGGCATCGGCGGAGGCGCCGAAGTGTTCGAGGGAGACGATGCGGCCGTGGTCACCGACGTAGCGGTACCAGGTCAGACCGATCCCCGCCTCGACCGCCACGCGGGCCCGCACGGACGGCGGCAGCACGCTCTCGCGGTATGCGCGCGGCTGTTCCTCGAACCACTCCACCGACGGCATCGAAACCACCCGCGTCCCGGTCCCCCCGGCCTCCAGGCGCTCCCGCGCGGCGACGGCGAGCTGCACCTCGGAGCCGGTGGCGATCAGGATCACGTCCGGAGTCGCGGTCGAGGACTCCCGCAGGACGTAACCACCCTTCGCGGCCCCGGAGTTGGGCGCGTACGTCGGCACGCCCTGGCGGGTGAGGGCCAGCCCGTGCGGGGCCGGGTTCGTGGCGTGCCGCTTCAGGATCTCCGCCCAGGCGACCGCCGTCTCGTTGGCGTCGGCCGGGCGGACGAGGTTCAGCCCGGGTATGGCCCGCAGGGAGGCCAGGTGTTCCACCGGCTGATGGGTGGGGCCGTCCTCGCCGAGACCGATGGAGTCGTGCGTCCAGACATACGTCACCGGGAGCTGCATCAGCGCGGACAGCCGGACGGCGTTGCGCATGTAGTCGGAGAACACCAGGAACGTGCCGCCGTAGATACGGGTGTTGCCGTGCAGCGCGATGCCGTTCATCTCGGCGGCCATGGAGTGCTCGCGGATGCCGAAGTGGACGGTGCGGCCGTACGGGTCGGCCTCCGGGAGCGGATTGCCCGCCGGGAGGAAGGACGACGTCCTGTCGATGGTGGTGTTGTTCGAACCGGCGAGGTCGGCGGAGCCGCCCCACAGCTCGGGTATCACCGCGCCCAGCGCCTGGAGCACCTTGCCGGACGCCGCCCGGGTCGCCACCGACGCGCCCTCCTCGAACACGGGCAGCGCCTCCTCCCAGCCCTCGGGCAGCCGGCCCGCGACCACCCGGTCGAAGAGCCCGGCCCGTTCGGGGGAGGCGGCGCGCCACTCGTCGATCCGCCTGTCCCAGGCGGCGTGCGCCTCGGCGCCCCGGTCGAGCGCCCGGCGGGTGTGCGCGAGCACGTCGTCGGCGACGTCGAAGGTCCTGTCCGGGTCGAAGCCCAGGACCCGCTTGGTGGCCGCGACCTCGTCCTCGCCCAGCGCCGAGCCGTGCGCGGCCTCGGTGTTCTGCGCGTTCGGGGCCGGCCAGGCGATGATCGTGCGCATCGCGATGATCGAGGGGCGTGAGGTCTCCTCCCGCGCGGCCAGCAGCGCGTCGTACAGGGCGTGCACATCGACGTTGCCGTTGAACGCGGGTTCGATCCGCTGCACATGCCAGCCGTACGCCTCGTACCGCTTCAGCACGTCCTCGGAGAACGCGGTGGCCGTGTCGCCCTCGATGGAGATGTGGTTGTCGTCGTACAGGAAGACCAGGTTGCCGAGCTTCTGATGGCCCGCCAGCGACGAGGCCTCGGCGGAGATGCCCTCCTCCAGATCGCCGTCGGAGACGATCGCCCAGACGGTGTGGTCGAACGGGGACCGGCCCTCCGCGGCCTCCGGGTCGAACAGACCGCGCTCGTAGCGGGCGGCCATCGCCATGCCGACGGCGTTGGCGACACCCTGGCCCAGCGGACCGGTGGTGGTCTCCACACCGGCCGTGTGCCCGTACTCGGGGTGGCCCGGTGTCTTCGAACCGTGCGTCCGGAACGCCTTCAGATCGTCCAGCTCCAGCTCGTACCCGGCGAGATAGAGCTGCGTGTAGAGGGTCAGCGAGGTGTGGCCGGGGGAGAGGACGAAGCGGTCGCGGCCGGTCCACTCGGGGTCGGCGGGATCGTGACGCATCACCTTCTGAAAGAGCGTGTACGCGGCGGGCGCGAGGCTCATCGCCGTTCCCGGATGGCCGTTGCCGACTTTCTGCACGGCGTCGGCGGCCAGCAGTCGGGCGGTGTCGACGGCGCGCCGGTCGAGTTCTGTCCAGTTCATCTTCAAGAAGTCCTCGATGGAGACGGCGGATTCAGTCTGGCGTCTTCAAAAGTAAAAGTCTGACTTTTGTCGGGCCAGGTCGTGGTGTGCCAGCCTTCGGTGAAACTGGGACACGGACACGACGCGGCGGCGAGGACATGACGGACAGAGACTTCCCGGACGGCGACCGGATCAAGACCTTCCCGTTCCCCGTGGACCGCAGCCTCTCCGGTGTCGGTATGCAGGTCGGCCCGATGGACGATCGCGGGCCCTGGCAGGCGGACATACCCCTGGACGGGGTCCACCGCATCGACTTCCACGTCGTGATGCTGTTCGACGGCGGCCCGGTGCGCCACATGATCGACTTCACCGAGTACGAGGTGGGCGCGGGCGAACTGCTGTGGATCCGCCCGGGGCAGGTGCATCGCTTCTCACGCGCGACCGAGTACCTCGGTACCGTCCTCACCATGCAACCGGGCTTCCTGCCCCGCGCGACCGTCGAGGCGACCGGCCTCTACCGCTACGACCTGCCGCCGCTGCTCCGCCCGGATCCGGCCCAACTGGCGGGCCTGCGCGACGCGTTGGCCCAGCTCGCACGCGAGTACGTCGACACCGCCACGCTGCCGCTCAGCCTCCACACCGCCGTGCTGAGGCACTCCCTGACGGCCTTCCTGTTGCGCCTCGCCCATCTCGCCGCCGGCGCGGCCGAGGCGGAGCGCCGGCCCGACGACACCACCTTCAGCCGGTTCCGGGACGCCGTCGAGCGGGGCTTCGCCGCCAACCACAGCGTCAGCGCGTACGCCGACGCGCTCGGCTACTCCCGCCGCACCCTGGTCCGCGCGGTCCGCGCCGCGACCGGCGAGACGCCCAAGGGTTTCATCGACAAGCGGGTCGTGCTGGAGGCGAAACGGCTGCTGGCCCACACGGACCTGCCGATCGGCCGGGTCGGCGTGGCCGTCGGCTTCCCGGACCCGGCCAACTTCTCCAAGTTCTTCCATCTGCACACCGGGACCACGCCGGTGGCGTTCCGGGCGGAGCTGCGCTGACACGACACGCGGCGGTCGCCGGGCTGGACGGCGAGGGGCGGGGGCCCCCCGCGGGGGGGGGCCCCCCCCCCCCGCGGGGGGGGGGGGGGGCGGCGATTTAAAAAAAAAAAGAAAAAAAAAAAAAGAAAAACGCCACGGGGAAGGGGTGATAATAAAGAAGGTG
>NZ_JBEOYO010000054.1:0-64014 GCF_040297125.1 Streptomyces sp. NPDC001868 | reverse complement strand
TCCGCTCGCGTTCCGCGGCAGCGCAGCCCCTGCTTTTTCAGGGGCGCGGGGAACTGCGCGACCAGCCCCCACCGAACCCGCACCCGAACTCCGCCCCCAGGGGGTCGAAGGGGCGCAGCCCCTGGGGATGGGACGGGTAGGGGCGGCGGGGGCGAGCGAATCCAGCCGCCTCCCGAAGGCTTCCACCCCCGGGTGCGGCCAGGCACTGTAAGGGGTACGTACCCCCAAGGCGCACCCCGCCGGCAGTCCCCCCAAGGCGGTGACAGGCACATGGCACAAGACCCCCGCTTCGACTGCGGCCACCTCTGCCTGGACTTCCTCGCGACCACCCACCCCGAGGAACAACTCGACACCCCGGACAGACTCCGCACCTGGATCACCGCCGCGGGCCTCGTCCCCGACGGCACCCCCCTCGACCACATCACCCCACCCTGGCTCACCGGCTTCAGAGAACTCCGCGGACACATCGGCCAGTTGGTACGAGGCGACCAGGACCGCACACCGGACTCCCGCCCCTTCGACATCTCCCTGGCGAGAGTCAACGAGCTGGCCCGAGCCGCCACCCCGGCCCTCCGAGCCGTCCGCACGGACGACGGCACCCTCACCCGCGCGCTGGACCACGTCCCCGACTGCGCCGCCCTGCTCGCCCTGATCGCCCGCGACACCGTCGAGTTGCTCACCGACCCGGCCGCCTGCGCGGGCCTGCGCCAGTGCGCGGGCGACAACTGCCCCATCGTGTACGTCGACACCTCACGGGGCCGGCGCCGCCGCTGGTGCTCCAGTGAAATCTGCGGCAATCGGGAACGCGTGGCCCGCCATCGCCGTCGAGCGGCCCTGGCCCGCGCGTAGTTGGGGTGGATTTGCCCACCGGCCTTACCCAGTCCGGCAGTTGGGCAAACCCCGGGTAGCCGTAAAGAAGCAGCAGTGCTGTTTTTCACATCGCGACTCGGGTGTCTTCACAATTCCCGTCCATGCGTGCCGGTTTAAGCGCGGATATGGACGCACTTGTCCCTCACCTGCCCCACCTTCCCCACATTGAATCGAGAAAGTTGTGGCTCAACTCTGAACACACAACTGGTTACCTACGTATCCCGATGTGAGCGACCGACTGGGGGAACCCCCGGACA
This sequence comes from Streptomyces sp. NPDC001868, assembly GCF_040297125.1. Taxonomy (NCBI): domain Bacteria; kingdom Bacillati; phylum Actinomycetota; class Actinomycetes; order Kitasatosporales; family Streptomycetaceae; genus Streptomyces; species Streptomyces sp. NPDC001868. The sequence goes on along the minus strand of NZ_JBEOYO010000054.1, from coordinate 62,887 downwards.
CCGGAGGTAGCCGTGCGCAAGGATTCCGCTGTGGCCGATGAACGCCCGCACAGGGCCCGACATCGCGCATCACAGCCCTCAGAGCCAGACGAGGAGCTGATGCGCGCGCTGTACCGCGAGCACGCTGGACCCTTGCTCGCGTACGTGCTGCGTCTGGTCGCGGGCGACCGCCAGCGTGCCGAGGACGTTGTGCAGGAAACTCTCATCAGGGCCTGGAAGAACGCCGGTCAGCTCAATCGGGCGACCGGATCGGTACGCCCCTGGCTGGTGACGGTCGCACGCCGCATCGTCATCGACGGCCACCGCAGCCGGCAGGCCCGGCCGCAGGAGGTCGACCCGTCGCCGCTGGAGGTCATCCCCGCGGAGGACGAGATCGACAAGGCGTTGTGGCTGATGACACTGTCGGACGCGCTGGACGACCTGACCCCTGCCCACAGGGAGGTCCTGGTCGAGACCTATTTCAAAGGGCGTACGGTCAATGAGGCGGCCGAGACGCTTGGCATCCCCAGTGGCACCGTCCGCTCCCGGGTGTTCTACGCCCTGCGGTCGATGAAGCTGGCTCTAGAGGAGCGCGGGGTGACGGCATGAGCAACATCTACGGGGGGTACGGTCCGGGAATGCCCGGGTCTGTGCAAGGAGCCCAAGGTTCCGGTGACAACATCCATGAAACCGTCGGCGCGTACGCCCTCGGGATACTGGACGACGCCGAAGCCACACAGTTCGAGATGCATCTCGCCACGTGCGAGTGGTGCGGCCAGCAGCTGGACGAGCTGGCCGGTATGGAACCGATGCTGGCCGCGCTCGCGGACCTGCCCGCCGCTCAGGGCACACCCGCGATCGGCGAGTCCCTGTCCGCGAAACCGACCACCGGCCTCGCGGACCGCCTGGTCGGCGAGGTCGTCCAGCACCGCGCGAAGAAGAGCCGACGCAACTTCTTCATGCTCGCGGCCGGTGTCGCCCTGATCGTCGGCGGCCCGACGGCCGTGTTCGCGACGACGGGCGGCGGGGACGACGACCCGAACAACAAGCCGCTGGTCGCCAGCCCGGCCCAGGACGCCTTCACGCACATGAAGGCGAAGGACAAGGTCTCGGGCACCGACGCGTCCACCCAGGTCACCGCCACGGTCGGCATGGAGTCCAAGGCCTGGGGCACGCACGCGGTCCTGGAACTGAAGAACGTCAAGGGCCCGGAGAAGTGCTCGCTCATCGCCGTCGGCAAGAACGGCGAGCGCGAGACGGTCACCTCCTGGTCCGTCCCGGAGTGGGGCTACGGCATCAAGAGCGCCAAGACCGAGCAGGCCAGGAACCCGCTCTACGTCCACGGCGGCGCCGCCTTCACCCCGGACGAGATCGACCACTTCGAGGTCCTGACCTTCAGCGGGAAGAAGCTCGTCTCGGTCAAGGCGTGACACACACGAGATGACACATCGAGACAAGTGGTGAAGGGACCCCGGTCGGGCGCATAGCCTGTCGGGGTCCTTTTCGCGTACGGTGGACGGCTGCCCAGCACGTCAGAAGGGGGCCCGGGTGGCCGCTCAGGTTCAGCAGGAAACGCTCGACTCCGCTCACGACTCGGTACGTGAGAAGGAGATCGGCGTCGAACAGGAACATCTGGACCGGGTGTACCGGCGCCTCGAGGAGAAGATCCACGAGGCCGAGTTCCTGATGAACGACGCGGCCCAGCGCGGCCAGGTCGGCACCCCCGGCGCACTCGCCGAGCGGGACGCCCAGGTCTTCCGCGCCGGCATCCATCTGAACCGGTTGAACAACGAGTTCGAGGACTTCCTCTTCGGCCGTATCGACCTGCTCCTCGGCAAGGACGGCAAGAAGGGCCCCGACGGCGCGTACACCGCCGTCGAACCGGCCGAGGGCGCCGTCCGCCCCGACAACACCGCCGACATCGCCGAGACCCTCCACATCGGCCGGATCGGCGTCCTGGACTCGGAGTACGCGCCGCTGGTCATCGACTGGCGGGCCCCGGCGGCCGCCCCCTTCTACCGCTCGACCCCGGTCGACCCGGGTCGGGTCGTACGCCGCCGGGTCATCCGCTCCAAGGGCCGCAAGGTGCTCGGCGTCGAGGACGACCTGATGCGCCCCGAGCTGACGGCCACCCTCGACGGAGGGGCACTGCCCGTCATCGGCGATGGCGCCCTCATGGCCGCCCTCGGCCAGGCCCGCAGCCACACCATGCGCGACATCGTCGCCTCCATCCAGGCCGAACAGGACCTGGTCATCCGCGCCCCCGCCGCCTCGGTGACCTACGTCGAGGGCGGCCCCGGCACGGGCAAGACGGCCGTCGCCCTGCACCGCGCCGCCTACCTCCTCTACCAGGACCGGCGCCGGTACGCGGGCGGCATCCTGATCGTCTCCCCGACCCCGCTGCTGGTCGCGTACACCGAGGGCGTCCTGCCGTCCCTCGGCGAGGAGGGCCAGGTCGCCATCCGCGCGATCGGCTCACTCGTCGACGGCGCCGAGGCCACGCTGTACGACTCCCCGGCCGTGGCCCGCGCCAAGGGCTCGTACCGCATGCTCAAGGTGCTGCGGAAGGCCGCCCGGGGCGCCCTGGAGTCGAGCGAGGCACCCACCCGCCTGCGGGTCGTCGCCTTCGGCCGCCGCATCGAGCTGGAGGCCGCCGACCTGGACCGCGTCCGCCACAACGCGCTCGGCGGCACGGCCCCCGTCAACCTGCTGCGCCCCCGCGCCCGCAAGCTGCTCCTGGACGCCCTGTGGGCCCGGTCGGGCGCGGCCGGCCGCCATACCGACCCCGAGCTCGCCGCCGAGCTGCGCTCCTCCTTCGACGAGGACATCACGAGCGAGGACGACTTCATCGCCTTCCTCGACGCCTGGTGGCCCGAGCTGACCCCGCGCGGAGTGCTGACGGCCATGGCCGACGAGCGCCGCCTCGGCCGCTGGGCCCGCCGCATCCTCAACCCTGGCGAGGTCCGCCGGGTCGCCCGCTCCCTGAAACGGGACGGCCTCTCGGTCCACGACGTCGCCGTGCTCGACGAACTCCAGGCGATCCTCGGCCTCCCGTCCCGCCCCCGCAAGAAACGCGAGTACGACCCCCTGGACCAGCTGACGGGCCTGGAGGAGCTGATGCCCGTACGCGAGGAGACCCAGCGGGAGCGGGCCGAGCGGCTGGCGCAGGAGCGGACCGAGTACGCGCACGTCATCGTCGACGAGGCGCAGGACCTGACGCCGATGCAGTGGCGGATGGTGGGCCGCCGGGGCCGCCACGCCACCTGGACGGCCGTGGGCGACCCCGCCCAGTCGTCCTGGTCGGACCCCGACGAGGCCTCGGAGGCCCGCGACGAGGCCCTGGGCTCCCGCCCGCGCCGCCGCTTCACCCTGACGGTCAACTACCGCAACCCGGCCGAGATCGCCGAACTGGCGGCGAAGGTGCTGGCCCTGGCCATGCCCGGCTCCGAGTCCCCGAGAGCGGTCCGCTCCACGGGCGTCGAGCCCCGCTTCGTCACGGCCGCCCGCGACACCCTGGCCCGCACGGTCCGCGCGGAGGCGGCCCGTCTGCTGGACCTCGTCGACGGCACGGTCGGCGTCGTCGTCGCCATGAACCGCCGCGAGGAGGCCGCCCGCTGGCTGGCCGGCCTCGGCGACCGCGTCGTCGCCCTCGGCAGCCTGGAGGCGAAGGGCCTGGAGTACGACGCCACGGTCGTCGTCTCCCCGGCGGAGATCGCGGACGAGTCCCCGGCGGGGCTGCGTGTGTTGTACGTCGCACTCACCCGGGCGACGCAACAGCTCACCCTGGTGTCGGGGGAGCGGGACGAACCGGACGAGAAGGGCGTCCCCGACCTGCTGCGGGACTGAAAGGCAAAGGGGCGCAGCCCCGTGCCTTTCAGGGGCGCGGGGCAGTGCCGATATGCGGCTCCGCCGCGTGGGCGCGAGCAACCACACACCACCCGCACCCGCCGACGCACCATCAACTCCCCGAACTCCTAGGCGCCTGTTAGCCTGGTGGTGGCACCGGCTCGATCCAAGCCCCCGGGCCCAACCTTCGTCGCTACGAGCGACCACTTGCCGCGAGGCGAGCATGGCGGGTCGGTGCCACTGAACGCAGAAGGAACGCGAAGAGGTCCACGTCAACTGTGACGTGGACCTCTTCGCGTTGAGAACAAAACGTTCGCAATCCCACGCGGCTAACGCCTACTCGGCGGTAGGTGCGACGATCGGACGGCGAAAAGAGCCAAACGCAGTAGCAGCGAAAGCAGAGGAAGTCGGCCATGGCAACGGCGCCCAGCGTCTCCTACTCGATGACGGTCCGGCTGGAGGTGCCCGCGAGCGGAACCGCGGTCTCCCAGCTCACCGGAGCCGTCGAGTCCCACGGAGGCTCGGTGACCGGCCTCGACGTGACCGCCTCCGGCCACGAGAAGCTCCGTATCGACGTCACCATCGCCGCCACCTCCACCGCGCACGCCGACGAGATCGTCGAGCAGCTGCGCGGCATCGAGGGCGTCACGCTCGGCAAGGTCTCCGACCGTACGTTCCTGATGCACCTCGGCGGCAAGATCGAGATGGCGTCGAAGCACCCCATCCGCAACCGTGACGACCTCTCGATGATCTACACCCCGGGCGTGGCCCGTGTCTGCATGGCGATCGCCGAGAACCCCGAGGACGCCCGCCGCCTCACCATCAAGCGCAACTCCGTTGCGGTCGTGACGGACGGCTCCGCCGTGCTGGGCCTCGGCAACATCGGCCCCAAGGCCGCGCTGCCCGTCATGGAGGGCAAGGCGGCCCTCTTCAAGCGGTTCGCCGGCATCGACGCCTGGCCGCTCTGCCTGGACACCCAGGACACCGACGCGATCGTCGAGATCGTCAAGGCCATCGCCCCCGGCTTCGCGGGCATCAACCTGGAGGACATCTCCGCGCCGCGCTGCTTCGAGATCGAGGCCCGGCTGCGCGAGGCCCTCGACATCCCCGTCTTCCACGACGACCAGCACGGCACCGCGATCGTCGTCCTCGCCGCCCTCACCAACGCACTTCGCGTCGCGGGCAAGGGAATCGGGGACATCCGCGTCGTCATGTCGGGCGCGGGCGCGGCCGGTACCGCCATCCTCAAACTGCTCATCGCCGCCGGTGTGAAGAACGCCGTCGTGGCCGACATCCACGGTGTCGTGCACTGCGACCGCGCCGACCTGGTCGACGCCGCAGCCGACTCGCCGCTGCGCTGGATCGCCGACAACACCAACCCCGAGGGCCTCACGGGCACGCTCAAGGAGGCCGTGCGCGGCGCCGACGTGTTCATCGGTGTCTCGGCCCCGAACGTCCTCGACGGCGACGACGTGGCCGGCATGGCCGACGACGCGATTGTGTTCGCACTCGCGAACCCCGACCCCGAGGTCGACCCCGCTGTCGCCCGGCAGACGGCGGCTGTCGTGGCCACCGGCCGCTCCGACTTCCCGAACCAGATCAACAACGTGCTGGTCTTCCCGGGTGTCTTCCGCGGTCTCCTCGACGCCCAGTCCCGGACCGTCAACACCGAGATGATGCTCGCTGCCGCGAAGGCCCTCGCGGACGTCGTCACCGAGGACGAGCTGAACCCGAACTACATCATCCCGAGCGTCTTCAACGACAAGGTCGCGGGCGCGGTCGCCGGCGCGGTGCGCGAGGCCGCGAAGGCGGCGTCGGCCTGAGCCGTGCTGTCACGGTCGGCCCGAGCCGTGCTGTGACAGTGGCCACGGCCCGGGGCCATCGGCGCGTCGCGGGGCCGGAGGGCTTGTGCCGCCCTTTAGTGTGGCGGCCAAGCTCAGGCCTGTCGCGACTCCCAAGGGTGTTCGTGTGACTCCCAGGGGTGCTGGATTGGCTTTCCCGCCGCAGGTGAGTGCAGGATGCGTTTCTGGGCGCGAGGGTCTGACGACGGACCCGGGTCCGCCTCAACGGCAAGAAGAACACGGGAGTAACAACATGAACCGCAGTGAGCTGGTGGCCGCGCTGGCCGACCGCGCCGAGGTGACTCGCAAGGACGCCGACGCCGTGCTGGCCGCGTTCGCCGAGGTTTGCGGCGACATCGTCTCCAAGGGCGACGAGAAGGTCACCATCCCCGGCTTCCTGACCTTCGAGCGCACCCACCGTGCCGCTCGCACCGCTCGTAACCCGCAGACCGGCGACCCGATCCAGATCCCGGCCGGCTACAGCGTGAAGGTCTCCGCGGGCAGCAAGCTCAAGGAAGCGGCGAAGGGCAAGTAGCCTTGCCGTCCGTCCTTCCGGGGATGGTGTGGCGCGCGTAGAACGCCTGATGGGGGCGGCACCTGGTCTTCCAGGTGCCGCCCCCATCGTGCGTGTGCGGCTGCGGGTCCGTCGTGGCTGGTCGCGCAGTTCCCCGCGCCCCTGAGAAGCGGGGGCTGCGCCCCCTGCTTCTCAGGTGGCTCAGCCCAGCGCCTTGCCCGGCAGTTCCACCTTCGCGCCCAGCTCCATGAGCTTCTCCATGAAGTTCTCGTAGCCGCGGTTGATCAGCTCGATGCCGTGGACGCGGGAGGTGCCCTGGGCGGCGAGAGCGGCGATGAGGTAGGAGAAGCCGCCGCGGAGGTCGGGGATGACCAGGTCGGCGCCCTGGAGGCGGGTGGGGCCGGAGACGACGGCCGAGTGCAGGAAGTTGCGCTGGCCGAAGCGGCAGTGGGAACCGCCGAGGCACTCGCGGTAGAGCTGGATGTGCGCACCCATCTGGTTCAGCGCCGAGGTGAAGCCCAGCCGGGACTCGTAGACCGTCTCGTGGACGATCGAGAGGCCGGTGGCCTGCGTCAGCGCGACGACCAGGGGCTGCTGCCAGTCGGTCTGGAAGCCCGGGTGGACGTCCGTCTCCAGCGCGATCGACTTCAGCTGGCCGCCGGGGTGCCAGAAGCGGATGCCCTCGTCGTCGATCTCGAAGGCCCCGCCCACCTTCCGGTAGGTGTTCAGGAACGTCATCATCGAGCGCTGCTGGGCGCCCCGGACGTAGATGTCGCCCTCGGTCGCCAGCGCGGCGGACGCCCAGGAGGCGGCCTCCAGGCGGTCCGGGAGGGCCTTGTGGTTGTAGCCGCCGAGCGAGTCCACACCGGTGATGCGGATCGTGCGGTCGGTGTCCATCGCGATGATGGCGCCCATCTTCTGCAGGACGCAGATGAGGTCCTCGATCTCGGGCTCGATCGCCGCGTTCGCGAGCTCCGTGACGCCCTCCGCGAGGACGGCCGTGAGCAGCACCTGCTCGGTCGCGCCCACCGACGGGTACGGCAGCTGGATCTTCGTGCCCCGCAGCCGTCGCGGCGCCTCCAGGTACTGGCCGTCCTCCCGCTTCTCGATCTTCGCGCCGAACTGCCGCAGCACCTCGAAGTGGAAGTCGATCGGCCGACCACCGATGTCACAGCCGCCGAGGCCGGGGATGAACGCGTGGCCGAGGCGGTGCAGCAGCGGGCCGCAGAACAGGATCGGGATGCGCGACGAGCCCGCGTGGGCGTCGATGTCGGCGACGTTCGCGCTCTCCACGTTCGTCGGGTCCATCACCAGCTCGCCCGGCTCGTCACCCGGACGGACCGTTACGCCATGCAGCTGCAGCAGCCCGCGCACCACCCGCACATCGCGGATGTCGGGCACATTGCGCAGCCGGCTCGGACCGCTGCCGAGCAGCGCGGCGACCATGGCCTTGGGTACGAGGTTCTTCGCACCGCGGACACGGATCTCGCCACTGAGCGGGGTGCCGCCGTGTACAAGCAGTACGTCGTCAGAGCCGTTGACGGTCATGGATCTCGCGTTCCGTGGAGTTGGGCAGAGGCTTTCCGGCGTGGACGGACGGCCGGCGGACCCGTTGTGCGGGGCCGGCGCGCCGTGGGCCGGAGAGCTAGCGTAATCGCCGCCCACCCCCCTTCCGTAAGCCCAAGTGCTTCTCAGCCACGTCATGGGTTTGCCACAACACGAACCGTTCATCACCGGCCACACGGGGTCACCGGTACGGCCGTGCGCCCCGGCCGCTCCCCTGCGCCGTGAGCTGCGTTCACACCGCTCCCGGCATTGCCTCCCCGCGCGCGGGCAGGATGCGGGATCATGTCTGGCATGACCGAGGTGTCCTCGCTCACAGGGCGGCTGCTCGTGGCCACGCCCGCCCTGGCGGACCCGAACTTCGACCGCGCTGTCGTGCTGCTCCTCGACCACGACGAGAAGGGCTCGCTCGGCGTGGTCCTCAACCGGCCCACCCCGGTGGACGTCGGCGACATCCTGGAGGGCTGGGCGGACCTCGCCGGCGAACCGGGGGTGGTCTTCCAGGGCGGTCCGGTGCAACTGGACTCGGCGCTGGGGGTCGCGGTGATACCCGGCGGCGGCTCCGTGGACCGGGCCCCGCTCGGCTGGCGGCGTGTGCACGGCGCGATCGGCCTCGTCGACCTGGAGGCCCCGCCGGAGCTGCTGGCCTCCGCGCTCGGCTCGCTGCGCATCTTCGCCGGGTACGCGGGCTGGGGGCCGGGCCAGTTGGAGGACGAACTGGCGGAGGGGGCCTGGTACGTCGTCGAGTCCGAACCCGGCGACGTCTCCTCGCCCTGCCCGGAGAGACTCTGGCGCGAGGTCCTGCGCCGCCAGCGCAGCGAGCTCGCGATGGTGGCCACCTACCCGGACGACCCTTCGCTCAACTGATGCCTGTGAGCTTCAGTACCCTTGGCGTCATGAGCACTCTTGAGCCCGAGCGCGGTACTGGTACGGGGACCCTCGTCGAGCCGACGCCGCAGACGTCGCACGGCGACGGCGACCACGAGCGCTTCGCCCACTACGTCCAGAAGGACAAGATCATGGCGAGCGCCCTCGACGGCACGCCCGTCGTGGCGTTGTGCGGCAAGGTGTGGGTCCCGGGTCGCGACCCGAAGAAGTACCCCGTGTGCCCCATGTGCAAGGAGATCTTCGAATCCCTCGGCGCCGGCGGCGACCAGGGCGACGGCAAGAAGTAACCCGGGGCGCGATCAGCTCGGGAGCACCCTGGTTCATCGGCGGGTGCGGGTGAGTGGGGCTGGTCGCGCAGTTCCCCGCGCCCCTGAGAAGCAGGGGCGCGGGGAACTGCGCGAGCAACCGCACACCACCCGCACCCGCCGACGCACAGGTGCCCCCGAGCTCTGTCGCGCCCTTTCGCCCCCTCCCCGTTGCACAGAACGCTTCCAGGGATCACAAGGTGGTTGAGACCTCTTGTGGTCATGTCCATGTACTCCCTAGCCTCCGGTGTGTTGTACAGAGCAGAACGCCCGTTGCAGAGAACGCAACGCTCCGCTCCCCCCTCCGGAGGACCCGCTTCATGAAGCTCGCCACCAGACTCGTCGCACCCGTAGCGGCCCTGGCCCTCGCCGGCCTGGCCGCCTGCGCCCCGCAGACCTCCGACAACTCGTCCTCCCAGGAGGACGAGAAGACCGGCACCCTCCGGGTCTGGCTCTTCCAGGAGGTGAGCAACGAACCGAAGCAGAAGGTCGTCGACAAGGTGGTCTCCGCCTTCGAGAAGGCGCACGACGGCGCGAAGGTCAAGGTCGAGTACATCCCCGTCGAGACCCGCGCCCAGCGCATCAAGGCCGCCTTCAACGACCCCAAGAGCGCCCCGGACCTCATGGAGTTCGGCAACACCGACACGGCCGGCTATGTGAAGGACGGCGGACTCGCCGACGTCACCACGGACTTCAACGAGTGGTCCGAGTCCAAGGACTCCGACCCGACCGCCAAGACCTCCGTGACGGTCGACGGCAAGATCTACGGCGCGCCCTTCTTCGTGGGCGTCCGCGCCCTGTACTACCGCACCGACATCTTCGAGGAGCTCGGCCTCGAACCCCCGAAGACCCTGGACGAACTGACCGCCACCGCCAAGCAGATCCGCGCCGCCAAGCCCGACCTGTACGGCCTCGTCGTCGGCGGCGCCTACACCTACGGCGCCATGCCCTTCGTCTGGGCCAACGGCGGTGAGATAGCGGAGGGCAAGGGCGGTTCGTACGCCTCCACGATCGACAGCGCGGCCGCCCAGAAGGGCATCGAGGCGTACACCTCGCTCTTCGGCGACGACAACTGCCCCGCCGCCAAGTGCGCGAGCATGGGCGGCAACGACACGGTCACCGCGTTCGCCGCGGGCAAGGCGGGCATGGCGATCGGCGGTGACTTCAGCCACGCGGCCGTGGAGGCCGGCAAGGTCAAGGGCAAGTACGCGGTCGTACCGCTGCCGGGTGTGAAGTCCGGTTCGGTGGCCCCGGCCTTCGCGGGCGGCAACAACGTCGGCGTCCTGAAGAGCACCACGCACCGCACTCTCGCCGTCGACCTGATGAAGCGGCTGGCGTCCAAGGAGACCCAGGGCGAGCTCTTCGACGCGATGGGTTTCCTGCCGACGTACACCGACGTACGGGCCGAGGCGGCCAAGGAGGAGCCGTTCATCGAGCCCTTCGTCAAGACGCTGTCCTCCGGCACCAAGTTCGTGCCCGCCTCGCCGGCCTGGGCGCAGATCGACGCGTCCCTGGTGCTGCCGACGATGTTCCAGCAGGTCGTCAGCGGCAAGAAGGACGTGGCGGCGGCTTCGAAGGACGCGGCGAAGCAGATGAACGATGCGTTCAGCTCCGCTGGTTGAGCCGAAGGCGCCTGCGGGGGTGGGGGGTGCTGAGCGTCGGCGAGCGCGGGTTCGTCGTGGCTTGTCGCGCAGTTCCCCGCGCCCCTTGCGGGGCGGGGGTGGGTGGGCTCCATGGGTTTATCTCGCCCCCGCCCTCGTCGTCCTGGGGGGGCTGTTGGTCTACCCCGTCTACCAGCTCGGCCTGATCTCGCTGCTGGAGTACACGCAGGCACAGGTCAGCGGTGGGGAACCGACCAGCTTCCAGGGCTTCGCGAACTACGCGGAGCTGTTCGGGGACCCCGAGTTCTGGCAGGTCCTGCTGGCCACGGTCGTCTTCGCGGCGGCCTGTGTGGTGTCCACGCTCGCCGTCGGGTGCGCGCTGGCCGTGCTGCTGACACGAGTACGGGCCGTGCCGCGGCTCGCGCTGATGCTGGCGGCGCTCGGCGCGTGGGCGACCCCCGCGATCACCGGCTCCACGGTGTGGCTGCTGCTGTTCGACCCCGACTTCGGTCCGGTCAACCGCATCCTGGGCCTCGGTGACCACTCCTGGACGTACGGGCGGTACAGCGCCTTCTTCCTCGTCCTGCTCGAAGTGGTGTGGTGCTCCTTCCCGTTCGTGATGGTGACCGTCTACGCGGGCATCCGCTCCGTACCCTCCGAGGTGCTGGAGGCCGCGGCCCTGGACGGCGCCTCGCAGTGGCGGATCTGGCGGTCGGTCCTCGCGCCGATGCTCCGGCCGATCCTCGTCGTCGTGACCATTCAGTCGATCATCTGGGACTTCAAGGTCTTCACCCAGATCTATGTGATGACGGGCGGCGGCGGTATCGCGGGCCAGAACCTCGTCCTGAACGTGTACGCCTACCAGAAGGCCTTCGCGTCGTCGCAGTACAGCCTCGGTTCGGCGATCGGTGTGGTGATGCTGGTGATTCTGCTGGCGGTCACCCTGGTGTATTTGCGTCTGCTGCGCAGGCAAGGGGAGGAGCTGTGAATTCGTCGCGTTTCCTCCAGCGGCCCTGGCGGCTCGCCGCGGAGGCGTCGGCCCTGGTCATCGCGGTCGTGGTGGCGTTCCCGCTTTACTGGATGGCGCTGAGCGCCTTCAAGCCGACGGGTGAGATCGAGTCGGCCGAGCCCCGGCCCTGGACGCTCGCGCCGACGCTCGATTCCTTCCGCCGCGTCTTCGGGCAGCAGGAATTCGGCCGCTACTTCGTCAACAGCCTTGTCGTCGCCTGCACGGTGGTGGTCGTCTCCGCGCTGATCGCGTTTCTCGCGGCGACGGCCGTCACCCGATTCCGCTTCCGTTTCCGCACCACCCTGCTGATCATGTTCCTGGTGGCCCAGATGGTGCCCGTGGAGGCGCTCACCATCCCGCTCTTCTTCCAGATGCGGGACTTCGGCCAACTCAACACCCTGGGCGCGCTGATCCTGCCCCACATCGCCTTCTCGCTGCCGTTCGCGATCTGGATGCTGCGGGGCTTTGTGAAGGCCGTACCGGAGGCGTTGGAGGAGGCGGCCTATCTCGACGGGGCGAGCCGTTCCCGATTCCTCTGGCAGATCCTTTTCCCCCTCGTCTTCCCGGGGTTGGTGGCCACCAGCGTCTTCTCCTTCATCTCCGCCTGGAACGACTTCCTGTTCGCCAAGTCGTTCATCATCAGCGACACCTCCCAGTCGACCCTGCCGATGGCTCTCCTGGTGTTCTACAAACCCGAAGAGCCGGACTGGGGCGGCGTGATGGCGGCGTCCACGGTGATGACCGTTCCGGTGCTGATCTTCTTCGTACTCGTACAGCGACGACTGGTCTCCGGACTGGGCGGCGCGGTCAAGGACTGACGTGACGAAAACGGACCTGATCCCGGCGCCCCTCGCCGTCGAGGGGCCCATGCGCTGCGGCGTATCGCTCGACGAGAACACCACCCTGTGGGGGGCACCGGGCACGGAGGGGACGCAGCGGTGGCTGCGCTCGACCCTCGGCGCGGCCCTCGGGCTGCCACTGCCGCCCGGCCCCGAGGACGGGCGCAACGCGGTCCTGCTGCGCCTGGACGAGAGCCTGGAGCCGGAGGCGTACAGGCTCCGTGCCGTCGCCACCTGGGGCATCGAGATCCGGGGCGGCGGCCCGGCGGGGGTCTTCTGGGGCGCCCAGACCCTGCGTCAGCTCCTCGGCCCCGAGGCGTTCCGGCGGGCCCCGGTCCGCCCCGGAGTCACCTACGGCATCCCGCACCAGACCGTGGAGGACGCCCCCCGCTTCGCCTGGCGCGGCCTCATGCTCGACGTGGCCCGGCACTTCCTCCCCAAGGACCAGGTCCTGCGCTATCTCGACCTGATGGCCGCGCACAAACTCAACGTCCTCCACTTCCACCTGACGGACGACCAGGGCTGGCGGATCGAGATCGAGCGCTATCCGAGGCTCACGGAGATCGGTTCCTGGCGGGCGCGCACGAAATTCGGCCATCGCGCGTCACCCCTCTGGGAGGAGAAACCGCACGGCGGTTACTACACGAAGGACGACATCCGGGAGATCGTCGCCTACGCGGCCGAGCGGCACATCACCGTGGTCCCCGAGATCGACGTCCCGGGACACAGCCAGGCCGCCGTCGCCGCGTATCCGGAACTCGGCAACACCGATGTCGTCGACACGGCCTCCCTCACCGTCTGGGACACCTGGGGCATCAACAAGAACGTACTGGCCCCCACCGACACCACCCTGCGCTTCTACGAGGGCGTGTTCGAGGAGGTCCTGGAGCTGTTCCCGCCCGACGCCGCCGCGTTCTCCGCCTTCGTGCACATCGGCGGCGACGAATGCGCCAAGGACCAGTGGCGGGCGTCGGCCACCGCGCAGGCCCGCATCCGGGAGCTGGGGCTGGCGGACGAGGACGAGTTGCAGTCGTGGTTCGTCCGGCACTTCGACAACTGGCTGACCGCGCGCGGGCGTCGCCTGATCGGATGGGACGAGATCCTGGAGGGCGGCCTCGCGCCGGGCGCCGCCGTCTCGTCCTGGCGGGGCTACGCCGGCGGCATCACGGCGGCCCGCGCGGGCCACGACGTGGTCATGTGCCCCGAGCAGCAGGTGTATCTGGACCACCGTCAGGACGGCGGCCCCGACGAGCCGGTGCCCATCGGGTTCGTACGCACCCTGGAGGACGTCTTCCGGTTCGAGCCGGTTCCCCCGGAGTTGACGCCCGACGAGGCACGCCATGTGCTGGGTGCGCAGGCCAACGTGTGGACCGAGGTGATGGAGGACCCCGGCCGCGTGGACTACCAGGCGTTCCCGCGTCTGGTGGCCTTCGCCGAGGTGGCCTGGAGCCGGCTGCCGGAACCCGCCGAGCGGGACTTCGCCGACTTCGAGCGCCGGATGACGGCCCACTATCCGCGACTTGACGCGCTGGGGGTCGGTTATCGGCCGCCTTCGGGGCCGCGTCCGTGGCAGCGGCGGCCCGGTGTGCTCGGACGTCCGATCGAGGGGACGCCCCCGAACGTGTGAGGCGACCGCCAACCCTTAGGACCGAAAGCGCGTGCCCTGCGACGGTGGCCCCGCAAGGAACAAGGGGAACAAGAGGCGCAAGGGGCGCCGGAGGTGGCAATTCTCGTCTATGGGTGATGCCGTACCAAAACGGACCATCTCTCGGGTGAGGTGGGCGAATGCCTCCTAGCGGACCCCCGCGTTCGGGCCTCGCGAGAATGTGCCAGAGTTGCCACGTCCGCCCTGTCAGCACGTACCGTACGGCAACACAGGCGGACCAGGTGGGGCAGCGGGAAGGGGCAGCCGGTTTGACCACGCACGCACCGCAGGCGGCGCAGGCCGTGACCCTGCCCGGCTCGCTGGACGAGGCCGTGGCGGCCCTCGCCGCCATGCCCTGGGCGGTTCCGGTGGCGGGCGGCACGGACCTCATGGCCGCGGTCAACTCCGGGCAGCTCAGGCCTGCCGCGCTGGTCGGCCTCGGCAAGATCAGCGAGATCCGCGGCTGGCAGTACCAGGACGGACACGCCCTGCTGGGTGCCGGACTGACGCACGCCCGGATGGGGCGCCCGGACTTCGCGGCGCTCATTCCGGCGCTCGCGGCGGCCGCGCGCGCCGCCGGGCCCCCGCAGATCCGTAACGCCGGCACCCTCGGCGGCAACATCGCGACGGCCGCCCCCACGGGGGACGCGCTGCCGGTGCTGGCCGCCCTGGAGGCCACGCTGATCATCGCGGGCCCGGGCGGGGCCCGCCGCGAGATGCCCGTTTCGCACCTGCTGGCCGGCATGGAGATGTTGCGACCCGGTGAACTCATCGGCTTCGTGCGCGTGCCGCTGCTGCACGCGCCCCAGGTCTTCCTGAAGGCCACCGGCCGCACCGGCCCCGGCCGCGCGGTCGCCTCCGTCTCCCTCGTCCTCGATCCCGCCCGGCGCGGGGTGCGGTGCGCCGTCGGAGCCATAGCGCCGATGCCGCTGCGGCCCCTGGACGCCGAGGCGTGGGTCGGTCAGCTGATCGACTGGGACGGCGAGCGCACCCTCGTCCCAGAGGCGCTCCAGGCCTTCGGCGAGTACGTCGCCGCCGCCTGCATCCCCGACCCGGCCCCCGAGGTCGACGGCTCCGTACCACCGCTTCCGCCCGCCGTACTGCACCTGCGGCGCACCGTCGCCGCGCTGGCCCGACGAGCACTGGGGAGGGCACTGTCGTGACCGACGACCAGCACGGAGAGGGCACCCCGCAGCAGGGGGGCCAGGGCGGCTGGGAGCGGCTGCCGCAGGGCGACTACGACGACGGCGCCACCACCTTCGTACAACTGCCCGAGGGCGGCATCGACGCGCTGCTGGCCGCCGACAGCCCGCTGGCCGCGCCCGGCCACGGGTATGTGCCGCCGCAGATAACTGCGAACACCGCGCACGTGGGTGACACGGCCCACACCGCCGGAACCGACCCGTCCGCCCCGGGCGCCTGGGCGATGCCGGCCGGGGGCGCCCAGTGGCACGACCCGAACGCCGGGCAGCCGGGGCCGCCGACCCAGGACGGGTTCACGTACAACCCCGGCTCGACCGGGCAGTGGACGTTCGAGGAGCCCGCCGCTCAGGAAGGCGCCGCTCCCGGTCACGATGTGACCGGCGAGTGGTCGATTCCGGTCGCCGGGGGTGATCTTCCGGACGAATCCGGTGAGTTCAGCACTTCGGCCCTCGTCGAGCAGTGGGGCGGCAACCCGCCCGCCACGCTGCCCGGCGGCGCCGCCGCGCCCTGGGCGACCGAGCAGATCGGCACGGCGTGGACCGCGCCGCCGCCGGACCGGACCGAGGACCGTACGCCCGACGGGGGCGCGGCCGAGGACCGTACGCCGGGCACGGCCCCGGACGCCTCTGGGGAGCCCTCCGCGGCCCCTGGGGACGCGTACGCCGCCCCGGGCCCCGAGACCGCCGGGGAGGCTCCGGAAGCCGCCCAGGAGCCCGCTGAGGCCGTCGGTGAGACCGACACGGAGGCCGCCGAGGGCCCCGAGGCGCTCGCGACGGCCCCCGGGACGTCCGAGACCACCGGGACCGACGCCGAGGGCGACCACGCGGCACAGGCCGACGAGCCCGCCCTGACGCCGCCCCCGCACGACGACCACCCCCTCGCCTCGTACGTCCTGCGCGTCAACGGCACCGACCGGCCCGTCAGCGACGCCTGGATCGGCGAGTCGCTGCTCTACGTACTGCGCGAGCGGCTCGGCCTCGCGGGCGCCAAGGACGGCTGCTCGCAGGGCGAGTGCGGCGCCTGCAACGTGCAGGTCGACGGCCGGCTCGTGGCCTCCTGCCTGGTGCCCGCCGTCACCGCCGCCGGCAGCGAGGTGCGCACCGTCGAGGGCCTCGCCGCCGACGGCCAGCCCTCGGACGTGCAGCGGGCCCTCGCCAAGTGCGGTGCCGTGCAGTGCGGTTTCTGCGTGCCCGGCATGGCGATGACCGTGCACGACCTCCTGGAGGGCAACCCCGCCCCCACCGACCTGGAGACCCGCCAGGCGCTCTGCGGCAACCTCTGCCGCTGCTCCGGCTACCGGGGCGTCCTGGCGGCCGTCCGCGACGTCGTCGCCGAACGCGAGGCGCACTCGGCCGCCGAGAGCGAGGCCGCCGCCGACGCCGACGAGGCCCGCATCCCGCACCAGGCGGGCCCCGGCGCGGGCGGCGTCAACCCGACGGCGTACGACTCCCAGCACGCGCCCCCGCAGGCCCCGCACGACCCCGACCGCTCCTACGGCGGCCAGGGGCTGTCGTTCACCGGCCCGGACGACGGCACGTACGGCGGTCAGGACCGGTCCTTCGGCGGCCAAGGGGACACCTACGGCGGTCAGGGCCAGTCCTTCGCCGGTCAGGACGACGGCACGTACGGCGGTCAGGGCCAGTCCTTCGCCGGTCAGGACGACGGCACGTACGGCGGTCAGGGCCAGAACTTCGGCGGCCAGGGCGACGACACGTACGGCGGTCAGGGCGACACCTACGGCGGTCAGGGCGACACCTACGGCGGTCAGGGCCAGAACTTCGCCGGTCGGGACGACACCTACGGCGGTCAGGACGACTCGTACGGCGGTCAGGGCCGGTCGTTCGGCCAGGACGGAGGCCAGGCGTGAGCAACGAAACCGTCATCGCGACGCCCACGGGCCCCGGCGAGGCCGCGTCCGCGCCCGAGCAACTGCCGCACGGACTGGGCGCGAACCTGCCGTCCGCCGACTCCCGCGCCAAGTCGGAGGGCACCTTCCCGTACGCGGCCGACCTGTGGGCCGAGGGCCTGCTGTGGGCCGCCGTGCTCCGCTCGCCGCACCCGCACGCGCGCATCGTGTCCATCGACACGTCCCACGCGCGCGAGATGCCCGGCGTACGGGCCGTCGTCACCCACGAGGACGTGCCGGGCGTCGCCCTGCACGGCCGCGGCAAGGCCGACCGGCCCCTGTTCGCCTCCGAGGTCGTCCGCCACCACGGCGAACCCATCGCCGCCGTCGCCGCCGACCACCCCGACACCGCGCGGATGGCCGCCGCCGCCGTCATCGTCGAGTACGAGGTGCTCGACCCGGTGATCGACCCCGAGCAGGCCTTCGAGGCCGAGCCCTTGCACCCCGACGGCAACCTGATCCGCCACATCCCGCTGCGCCACGGCGACCCGAACGCGGCCGGCGAGATCGTCGTCGAGGGCCAGTACCGCATCGGCCGCGCCGACCCGGCCCCCATCGGCGCCGAGGCCGGCCTCGCCGTGCCCCGCCCCGACGGCGGCGTCGAGCTGTACGTGGCCTCCACCGACCCGCACACCGACCGCGACGCGGCCGCCGCCTGCTACGGCCTGGCCCCCGACCGCGTCAAGATCGTCGTCACCGGTGTCCCCGGCGCCACCGCCGATCGCGAGGACCAGGGCTTCCAGCTCCCGCTCGGCCTGCTGGCCCTGAAGACCGGCTGCCCGGTCAAGCTGACGGCCACCCGCGAGGAGTCCTTCCTCGGCCACGCCCACCGGCACCCCACCCTCCTGCGCTACCGCCACCACGCGGACGCCGAGGGCAAGCTGATCAAGGTCGAGGCGCAGATCCTGCTCGACGCGGGCGCGTACGCCGACACGTCCTCGGAGGCGCTGGCCGCCGCCGTCTCCTTCGCCTGCGGCCCGTACGTCATCCCGAACGCCTTCATCGAGGGCTGGGCGGTCCGCACCAACAACCCGCCCTCCGGCCATGTGCGCGGCGAGGGCGCGATGCAGGTCTGCGCCGCGTACGAGGCCCAGATGGACAAGCTGGCGAAGAAGCTGGGCATCGACCCGGCGGAACTGCGTATGCGCAACGTGATGTCCACGGGCGACGTGCTGCCGACGGGCCAGTCGGTGACCTGCCCGGCCCCGGTCGCCGAACTCCTCCAGGCCGTCCAGGAGTTCCCGCTGCCCGCCCTGCCCAAGGACACCCCCGAAGAGGAGTGGCTGCTCCCGGGCGGCCCCGAGGGCGCGGGCGAGCCCGGTGCCGTCCGCCGGGGCGTCGGCTACGGCCTCGGCATGGTCCACATGCTCGGCGCCGAGGGCGCGGACGAGGTCTCCACGGCCACCGTGAAGGTCCACGACGGCATCGCGACCGTCCTGTGCGCGGCCGTCGACACCGGCCAGGGCTTCTCCACCCTCGCCCGGCAGATCGTCCAGGAGACCCTGGGCATCGACGAGGTCCACATCGCCCAGGTCGACACCGACCAGCCCCCGGCGGGCCCGAGCTGCCGGGGCCGCCACACGTGGGTCTCGGGCGGCGCGGTGGAGCGCGCGGCGAAAATGGTCCGCACCCAACTCCTCCAGCCCCTGGCCCACAAGTTCGGCATGTCCACGGAACTGCTGCAGATCACCGACGGCAAGATCACGTCGTACGACGGTGTCCTGTCGACCACGGTCGCGGAGGCGCTGGACGGCAAGGAACTCTGGGCCACCGCCCAGTGCCGCCCGCACCCCACCGAACCGCTGGACGAGGCAGGCCAGGGCGACGCGTTCGTGGGCCTGGCGTTCTGCGCGATCCGCGCGGTGGTGGACGTCGACATCGAACTCGGCTCCGTACGGGTCGTGGAGCTGGCCGTCGCCCAGGACGTCGGCCGGATCCTCAACCCCGCGCAGCTCAACTCACGCATCGAGGCGGGCGTCACCCAGGGCGTGGGCATCGCCCTCACCGAGAACCTCCGCACCCCGCGCGGTCTGATCCGCCACCCCGACCTCACCGGCTACGCCCTGCCCACCGCCCTCGACACCCCCGACATCCAGATCGTCAAACTGGTGGAGGAACGGGACGTCGTGGCCCCCTTCGGCGCGAAGGCGGCCAGCGCGGTGCCGGTGGTCACGTCCCCGGCGGCCATCGCGGCGGCGGTGAGGGCGGCCACGGGCCGCCCCGTGAACCGCCTGCCGATCCGGCCGCAGGCGGCGGTGGTGACATAGCCCCTGAGGTGCGTGTTCGCGTGTACGTCGGGTGTTGTCAGTGGGGCGGCGTATGGTTCTCGGCAGTGGGGACGACGACCGCTCGGCGGTTCGGAACGCCCACCGGGGGAAGCAAGTCGCGAACCATGTGCCGGGGGGAGCCATGAGCACAATGACGATGGGGACAATGGGCCTGACGGACCTGAACGACCTGACTGATCTGAACAACCTGAACGATCTGAACGACCTGAACGACCTGAACGATCTGACTGATCTGAACCGCTTGCACGACCCGCACCGCTTGAACGACCCGGCGGTGTCGGCCGGGGGACCGGTCACCCGTTCCGGACTGGCGCTGGACCTGCCCGCCCGGCTGCTGGACGAGGAGTTCGGCCAGAGCGCGGTATGGCGCTTCGAGGACTTCGACTTCCCGGCCACGCTCACCCACGAGCCGACCCGCCGTTTCCTGCGGGACATGGGCCTGCCCGAGGACCACGGCTTCTTCCAGCTCGACACGGACATCCCACTGCCGACCCTCGCCGAGTACTACGCCCACGAGCGCCTCGGCGAGTTCACCCCCGAGCAACTCCCGGCCAGAGCCGCCCACTTGATCCGCCTCGGCCACTACGTCGAGGGCAACAGCCTCGTCGTCGACGGCACCACCGGCGCGATCCTCAACTGGAGCGAGCCCGAGTCGACCCTCTGCCCCCTCGACGCCGACATCTCCACCCTCGCCTTCACCCTCTGGCTCCTCCACCGCGAGAAGCACGAGGGAACGGCCACGGGCTGCTGGGTGGAGACCCTCCGCAACAAGGCGTGCGCGGGCCTCTGAGCCCACGCTGTCCCGCCTGGAGAGCGCGGGGCTCGGGGGCGGAACAGACATCCTGAACTGCCTGATCTGCGTCGCGTGCACGGGCTGGACCCGTGACAGTGACGGCAGGTGCGGCAGTTGCACCCACGGCTGGTTCTCCCACAACGTCAAATAGACGTTCAGCCTGTCCGGGTACGCGGCGGCCGTCGGGGATCGGACTCAGTCGAGGTCGATCGTGAAGCGCCTCGTGCCCGGAGCGATCGTGTCGGCGTGGACCGAGCCACGAGCCCGGTCGTACTTCCCGGTGCCGCCGGTGATCCCGTTGTCGAACGAAGGGGGAGGGCCCGGATTGAGCATGCCGAAGACCATCCCCTGCACGGAGAGTTGGCCGCCCGGCAGCGTGTAGGTCACCACGCACACCTCCGCTCCGCCGTTGTCGACCCGGGTGGTGTCGCAGGTGCCGCCGGTTTCACCGACCTGCTTCCCGGACTCGTCGAAGAGGATCGAGCGGAAGACGGTCCGATCGCCCTGCGCGGGCTTGCCGCCGGGGTTGACGGGAAAGCGCGTCTGCTCCGCGAGCTTGCCGATGAGCGTGATGACCTTGTCCTTGCCCTTGGCGTGGGCCGAATCGATGTCGGTCGCGGCGGCGGCCGCGACAGGGGCGCAGGCGAGAAGGGCGGCCAACGCGGTGGCCGTGCCGAGGCGGGTCGCTCTGATGGGGCGCATCACGTGGCTCCTGAGGTTGATGCTCATGGATGGTCCGGTGACGCATTCATAACCTCGGCTCCGCCATGCCCAGCGAGACCATCGGAAGATCCGACCGATCGGACGAGCCCGAGACGAGAGACGGACAGGCGACAGGGCGACACCCGGGAAGGGTGCCGCCCTGTTGTTCTGCCTGATCAGCCTGATCAAGCGCTGGAGGCCGTGGCGGGAATCGAACCCACGTAACTCGCTTTGCAGGCGAGTCCCTGAACCACTCGGGCACACGGCCGGGTCGGGAGGGTGGGGGCGGTGGGGCCCGTCGCCCGAACTCGATGGGTAGACCGTAGGCGGGGCTCGGGTGGGGGCTCAAGGGGTGCGGGGGTGCTGCAACGGGACTGCCATACGCCGTTCATGAACGGTGGGCGTACGACCAAGGTCCCGGGTGCTGGGGGACTTCGGACAGGGGCGAATGTCGGTCGTGCCCCTTACGCTGGCGGGCATGGCCGACCTCGAACCGCGTGGCACTGGTGTCACGCCGCAGCCCCCTGCCCCGTCCCTCGCCGCCGAAGGTGAGGAAAGTGTGCTGGGCCGCTCCTACCGGGGGCTCAGTATCGGGATCGTCTCGGTCGTGCTGCTGATCGCGTTCGAGGCGATGGCGGTGGGGACCGCCATGCCGGTCGCGGCGCGGGAGCTGGACGGGATCTCGGCGTACGGGTTCGCGTTCTCGGCGTACTTCACGACGAGCCTGTTCGGGATGGTGCTGGCGGGGCAATGGGCGGACCGGCGGGGGCCGTTGGGGGCGCTGACGGCGGGGATCGGCGGGTTCGCGGCCGGGCTGGTGCTGGCGGGGACCGCCGGGGCGATGTGGCTCTTCGTCCTCGGGCGGGCCGTGCAGGGGCTCGGCGGCGGGCTGGTCATCGTCGCGCTGTACGTGGTGGTCGGGCGCGCTTATCCGGAGCGGCTGCGGCCCTCGATCATGGCTGCCTTCGCGGCGAGTTGGGTCGTCCCGTCCGTGGTCGGCCCGCTCGTCTCGGGGGCGGTGACGGAACAACTGGGCTGGCGCTGGGTGTTCGTGGGGATTCCGGTGCTGGTGGTGCTGCCGCTGGGGCTGGCGCTGCCGCAGATACGGCGCAGGGCCGCCGGGCCCGTGAAGAGGGAGGGCGAGGCCGCTGCACCTTCCTTCGATCGGCGGCGTATTCGGCTCGCCCTCGGGATCTCGGTCGGGGCCGGGCTGTTGCAGTACGCGGCGCAGGATCTGCGGTGGTGGTCGTTCGTGCCGGCCGCGGTGGGGGTCGGGCTGCTGGTGCCGGCGGTGCTGGGACTGTTGCCGCGGGGGACGTACCGGGCGGCGCGGGGGCTGCCGTCGGTGGTGTTGTTGCGCGGGGTGGCGGCGGGGTCGTTCATCGCGGCCGAGTCGTTCGTGCCGCTGATGCTGGTGACACAGCGGGGGCTGTCGCCGACGCTCGCCGGGTTCTCCCTCGCGGCGGGCGGGGCGACCTGGGCGCTGGGGTCGTGGGTGCAGGCGCGGGCGCGGGTGGAGCCGTACCGGGAGCGGCTGATGACGGTGGGGATGGTGCTGGTCGCGGCGGCGATCACCACACTGCCGGGGGCGCTGATCGACTCCGTCCCGGTGTGGACCGTGGCCGTCGCGTGGGCCTTCGGGTGCTTCGGGATGGGGCTCGTCATCTCCTCCACCAGCGTCCTGCTGCTCCATCTCTCCGCCCCCGAACAGGCCGGCGCCAACTCCGCCGCCCTCCAGATGTCCGACGGCCTCTCCAACGCCCTCCTCCTCGCGGCGGGCGGCGCCGCCTTCGCCGCGCTCGGCGGCGGCACGGTCGCCCATACGACAACCACCACGGCCTCCGGCGCCGCCTCGCACCCGGCGGCGTTCGTCGCGGTGTTCCTGCCGATGGCGGGGGTGGCGTTGGTGGGGGCTTGGGTGACTACGCGGTTGCGGGAGCGGTGAGGGGCGACGTGGCGGGTGGAGTGGTGAGGGGCGACGTGGCGGGTAGGGCTCTGCCGGCGTGGGTTCCGTAAAGCGGTGGAAAACGGGTGATCAGTGACCCTAGCCTCGCCTCATGACCGCGATCACTCTCCACCTCGACCCCGACCGGCACCGCGCCCTCGCCGACCTCGCCGATGCCCAGGGGCGACGGCCCGAGGAGGTGGCGGAGGCCGCCGTCGAGGCCTATCTCCGGGCGGATGGCGCGCTCGTGCGGGCGCGGGCCGAGCGGCTCGCCGAGGAGCACGCCGAGTTGCTGCGGAGGCTGGGGGAGTGAGCCGTCATCTGACCGTGGCCGAGGTGATCACCATCGCGGAGATCGCCTTCGGCGGGAAGGCGCCCGAGACCCGGGAGGCGGGGCTGCTGGAGTCGGCCGTGCACCGGCCGCGCGCCCGCATGTTCGGGACCGCCGCCTACACCGACCTCTACGACCAGGCCGCCGCCCTGCTCCACGCCCTCGCCACCAACCACCCCTTCGTGGACGGGAACAAGCGGACGGCCTGGCTCGCGGCCGCGACGTTCCTCGCGGTCAACGGGGTGGACCTGGCCGCCGTGGACCAGGAGCGGGCGTACGACCTGGTCATCGATGTCGCGTCCGGTGAGGAGGGTGAGGTCGCGGTGATCGCTGAGCGGTTGCGGGGGCTGTGAGGTGGGTCCCATCGCCGGGCGAGGGGGTGTCGTACGCGCGTTGACACGGTGCGGGCGCCGGTAGGGTGGCCCGGTTGTCATACGTAGCCGAGGTGCCCATGGTGCCCCGCTGCATCACCGAGCCGCCCGACCCAACACACCGGAGACCGTGACTACCACCGCCACCTCCTCCTCGAACCACCACCTCTCGCCCGCCTTTCCCGGCCGTGCCCCCTGGGGTACCGCCAGCAAGCTGCGTGCCTGGCAGCAGGGGGCGATGGAGAGGTATATCCAGGAGCAGCCGCGGGACTTCCTCGCGGTCGCGACCCCGGGCGCCGGGAAGACGACCTTCGCGCTGACGCTCGCGTCCTGGCTGCTGCACCACCATGTCGTGCAGCAGGTGACGGTCGTGGCGCCCACCGAGCATCTGAAGAAGCAGTGGGCCGAGGCCGCGGCGCGGATAGGGATCAAGCTGGACCCGGAGTACAGCGCGGGGCCGCTCAGCAAGGAGTACGACGGGGTCGCGGTCACGTACGCGGGCGTCGGCGTGCGGCCCATGCTGCACCGCAACCGCAGCGAGCAGCGCAAGACGCTCGTCATTCTCGACGAGATCCACCACGCCGGGGACAGCAAGTCCTGGGGTGAGGCCTGTCTTGAGGCCTTCGAACCCGCCACGCGCCGGCTCGCGCTCACCGGTACGCCCTTCCGGTCCGACACCAACCCCATCCCCTTCGTGACGTACGAGGAGGGGGCGGACGGGATCCGGCGGTCGTCCGCCGACTACACCTACGGCTACGGCAACGCGCTCGCCGACAACGTCGTGCGGCCCGTCATCTTCCTCTCCTACAGCGGCAACATGCGCTGGCGCACCAAGGCCGGGGACGAGATCGCCGCACGCCTCGGCGAGCCCATGACCAAGGACGCGGTCAGCCAGGCCTGGCGTACGGCCCTCGATCCGCGCGGTGAGTGGATGCCGAGCGTGCTGCGCGCCGCCGACCAACGGCTCACCGAGGTCCGCAAGGCCATCCCGGACGCCGGCGCCCTCGTCATCGCCACCGACCAGGACTCCGCCCGCGCCTACGCCAAGCTGATCCGGGAGATCACGGGGACGAGCGCGACGGTCGTCCTGTCCGACGATTCCGGTGCTTCGGACCGTATCGACGAGTTCAGCGCCAACACCGACCGGTGGATGGTCGCGGTCCGGATGGTGTCCGAGGGGGTGGATGTGCCCAGGCTCGCGGTCGGGGTGTACGCCACCACCATCTCGACGCCGCTGTTCTTCGCCCAGGCCGTCGGACGGTTCGTGCGGTCCCGGCGGCGCGGCGAGACCGCGTCCGTGTTCCTGCCCACCGTGCCCGACCTGCTCACCTTCGCCAACGAGATGGAGGTGGAACGGGACCACGCCCTCGACAAGCCGAAGAAGCAGGGCGAGGAGGATCCGTACGCCGAGGAGGACAAGCTCCTCGCGGAGGCGGAGCGGGAGCAGGACGAGGACACCGGCGACCAGGACATGCTGCCGTTCGAGGCGCTGGAGTCCGACGCCGTCTTCGACCGGGTCATGTACAACGGGGCCGAGTTCGGCATGCAGGCTCACCCCGGCAGCGAGGAGGAGCAGGACTACCTCGGGATCCCGGGGCTGCTGGAGCCCGACCAGGTGCAGTTGCTGCTGCAGAAGCGGCAGGCGCGGCAGATCGCGCACAGCCGCAAGAAGCCGGACGCCGAGGCCGACCTCGTGGAGCTGCCGGCCGACCGGCGGCCCGTCGTCACCCACAAGGAACTGCTGGAGCTGCGTAAACAGCTCAACGGGATGGTCGGCGCGTACTCCCATCAGAGCGGCAAGCCGCACGGGGTCATCCACACCGAGGTACGGCGGGTGTGCGGGGGGCCGCCGAGCGCCGAGGCCACGGCGGGGCAGCTGCGGCAGCGGATCGCCAAGGTGCAGGAGTGGGCCACCCGGATGAAGTGACGTCCGGGGGAGGGGCGTGACTTTCGGGGAGTGACGTGATCTTCGGGGAGTGACTTTCGGGGAGTGACGTGACTTCCGGAGAGCGGCGTGACCTTCGGGCTTCGGGGGCGCGTACCGAGGGCGTGCTCCGGGGTGCGCTCTGTGCGATGCGCCGTACATTTCGTGCCATATCGAAGTAGTCCGTACCGGACACTGCCCGGATTCTGGACGGAGTCTTCCGCTCAGCGAACCCCCTCGTCTACTGTCCCGCTACGCACACGCCCCGTGGCAGCGCCGCCGCGGAGCGCAGCCGTGAAGCGACTCCGCCCGGATCCTCCGGGTTCAGCCGATCGGCGGCCTCTGTAGCGCGTCGCCGAACGGGACCGGTGACGCATCAGCCGTGACAGGGGTCGCCGCCCTCACCAAGAAGGAGTGGGCGTCGTGACCGCGGAGACCTCTCAGACGCTTGATCGGGGACTGCGTGTCCTCAAGCTGCTCGCCGACACCGATCACGGGCTGACCGTCACCGAACTGTCCAACAAGCTCGGGGTCAACCGGACCGTGGTGTACCGCCTGCTCGCCACGTTGGAACAGCACTCCCTCGTACGCCGTGACCTGGGCGGACGTGCCCGGGTCGGGCTCGGGGTGCTGCGGCTCGGGCGGCAGGTGCACCCGTTGGTACGGGAGGCCGCGCTGCCCGCGCTGCGGGCGTTGGCCGAGGACATCGGGGCGACGGCTCATCTCACGCTGGTCGACGGGACCGAGGCGTTGGCCGTCGCGGTGGTCGAGCCGACGTGGACGGACTATCACGTGGCGTACCGGGCGGGGTTCCGGCACTCGCTGGAGCGGGGGGCCGCGGGGCGGGCGATTCTGTCGGGGCGGCAGCAGCCGGGGGACTGGCCGGGGTACGCGCTCACGCATGGGGAGTTGGAGGCGGGGGCGAGTGGGGCGGCGGCGCCGTTGCTGGGGGTGAGCGGGGTCGAGGGCAGTGTGGGGGTCGTGATGTTGGCGGATGCGGTGCCGGAGCGGGTGGGGCCGCGGGTCATGGACGCGGCTCGGGAGGTGGCGGACGCGCTTCGGTGACGTGGGGTGTGCGTGCTGGGGTGGCGGTTGGTGTCGCTTGCCCGGCGGCTGGGGCTGAGCTGGGGCGGGGTTTTCGCTGACCGCGCTTGCCGGGTGCCGCTGCGCCCACCCTCCCCCATCGCCCCAGCGGCACGATTGCCCGCAGTTATGACTGGGGCGGTTCCAGACCCAGCGTGTTCAGCCAGTCCAGCAAGTGCTTGGTGAACGTGTCCGGCTCCTCCATGTTCGCGTAGTGGGCCGTGTTGTCGATCGAGATGGTGTGGGACTCGGCGGCGACCGTGGCGACCAGGCGTTCGGCCATGGCGATGAGGTCGGGGGCGTCGAGGGCGCCGTTGATCGCGAGGGTCGGGACGGTGATGGTGGCGGCGCGGGCCCAGGTGTCGGTCACCGGGACGTGCCAGTCCCTCTCGCCGACGGTGTGCTTCTCGGCGGTTGCGCGGCTCATCTCCCGTACGCGCCGCACCACGTCGGGGTCCACGTCCTCGACCGTGCGGTGCGGACCGGCGACGGCCTCGCCGACCACGTCCAGCCAGGCCTCGATGTCGCCGGACATCAGCGTGCCGTAGTACCGGGCGACGCTGTCCTTGGTCCAGGGGTCCGTGTGCTCGGGCTCGCTGGTGCCGACGCCGCTGACGACGAGGGCCCGTACGAGGTCGGGGTGTTCCAGGGCCGTGTCGACGGCCGTGCCGCCGCCCATCGACATGCCGATCAGGACCGCGGGGCCGGTGTCCAGGTGGCGCAGCAGTGCGGCGAGGTCGTCGGTGAGACGGAACGGCTTGGTCGCGTTGGCTGAGGAGCCGTGGCCTCGGGCGTCGGGTGCGATGACGCGGTGGCCGGCCGCCACCAGGGCGGGCACCAGGTCGCGCCACATGCGATGGTCCGTGAAGCTGCCGTGCAGCAGCACGAGCGGGGAGCCCGAACCGGAGTCCTGGCCGACGTCCTGGCCCACGTCCAGATAGGTGAGGGGACCGTCGTCGGACCGGAAGGTGCGCGTGAGTACCTGCGAGGCATCTGTCATGACAACTAGGGTGTCATGTTGAGGGCAGGGTGACAACCCAGTTGTCATTCTGTTCCTGTGGGCGTGGCGGACAATGACCCCGTGACAGAGACCAATGAGCCGCTGCCGCCCGACGTGCTCGCCGGGCGGCTGTCCGAGGTGTTCGCCGTCCTCGGTCCCCTCTACCGGCGGACGACCCGCGCGCTGGAGCTGAAGGAACGGAAGGAGGGGTTCCCTGTCGGTGTACGCGCCGTCCTGGAGCTGTTGCGCATGAGCGGGCAGCCGATGACCGTGCCGCAGATGGGCCGAACACTGGCCCTGAGCAGGCAGTTCGTGCAGCGGATGGTCAACGAGGCGGCGGCGCGCGACCTCGTCGAGGCCATCCCGAACCCCGCGCACCAGCGCTCCTCCCTGATCCGGCTGACCGACACCGGCCGTACGACCATCGACGCGCTGGTCGCCCGGGAGAGCGTGCTGCTGAAGCGGGCGAGCGGGGATCTGACGGAGGCCGACGTCGACTCGTGCGTACGGGTGCTGACCCAGCTCCTCACCCTCTTCGAGGACGTGGACGTCAACTGAGGGCCGGGGATGTCCGGGCCGTCCCGATGCCCCTGGCCACCACCGGCCCTTGGCCGAAACCACCCCTCACGTAGATTGACCCCGTGCTCTCTCGTCTCTCCAGCCTTTCGCGTCCCGTGGCCGTAGCCGTCTCCGCTCTGCCCGTGGTGGGGCTGCTCGCCACGGCGGTGTTCGCGCCGTTGCCGTTCTCCGTGGCGCAGCCGGGGATGACGGCGAACGTGCTCGGCGAGAACAAGGGTGAGCCGGTGATCACGATCAGCGGCACTCAGGCCCGGAAGACCAGCGGGCAGCTGCGGATGACGACGATCGAGGCGACGGGTCCGGACACCCGCGTCGGGCTCGGCGACGTGATCGACGGCTGGTTCCGCACGGACCAGGCCGTCATGCCCCGCGAGGCGGTCTACCCCAGCGGTGACACCACCGAGGAGATCCAGGAGTACAACAAGGCCGAGATGAAGGAGTCCCAGGACACGGCCACCGAGGCGGCCCTCGCCTACCTCGGCGAGGACTCCGGCGACGTCGAGGTCACCCTGCGGCTCGCCGACGTCGGCGGCCCCAGCGCGGGCCTGCTCTTCTCCCTCGGCATCGTCGACAAGCTCGACGGCGACGGCAGCGGCGGCGACCTCACGGGCGGCCGGGTCATCGCCGGTACGGGGACCATCGACGCCTCGGGCAAGGTCGGTGCCGTCGGCGGAGTCGCCCTCAAGACCCAGGCCGCCCACCGCGACGGCGCCACCGTCTTCCTCGTCCCCGAGGCCGAGTGCGCCGACGCGAAGACCGAGCTCCCCAAGGGGCTGCGGCTCATCCCGGTGACGACCCTGAAGGGCGCGGTCGGCTCGCTCGTGGCGCTGGAGACGGGCAAGGGGTCCGTACCCAGCTGCTGAGGGACGACCACAGCGCCCCCGCGGCTCGGACGACCACAGCGCCCCGCGGCTCACCCCTCCCGTACGAACCCCTCCGCCACCATCCATTCCAACGCCACTCGGTGCGGATCCTCCCCGTCCACATCCACCCTGGCGTTCAGCTCGCGTGCCACGTCGTTGTTCAGCCTCTTCGTGATGGGCGCGAGGACGTCGGCGATCTCCGGCCACTCCTTCAGGGCCGCGGAGTTGATCTCGGGGGCCGCGTTGTAGTTGGGGAAGAACTTCCGGTCGTCCTCCATCACGGCGAGCTTCATCGACGCGATGCGTCCGTCGGTCGTGTAGACCTCCCCGAACAGGCAACTCCCGTTGGCCGCCTGGGTGTAGATGATCCCGCTGTCCATCAGGGTGATGTTCCCGGTGGGCAGGCTCATCCCGTACGCCTTCTGCATGCCCGGCAGCCCGTCCGCGCGGTTGGCGAACTCGCTCTCCACGCACAGGGTGACCGCCTTGGGCTCCTCCGCCGCCAGTACGGCCACGTCGGAGAGGGTCTTCGTGCCGTACGCGGTGGAGTTGGCGCGGTTCAGGGCGAGGGCGTACGTGTTGTTGAGCGCGGAGGGCGGGAGCCAGCTCAGGCCGTTCCTCAGGTCGGCGTCGCGCACCTCCTCCCACTGGCGGCGCGGGTCGGTGATGGGAGTGCTGTTGCCCTGGTAGGTGATCCAGGCGGTGCCCGTGTACTCGTACATGGCGTCCGCGTCCCCGCTCCGCACCGCCTCCCGGGCGCCGAAGGACCCCTGGACGCCGGTGCGGTCGAGCACCTCCGCGCCGGCCGCCTGGAAGGCGATGCCCATGACGGCGCCGAGGATCAGGTTCTCGGTGAAGTCCTTGGAGGTGACGGTCAGATCGGCGCCCTTGAGCGGTCGCCCCTGCCCGACCGAGCCCGGCAGGACGTCGTCGGTCATGGGGGAGCCGCTGGTCAGCCCGCACCCGGTCAGCACCAGCAGCCCCGCCGCCAGGAGAGGCGTACGCCGGTTCACGTGTCCGTCTCCAACCCCCGTGGCCGGAGCAGCAGTTCGGCCAGCGAGGCGAGCCAGTCGACCAGCAGGGCCAGGGCGACCGTGAGGATCGAGCCGAGGACGAGGACGGGCATGCGCTGGTTGGTGATCCCGGTCGTGATCAGTACGCCGAGGCCGCCGCCCCCACCGAAGGTGGCGAGGGTGGCCGTACCCACGTTCAGGACGAGGGCTGTGCGTACACCCGCGAGGATCAGCGGTACGGCCAGGGGGAGTTCGACGCGGGTGAGCACCTCCGCCGGGGACATGCCGATGCCCCGGGCGGCTTCGAGGAGGGTCGGGTCGTTCGCCTTCAGGCCGGCGATCGTGTTGGAGAGGACGGGCAGGACGGCGTAGACGATCATGCCGACCAAGGCCGCGCGCCGGCCGATGCCGAGCCAGATCACCAGCAGCGCGAGCAGGCCGATGGCGGGGGTGGCCTGGCCCATGTTGGCGAAGGTGATGGCCACCGGGGTGGCCTTCCGGAACGCCTCCCGGGTCAGCAGGACGCCCAGCGGGATCGCGATGATCAGCACGAAGAAGGTGGAGATCGCGGTCAGCTGGATGTGCTGCCAGAGGGCCTGCCACACCAGCCCGTTAGAGAGGGCGTTCGAGGAGATCGCGTCCAGCTCGGCCTGCCGGAACCAGATCCAGGTGGTGAGCAGGACCACCACGAGCACGGAGGGCAGGAGGGTGAGCTTCTGCCAGGTCACGCGGAGGGCGGGGGGTCGCGCGGGGGGAGGGGGCGTATCCGGCGCGGGGGTGCGGTCCGGCGCGACGCCCGCCCCGGCGGCGGAGGTGGAGGCTGCGCTGGGGCTGGGGCTGGGGCTGGGGGCAGTGGTGGCCCCGGTCACGGACCCCGCCCCGGCACCCGTGGCCTTTCCCACCGCCGTAGCCTCCCCCGCCCCCGTGGCCTCTCCGGTCGTAGCCCCCGTCTCGGCGGCCGTCACCCCGCCCCCTCCCCTCCGCCGTCACCCTCCTGCTCGGTGCGCTCGGTGTGCTCGGTGTGCTCGGTGTCCGTCCGCCCGGTGCCGGCCCCCTCCAGCGTGTGCTGGTGTTCCAGCGCGTCCAGCCGGTCGGCCGCCAGGAGGCCGTGGACGGAGCCGAGTAGGGTCTCCAGGTCCACCACGCCCGTGTACTCCCCGTGCCGCCCGGTGACGACGACCCGCCCCGCCCTGTCGGTCAGTACGGCCTCCAGGGCGTCCCGCAGGGTGGAGTCCCCGGTGACGGTTCCGCGGATCGGGGTCCCGGCCTGTCCGAGCGCCCCCTCGGCGTGTGTCAGGTCGCCGCGCCTGAGCCATGTGAGGGGCCGCCCCCGCCGGTCGAGGAGCAGCACCTCGCCGGTGCCGCTCGCCCGCAGCCGGTCGAGGACCCGCCGCGGCGGGTCGCCCTCGGTGACCGTCGGGTGGTCGGTCACCTCGACCTCCCGTACGCGCGTCAGGCCGAGCCGCTTCAGGGCCGCGCCCTTGCCCACGAAACCGGAGACGAAGTCGTCGGCCGGGCCGGCGAGGATCGCCTCCGGGGTGTCGAACTGCGCGATGCGCGACCGCTCCCGCAGGATCGCGATCCGGTCGCCGAGCTTGACGGCCTCGTCGAAGTCATGGGTGACGAACACGATCGTCTTGTGCAACTCCCGCTGGAGCCGGAGTAGTTCGTCCTGGAGATGGTCGCGGGTGATCGGGTCCACCGCGCCGAACGGTTCGTCCATCAGCAGGACGGGCGGATCGGCGGCCAGCGCCCGGGCCACGCCCACCCGTTGCTGCTGGCCGCCGGAGAGCCGGCGCGGATACCGGTCGCGGAACTCGCCCGGGTCGAGCCCCACCAGCTCCAGCATCTCCGCCACCCGCGCCTTCACCCGGGACGCGGACCAGCCGGCCATCCTCGGCACCAGCGCGATGTTCTGGGCGACGGTCATGTGCGGGAAGAGCCCTGACGACTGGATGGCGTAGCCGACCTTGCGCCGCAGCCGGACCGGATCGATGCCGGTGACGTCCTCCCCGTCGATCCGGACGGAGCCGCCGGACGGCTCGATCAACCGGTTGATCATCTTGAGCGTCGTCGACTTCCCGCACCCGGAGGGCCCGACGAGGACGACGGTCTCGCCGGCGCCGATCTCCATGCTGACGCTGTCGACGGAGGGTGCGCGACTGCCCGGGTATCGCTTGCTGAGGCCGACCAACTTGATCGTGGCCCCCGTCGTACGGCCGCCCGTCGTCCCGCCCGCCGCACCGCCGTCAGCCACGGATCCCCCTCGGAATCGTCAGCCGCCCGAGCAGCACATACGCGGCGTCGAACAGCAGTGCGAGGGCGATGATCCCGAGCGTGCCTGCGAGCACCTGGTTGAGCGCGTTCGCGCTGCCCAGGGAGGCGATACCGCGGAAGATCTCGTTGCCGAGGCCCGGCCCGGAGGCGTACGCGGCGATCGCGGCGATGCCCATCAGCATCTGCGTGGAGACCCGGATGCCGGTGAGGATCGGCGGCCAGGCGAGCGGCAGTTCGACCCGCAGCAGCCGCAGGGACCGGGACATCCCGATGCCCTTGGCGGCGTCCACCAGCGCCGGATCGACCCCGCGCAGGCCCACGATCGCGTTCCGGACGACCGGCAGCAGCCCGTACAGCGTCAGCGCGATCACCGTGGGGGCCACGCCCAGCCCCACCACCGGGATCAGCAGGCCGATCATGGCCAGGGAGGGGATGGTCAGGAGGGTGGCCGTGGTGGTCGTGGCGAGCCCGGCGGCCCACTCCCGCCGATAGCTGACGACCCCGATCAGCACCCCGAGGACCGTGGCCACGACCATGCACTGGAACACCGCGCTGGCGTGTTGATACGCGTCGAACAGCAGCTTCTCGCGGTAGCTGCCGACGTAGTCCCAGAAGCTCACCGGCAGGCACCCCCAGGCTCGGCTAGGTCGTCGTCTCCCGGGCCCCGTCGGTTCTCTCGTGGAGCGCGGCCTGCTCCACCAGCGGGATGATCCGCAGCGGAACGGGGTTCTCCATGACGATCGCCGTGGCGGCCCGGACGATGCCATCAAAACCGACGACCCGGTCGATCACCCGCTGGAGATCGGCGTTCGAACGGGCCACGAGCCGGCAGAGCATGTCCCCGCTGCCGGTCGTCGTGTGCAGCTCCAGGACCTCCGGCACGGTCGCCAAGTGGGCCCGTACGTCCGCCCCTTGCCCCTGCCGGATCTGGAGCGTCGCGAACGCCGTGACCGGGTAGCCGAGCGCGGCCGGATCGACCTGGGGCCCGAACCCGCGGATGACTCCATTCGACTGAAGCCGGTCGAGCCGGGCCTGCACCGTGCCCCGCGCGACTCCAAGCCGCCGCGACATCTCCAGCACCCCGATCCGCGGCTCGCGCGCGAGCAGGACGATCAGCCGCCCGTCCAGATGATCGATCGCCATGAGACCTCCCGGGATGGTCACCCTGTACAGAACAAGCGGGAGTATGAGTTCTCCGCTGAGCAGATTGTCCAGCAGAATCACGAACTGTTGCGCACCTTGTGGAACGGGAGGAGTCTGCGGCCATGGCAGCCACCTCCGCGCACACAGACCACATCCCCGGCACCGCACGGCAGGCGGACCCCTTCCCGGTCAAGGGAATGGACGCGGTCGTCTTCGCCGTGGGCAACGCCAAGCAGGCCGCGCACTACTACTCCACCGCGTTCGGCATGCGCCTCGTCGCCTACGCCGGCCCCGAGACCGGCAGCCGCGAGACGGCGAGCTACGTCCTGGAGAACGGCTCGGCCCGTTTCGTCCTCACCTCGGTCGTCAAACCCGCCACCACCTGGGGGCACTTCCTCGCCGAGCACGTCGCCGAGCACGGCGACGGCGTCGTCGACCTCGCCATCGAGGTCCCGGACGCCCGCCGCGCGTACGCCTACGCCATCGAGCACGGCGCGCGGTCCGTCGCCGAGCCGTACGAGGTGAAGGACGAGCACGGCACGGTCGTCCTCGCCGCCATCGCCACGTACGGCACGACCCGGCACACCCTCGTCGAGCGCACCGGCTACGACGGCCCGTACCTCCCGGGCTACGTCGCCGCCGACCCCCTCGTCGAGCCGCCCGCGCGGCGCACCTTCCAGGCCATCGACCACTGCGTCGGCAACGTCGAGCTCGGGCGCATGAACGAGTGGGTGGAGTTCTACAACCGGGTCATGGGCTTCACGAACATGAAGGAGTTCGTGGGCGACGACATCGCCACCGAGTACAGCGCGCTGATGTCGAAGGTCGTCGCCGACGGCACGCTCAAGGTCAAGTTCCCCATCAACGAGCCCGCCATCGCCAAGAAGAAGTCCCAGATCGACGAGTATCTGGAGTTCTACGGCGGGGCGGGGGTGCAGCACATCGCGCTCAACACGAACGACATCGTGGGGACGGTGCGGATGATGCGGGCGGCGGGGGTGCGGTTCCTCGACACGCCGGACTCGTACTACGACACGCTGGGGGAGTGGGTCGGGGACACCCGTGTGCCCGTCGACACCCTCCGCGAACTCAAGATCCTCGCGGACCGGGACGAGGACGGGTACCTGCTGCAGATCTTCACCAAGCCGGTCCAGGACCGGCCGACGGTGTTCTTCGAGATCATCGAGCGGCATGGGTCCATGGGGTTCGGCAAGGGGAACTTCAAGGCGCTGTTCGAGGCGATCGAGAGGGAGCAGGAGAAGAGGGGCAATCTGTGACCGGGCGCCTGATAGCTCGGGGCTGACTGCGATCGGGCGACTGCGGCTGGTCCGTGGTCGCTCGCGCAGTTCCCCGCGCCCCTAAAGATTCAGGCCCCTGCGGGCCTGAAAAGCCACGGCCCGGTGGGCCTGAAAAGCGACGGGGCTGCGGGCCTGAAAAGCACGGGGCGCAGCCCCGGCTTTTCAGGGGCGCGGGGAACTGCGCGACCAGCCCCCACACACCCGCACTCGCCGACGCACCGAACCCCCCACCCCCTCACGCGAACCCCCCACCCCCCAACAGGTACGGATTCAGCCGCCGAGCCTCCGCGAGATGCCGCCGCGCAGGGGCCTCCAACCCCAACGCCCGCTCGATCACCCCCCGGTGATACGCGAAGGCCGCACTCCGCACCTCCCCACCCCGAGCCCGATCAGTAGCCCGCCGAGCAAAACCCAGCGCCTCGCCGTCCGCCCCGGCCCGATGCAACGCCCACCCCAGCGCATCGGCCACCCGCAACCCCGGCTGCCGCTCCCACTCCGCCCGCAACACCCGCACCGCCACAGTCGGCTCCCCGTGGTCCGCCTCAAGCGCCCCGAGGACGAGCGACTCGTTCACCCCGGCCGCGGCGGACCGCGCCACCAGCGCCCGCACCACCCCGTACTGCTCCCGCGCCTCCCGCCCCCGCCCCAGCGCCTCGTACAGCTCGCCCAACCGCAGCGCGACCCCCGCCGACGACCGCCGGGACAGCGAGACCCGGTACGCCCGCACCCCCTCCGCCGTACGCCCCAACGCCGCCAGCGCCCGCCCCCGGCACGCGTCGCCCTCCGGTTCGCCCCGCGCGGCCGTGCAGTACCGCAACGACTCCTCCGGCTCGCCCCGCTCCCAGGCCAGCTCCCCGGCCCGTAGCCACCACGAGGCGCCCAGGGCCGAGGGCCCCGCCGCGGTCGTCTCCGTGGCCGCCGCGTCCGAGATCGCCGCGGCCGCGTCCTCACGTGCGCCCCGGTCCCAGTAGACCTGCGCGGCGCGCGCCCGCGCCGCCGGTCCGGAGTGCACGGCGAGCATCCGGTCCAGGGTCACGCGGGCCGCCTTGTACCGGCCGAGCCCGTCGTACGCGTCGATGAGCAGGGCGTACGAGGTCCAGCGGCCCGGTGCCACCCGTACGGCCTCCTCGCCCCAGTGTTTCGCCGTCCGGAAGTCGCGGCGGGCGTTCGCGAGGGCGGTCAGCCCTTCGAGGGCGTCCGCGTCGCCGGCCGGCCGGAGGCGCAGCGCGGTGCGCAGGGCGTGTTCGGCCTTCGGGTAGTCGGAGACCGCGCCGGTCCGCCGGGCCCGCTCGATGTACGCCATGCCGAGCACCGCCCACGAGGCGTGGTCACGCGGCCGGGCCCGCACCCGGGCCTCGCGTTCCCGGACGGTCGCGGCCACCTCGGCCGGCGCGGCGGGCATCCCGGCCGTCATCGCGGCCCCCGCCCGCCGTCCCTCGGGCCCGGCCGCGCCCACCACCCGCGCCGCCCGCCCGGTGCCGCCGTCACCCCCGTCCGGCGGCACCGCCATCAGCACACCCCCGAGCACGAAACACCCGACGACGGTCGCAGCCACGCTACGCCCCGGCCCTGGCCTCCGCCCCGGCCCCTGTGCCCACCCGGCGACCCACCGCCACGCCGCCCGCCGCTCGTTCTCCACAGCCATGCCGCTCACTGTGCGTCAATACGACGACCACATCCCGTACCCCCGAACGCTCGCGCCGACGGGTTCACACCGATGGCCGCGAGTGTGAAGCTTGGATCATGAGCCGTATCCAAGCCCCGAATGACGAGACGACCGGCAACCTCGTCGACCGTCTGCTGAGCGGCCTGCCGCCGGAGGCGGTCCTCGTCGATCCGGACGTCACGGCGTCGTACGCCAACGACATGGCGAGCTTCTGCGAGGCGGGTGTCCCGGCGGTCGTCGTCCTGCCCCGGACCGTCGAACAGGTGCAGCACGTCATGCGGACCGCCACGGAACTGCGCGTCCCGGTGGTCCCGCAGGGCGCCCGCACGGGCCTGTCCGGCGGCGCCAACGCCTCCGAGGGCTGCGTCGTGCTGTCCCTGACGAAAATGGACCGGATCCTGGAGATCAACCCTGTCGACCGGATCGCCGTCGTCGAACCCGGCGTCATCAACGCGACCCTCTCCCGCGCGGTCAACGAGCACGGCCTCCACTACCCGCCGGACCCCTCCAGCTGGGAGATGTGCACGATCGGCGGCAACATCGGCACGGCCTCCGGCGGCCTGTGCTGTGTGAAGTACGGGGTGACCGCCGAGTACGTCCTCGGCCTCGACGTCGTCCTCGCCGACGGGCGGCTGATGTCCACCGGCAGGCGCACCGCGAAGGGCGTCGCCGGCTACGACCTGACCCGGCTCTTCGTCGGCTCGGAGGGCTCGCTCGGCATCGTCGTACGGGCGACCCTCGCCCTCAAGCCGCAGCCGCCCCAGCAGTTGGTGCTGGCCGCGGAGTTCGCGTCGGCCGCCGCCGCGTGCGACGCGGTGTGCCGGATCATGGCCGGCGGACACGTCCCGTCACTGCTCGAACTCATGGACCGTACGACGGTGAAGGCCGTCAACGACCTGGCGCACATGGGCCTGCCCGAGACGACCGAGGCGCTGCTGCTCGCCGCGTTCGACACCCCGGACCCGGCCGCCGACCTCGCCGCCGTCGGGGAGCTGTGCGAGGCCGCGGGCGCCACCCAGGTCGTCCCGGCGGACGACGCGGCCGAGTCCGAACTACTGCTCCAGGCACGGCGGATGTCGCTCACCGCGCTGGAGGCGGTGAAGGGCACGACGATGATCGACGACGTGTGCGTGCCGCGCTCGAAGCTCGGTGAGCTGATCGAGGGCGTGGAGCGCGTCGCCGAGAAGTACGACCTGACCATCGGGGTCTGCGCACACGCCGGCGACGGCAACACGCATCCCACCGTCTGCTTCGACGCGGCAGACCCCGACGAGTCACGGCGCGCCCGCGAGTCCTTCGACGAGATCATGGCCCTCGGCCTGGAACTCGGCGGCACGATCACCGGCGAGCACGGTGTGGGCATCCTCAAGAAGGAGTGGCTGGCGCGGGAGCTCGGCCCGGTGGGGATGGAGATGCAGCGGGCGGTGAAGTCCGCCTTCGACCCGCTGGGCATCCTCAACCCGGGCAAGCTCTTCTGACCCCCTCGGTGCCGATTCCCCCTGTGTCCATTTCCTCGGTGGTGAGGCGCGCGCCTCACTGGGCGAGGAGTTCGGCCAGGCCGTCGTCGATGCCCAGCATGGCGAACTCCGAGCCCGGCGGCACCACCCGCAGGGTCCGCTCCAGCCAGGCCGACACGGCGGCGGCCGGCGCTTCGAGCAGCGCGTCCCCGTCCGGCGAGCTGAGCGCCATCAGTACGACGCTCCGGCCCGACACCTTCGTCGGCCACACCCGCACGTCCCCGTGCCCGCACGGCCGGAACACCCCCTCCACCAGCAGCTCCCGCGCGAACGTCCAGTGCACCGGACGGTCGGAGTTGACGTGGAAGGTGATGTGGACGGCGTACGGGTCGGCGCTGCGGAAACCGAGCTTGGCCGGTACGGGGATGCTGCGCTCGGGCGACAGGACGAGTCTGAGCTCCAGCTCGCGCTCCACGACGGTGTGCCGCATGGTGATCGTTCCTCTCTCGTAGGACTCGTGGTCTCGTAGGACTCGTGGTCTCGTGGGTCTTGTCGAGGGGCCCGTGCGCGGGCCCGTACGAGTGAGAGCGGCGAGGGACCCGAAGCATTACGCGGGTTCGCGAAACTTTTTTCCGACGAGTTCACCGACCGGCTTGCGGCACCCGGCGGGCCGCTCGGCCCGTAGCAGATCCGTGCGCGAATGGGGCGGGTCCGGCGGCAGCGGTCATGGGACGTGTCGGCGTCTGGTAGATGTGGATGCCCTCCACCAAACCCACGAGCAGATACGGGACGACGGACATGAGCGCCCCAACCCCGGCCCCCGGCGACGACAGGCCTCGCGAAGGGTATTACCCGGACCCGTCCATTCCTGGATATGTCCGGTACTGGAACGGCGCGGCCTGGGTGCCGGGTACGAGCCGTCCGGCGCCCTCCGACGGCGAGCCGCTCGCCCCGCCGCCCGGCTCCGGCCCGTCCGGTGCCGTGGAGGAGACGGGCCCGCACTTCTTCGACGAGGACCCCGCGCCCGACGGCGAGTCCGGCCGCCCGGCCGACAAGCCCCTGCACGGCATCCGCCCCGAGCCCGCCTCCGCGTGGGGCGCCGACCGCTCCCGGCAGACCGGTTTCGGCGGCGACAAGGACCGCCGGGTGTCCTGGGGTTCGCCCCCCGGCGCGGACCCCCGCGTCTCCCTCGCGGCGGACCCGGGCGACACCGGCCCCGGTGCGAGCGGCGACTCCGGGCCCACGGCGAGCACCGACGGTACGGCGACGATCCCGCCGGCGGAGGCCGGCGAGGACGCCGGGGCGCCGCAGGGCACGGTGGTGTTCCGCCGCCCCGACACGTCCCCGCGCCCGCAGGCCGCCGAGGGCGCGGAGCCCCTGCGGTCGGACGGCACCATGTCGTTCCGGCCGTCCGCCCCGCGCGCCGGGGACGGGGGCGCGCCCGCGTCCCCCGCCGCCTTCCGCGGGCCTCTGACCCCCGCCCAGATCGCCGCCCAGCAGGCCCTGGGCCTCGCGCCGCAGTCCACCACGGCCGCGTCGGCGCCCTCCGGGCCCCAACAGGGGCCGACGGTTCCGCAGCAGGGCCCGCAGTCGGGCGGTGTCGCCCCGGCGGCTCCGGCGGCGGTCGCACCCGCTGCCCCGGTCGCCCCGGCCCCGCGGCAACCGGAGCCGCAGCAGGCCTCGTTCGGCGCCGCGTTCCCCCAACAGGCACTGCAGAGCCCGCAGGTGCCGCAGAATCCGCAGATCGCACCGGCCGCGCCCGCCCCGCAGATCGCCCAGCCCGCGCCGGGGGTGCCGCAGCAGGCCGCGGCCCCGCAGTCGTCCGAGCCCCCCATGGCCGTGGGCTCCGGCGGTGGACAGCCGTCCTGGGCCCAGCAGGTGCACCGGCTGGCCGGGGGCGAGGGGGAGCAGCCCGTCGCGCCGTGGAAGCCGGTGGTGGAGGACCCCTTCCAGGCGGCGGCGCGGCGGCAGTCGGAGGCCAGGCCCGCGGGGCTCGGCAGACGGCTGGCCGCCCGGCTCGTGGACAGCCTGGTCGTCGGCGCCGTCACGGCCGTGGCCGCCGTGCCGTTCGGCACCAAGGCGATGGACCACATCGACGAGAAGATCGACACGGCCAGGCTCTCCGGGGAGAGGGTCACCGTCTGGCTGGTCGACGGCACGACCTCCGTCTACTTCGGCATCATCCTCGGCGTGCTGTTCCTGGTCAGCGCCCTCTACGAGGTGCTGCCCACCGCCAAGTGGGGCCGCACCCTCGGCAAGAGGCTGCTCGGCCTCGACGTCCGGGACATCGAGGGCCACGAGCCCCCGTCGTTCGGGCGTTCCCTGCGCCGCTGGCTCGTCCACACCGTCTCCGGGCTCCTCGGCGTCGGCGTGGTCGGCGTCCTGTGGTGCGTGTGGGACAAGCCGTGGCGCCAGTGCTGGCACGACAAGGCGGCGCACACGTTCGTGGCCGGCAAGTAGCGGTACGGGCGCCGGGCACGGGGGTGTACCCCGTACGGCCCCGTGCCGGATGCGGAGCCGGGGGGTTCGCGGTCGACTCGGGCCATGAGTACCGAACCGCCGCCCTTCGGCTCCGGTCAGTCCCCGGACGACGACCAGTTCAGGAAACAGCCGCCCCCACCGCCGCAGGGCGGCGGCTCCCCGTACGACCCGCCGCCCCAGCAGCCGCCGCCCGGGGGAGGCCAGGGATCGCCGTACGGGGGCGGCCA
The DNA here is from genome assembly GCF_040297125.1 of Streptomyces sp. NPDC001868. Lineage (NCBI taxonomy): Bacteria > Bacillati > Actinomycetota > Actinomycetes > Kitasatosporales > Streptomycetaceae > Streptomyces > Streptomyces sp. NPDC001868. The sequence goes on along the minus strand of NZ_JBEOYO010000054.1, from coordinate 22,307 downwards.
GCAACCGCCGTACGGGAGCCAGCCCCCGCCCTACGGGGGTGATCCCTACGGCGGTGGGCAGTACCCCAACGACCCGCTCTCGGGCATGCCGCCGCTCGCCGACAGCGGGAAGCGGGTGCTCGCGCGGATCATGGACATGATCCTGGTGGGGATCGTGGTGGGGCTGCTGGCGTGGGCGTTCAGGATCAGCCAGTACACGGTGGACTCGGACGACTTCGAGTTCGGCAAGTCCCTGGCCCAGGAGGCGCTCGCGGCGATCCTCTACATCGCCTACGACACGTACTTCACCGTCAAGAACGGCCAGACCCTCGGCAAGAAGGTGATGAAGCTGCGGGTGGCGGACCTCAACGACGGCTCCACGCCCTCCACGCAGACCGCGCTGATCCGCGCGGCCGTGCTGTGGATCCCGTTCGCCTTCTGCTGCGCCTGCCTCTGGACGGCGATCGCGGGCGGCTGGAGCTTCTTCGACAAGCCCTACAAACAGGGTCTGCACGACAAGGCGGCCAAGACGGTGGTGGTCAGCACCGGTTGAGGCGGGACGCCGGCCGGGAGCGCGGTCGTACGACAACGGCGGGTCCGTGAGCCACGGGCCCGCCGAAGCGTTTCAGCAAGCTGTCACCGCGTGCCGTTCAGGAACCCGTCCGCTCGTGCACCGGCTCCCGTACCGCCTCGGACCTGACGGTCACCGGGGCCGGAGCCGGGGCGGCCGTCGCACGGGGGCGGCGGCCGGCGGCGCCGGGCGCGGGCTTGGGCAGCGGCACGGTCAGTGCGACGAGCAGGCCCAGGGCCAGGGCGGAGAGGGCGATCATCGCGATGCCCGCGCCGGAACTCGTCTGTGACAGCAGCAGCATGGCGAGGGTGGACAAGATCACGGTGCAGGAGCCGTAGGCGAGCTGTGCGGTCGTCGGACGAGGCATGGCAATCGTGTCCTCGGGTGGGGTCTCCCCGTGCCTCTCACGATGAAGGGGAGGTTGCGGATACGAATCAAAGGTGAAGCAGTGCCGTCGGCTTGGCTTCTGCCGACTTCCGGCGCTCCGCCAATCGACTCTATTCGCCAGGGTGCCCGAGTGGAACGACGGGTAAGCGTGACCTGACACACGGTGCCGGGTGCACGGGGGGCGCACGGATTCATGGCGTCCGGGAAGTGGACGCATATGCGCGCCGGTTCGGGAGGCGTCCGGGAAGCGTCTGAGCGATACACATAACGCCTGGATAACGAACAAGCGCTTCCACTGGACGTCGATAATGCACTTGACCTGTCCAAGTCAAGATCTGTCTTTTCTTTCGAAACTCCGGTCGAATGGCGTCACTTGACTACACGCGTATACCGCGCGCGGACACCTCCACGACAGGGCCATCCCCTTTCCGCGCGAACGGACGCGGGGGAGGACCTCAAGTGACCAGTAGACCCTGGACGTTCAGAGCGGCCGCGATCGGCGTGGCTGTCGCCACGGCGGCGGCGACCATGTCGGCCCTCACGGTGGCGCAGGCCGCGGACACCGCGCCGGCCGCGAGCGTCGACCGGCACGACCCGGCGGACCACGAGCACGCCGACGACCACGACCTCGAAGGCCCCCTGAGCAAAACTCAGGAGGCCCAGCGCGAGGAGGCCCTGCAGCAGGTCATATCCGGCGACGCCACGGTCAAGGACCGGGACGGCTCGCAGGTCGTGCAGCTGAAGAGCAAGAAGGGCAAGGGCAAGTACGTCGAGCTCGGCCGCGAGAAGACCGACAAGATCTTCACGATCCTCGTCGAGTTCGGCGACCAGATCGACAGCAACTACGGCGGTACGGCCGGCCCGCTGCACAACCAGATAGCGAAGCCGGACCGGGCCCAGGACAACTCCACGGCCTGGCAGGCGGACTACGACCAGAAGCACTTCCAGGACCTCTACTTCGGCACCGGCAAGAAGACCGAGTCGATGAAGAAGTACTACGAGAAGCAGTCCTCGGGCCGCTACTCGATCGAGGGCGAGGTCTCGGACTGGGTCAAGGTCCCCTACAACGAGGCGCGCTACGGCAACAACAAGTGCGGCCAGACCAACTGCTCCAGCGTGTGGAACGTGGTCAGCGACGGTCTCACGTCCTGGGTCGCCCAGCAGAAGGCAGCGGGGCGCACCGACGCGGAGATCAAGGCGGACGTCGCCGAGTTCGACCAGTGGGACCGCTACGACTTCGACGGCGACGGCGACTTCAACGAGTCCGACGGCTACATCGACCACTTCCAGATCGTGCACGCCGGTGAGGACGAGTCCGCGGGCGGCGGCGCGCAGGGCGAGGACGCCATCTGGGCGCACCGCTGGTACGCGTTCGGCACCGACGCGGGTGCCACGGGCCCCGACGGCAACAAGCTCGGCGGCGCCAAGATCGGTGACACCGGCATCTGGGTCGGCGACTACACCATCCAGCCGGAGAACGGCGGCCTCGGTGTCTTCGCCCACGAGTACGGCCACGACCTCGGTCTGCCGGACCACTACGACACCCAGGGCGGCGACAACTCCACCGGCTTCTGGACCCTGATGTCCTCCGGTTCCTGGCTCGGCACCGGCAAGGAAGCCATCGGCGACCTGCCCGGCGACATGACCGCCTGGGACAAGCTGCAGCTCGGCTGGCTCAACTACGACACGGCCAAGGCCGCGACGAAGTCGAAGCACAAGCTGGGCGTCGCGGAGTACAACACCAAGGACAAGCAGGCCCTCGTGGTCGAGCTGCCGAAGAAGAAGGTCACCACCGAGATCGTCGAGCCCGCGCAGGGGTCGAACCAGTGGTGGAGCGGCAGCGGTGACAACCTCTCCAACACGCTGACCCGTTCCGTGGACCTCACGGGCAAGTCCTCGGCCGCGCTCACCCTCGACGGCTGGTACGACATCGAGGCCGAGTTCGACTACCTCTACACCGAGGTGTCGACCGACGGCGGCGCCAACTGGACCGCGATCGACGGCACGGTGGACGGCGCGGCGATCCCGCGCGACGCCAGCGGCAAGCCGGCGCTGACCGGTTCCTCCGCCGCGTACAAGAAGCTGTCGTACTCCCTGGACGCCTACGCGGGCCAGAAGTTCGACCTCCGCTTCCGCTACCAGACGGACGGCGGCGTGGCCCCGACGGGCTTCGCGGCCGACTCGATCACGGTCACCGCCGACGGTTCCGCCGTCTTCTCGGACGACGCGGAGAGCGCGGACGCGGCCTGGACCACCAAGGGCTTCTCCCGCATCGGCGCCTCGATCACGGACGACTACGCCCAGTACTACATCGCCGAGAACCGTCAGTACGTGTCGTACGACAAGACGCTGAAGGTCGGCCCGTACAACTTCGGCTTCTCGACCACGCGTCCGTCCTGGGTGGAGCACTTCCCGTACCAGAACGGTCTGTTGATCTGGAAGTGGGACACCTCGCAGGCGGACAACAACACCAGCGTCCACCCGGGTGCGGGTCTGGTCCTGCCGGTCGACTCGCACCCGGCGGCGCTGAAGTGGGCCGACGGCACGGTGATGCGCAGCCGGATCCAGTCCTACGACTCGCCGTTCAGCCTCTACCGCACGGACGGTCTGAAGCTGCACAAGGCGGACGTGCTGACGCGGATCCCGTCGTCGAAGGGTGTGTCCACGTTCAACGACCGGACCAGCACCTACTACGACGCGGCGACCCCGCTCGCCGGTGTCAAGATCACTGACACCAACACCAAGATCAAGATCCTCAAGGAGGCCAAGGACGGCTCCACGATCTCGGTCCAGGTGGGCCCTGCGGTGAAGTAAACGGTATTTCCGCAGGTCAGAGCATGTCCGGCCGTGACCCTCTTGGCGGGTCGCGGCCGGACGTGTTTAGGTGCGTGGTGTGGCCTTCTTATTGACACTGACGCGCACGGGGGTGTGACCTGCATGGCCGCAGGAGGTTTCTGCAGACTGCCGGACGGCAATGTCGTCGTCGCCCTGAACCTGCCGGGGGCGACGGCGGGACGCGGGCTGCCCGGGGCGGTGGCCGGTGCTCCGGCAGCGCCCGGAGCGGTGTCCGGGGCGGCGCCCGGCGTGGTGTCCGGCGCCCGGCCCGGGCTCATGGCCGGGGTGCCGGCCGGAGCCGTGCCGGGGGACGGGTCCGTACGGGTCCTCGTCCTCGCCGCGAACCGGGCACGGGCCCTGACCCGGCTCCGCAACCTGGGCATGCGGGCGATCTACCTCCGTGGCAACGCGGCGCCCCCCACCCCGGACGAGATCACCGCCGTCCTCCACCACCCGGACGGCCTCATATGGCGCACCTCACCGGTGTGCCCGGCCGCCACCAGCCCCGAGCTGTGGCACCCGATCAGGGCGCTGCTGAGGAGGCCTACGGTGCGGGTGTGACACGAGGGGGCAGCCTTACACCACCGGCTTGCCCGACAGCTCCACGCCCGCCTCCCGCAGCTCCTCCAGGGCCCGCTCGGTCGTCTCCTCGGCGACGCCGGCGGTCAGGTCCAGGAGGACCTGGGTGCGGAAGCCCTCTCTCGCGGCGTCCAGGGCGGTGGCGCGTACGCAGTGGTCCGTGGCGATGCCGACGACGTCCACCTCGGTGATCTCGCGGGCGCGGAGCCACTCCGCGAGGGACACGCCGTTCTCGTCGGCGCCCTCGAAACCGCTGTACGCCGCGGAGTACGCCCCCTTGTCGAAGACGGCGTCGACCGCGCCGGAGGCGATCACGGGGGCGAAGTTCGGGTGGAACCCGACGCCCTCCGTCCCGGCGACACAGTGGGCGGGCCAGGAGTGGACGTAGTCGGGGTTGTCGGAGAAATGGCCACCGGGCGCGATGTGGTGGTCGCGGGTGGCCACCACATGCTGGTAGCCGGGGCCGGCCGCCTGGCCGATCAGCTCGGTGACGGCGGCGGCCACATCGGCACCGCCGGCCACCGCGAGGCTGCCCCCCTCGCAGAAGTCGTTCTGTACATCAACGACGATCAAGGCGCGGCGCATGGTGTCGGTGTCCTTAGACTCTTCGGTTCTCGGGTGTGGGTGTGGGTGCGGTGGATGTGGCGGGAAACTGCGAACTTCCGAGCCTAGAGACTTCGAGAGCTGTTCGGGAGGGGGCATCCGGCGCTCGCCCGATGCGCGGACCGGAGCACAGGCCCACCACGCGGGCGCTCGGGGGCTCGCGGGAGAGCGCGCCGGTCACATTCACTCCGGCCCATCCCCCAGCGTGCCCCCACTGTCCGCCCCACAGGTACCTGAGCGGCTCAGATGTACGCCATCAGGCGTATTCCGTCGGAATGACCGCTTCCCCGCGCGACAGCTGCGTCGCCGAGAGCGGCAGGTTCGCCAGGACGGCCTTGTGCCGTTCGCGTACGACGTCCAGCGGCTCCCGGGACAGGACCCGGCCGTCCTCGATCAGGTGGACGAGGAGCTGCCGCTCCCGGAGATCGTCGGGCACCGGCCCGGTGCCGACCACCTCGGCCTCCGCCACGCCGTGCTCGTCCAGCCGCCTGGCCGCCCATTTGCGGCCCCCGACGGACGTCTTCCCGCCGCTGGACTTCTTCGCCACGGCCACGAGCGGGTCCGTGGGGTCCGCGGACTCCGCCCGGGCGACGAGCTTGTAGACCATCGAGCAGGTGGGGTGCCCGGAGCCGGTCACCAGCTGGGTGCCGACGCCGTACGCGTCCACGGGCGCCGCCGCCAGCGAGGCGATGGCGTACTCGTCGAGGTCCGAGGTCACGATGATCCGGGTGTCCCGCGCGCCCAGCTCGTCCAGCTGCTGCCGCACCCGGTGGGCGACGAGGAGCAGATCACCGGAGTCGATGCGCACGGCGCCCAGCTCGGGCCCGGCGATCTCCACGGCGGTCCGTACGGCCTCGGCGACGTCGTAGGTGTCGACGAGCAGCGTGGTGTTCCGGCCCAGCGAGTCCACCTGGGCCTGGAAGGCGTCCCGCTCACGGTCGTGGAGCAGGGTGAAGGCGTGGGCGCTGGTGCCGACCGTCGGGATGCCGTAGCGGAAACCGGCCGCCAGGTCCGAGGTGGAGGTGAAGCCGCCGATGTACGCGGCGCGCGAGGCGGCCACGGCGGCCAGCTCGTGGGTGCGCCGGGCGCCCATCTCGATCAGCGGGCGCTCCCCGGCGGCGCTGGACATCCGGGAGGCGGCGGCCGCGATCGCCGAGTCGTGGTTGAGGATGGAGAGGATCACGGTCTCCAGGAGGACGCACTCGGCGAAGGTGCCCTCGACCCGCATGATCGGCGAGCCCGGGAAGTACACCTCGCCCTCCTGGTAGCCCCACACGTCCCCGCCGAAGCGGTAGCCGGCGAGCCAGTCGAGGGTCTCCGCGTTGACGATGGAGCGCTCGCGCAGAAAGCCGAGGACGCCCGGGTCGAAACGGAAGTTCTCGACCGCGTCCAGCACCCGGCCGGTGCCGGCCACCACGCCGTACCTCCGTCCCTCCGGCAGCCGCCGTGTGAAGACCTCGAACACCGAACGCCGCTCGGCCGTCCCCGCCTTCAAGGCGGCCTGCAGCATCGTGAGTTCGTAGTGGTCCGTGAAGAGCGCGGTCGAAGGGACGTCGACCGGCAAACCAAGGTCCGCTGTGTTCATGGCAAGGGATCGTACTCCCATCTCGTCAATCTGACGAATACTGGCCGATCGTTTCTCTGCGGCCCTGGTCACGGGCCCGCATTTGTGCGGGCACCCCCCTGTGGTGGCAGCATGGGCGGTGTGACGGCAGCCGTACCCATGGAGATCGAGAAGACCGAGTCGGCGGAGGAGACCTTCGCCGTACCCGAACCGGACGTTCCGTGGGTGACGATCGTCCACAACGACCCGGTGAACCTCATGAGCTATGTGACGTATGTCTTCCAGGCGTACTTCGGGTACTCGAAGGACAAGGCCACCAAGCTCATGCTCGACGTCCACCACAAGGGCCGCGCGGTCGTCTCCAGCGGATCACGCGAGGAGATGGAACGCGACGTACAGGCCATGCACGGCTACGGTCTGTGGGCCACCCTCCAGCAGGACCGGAAGTAGCGACGCACCTGATGCCAGGACAATTCGAATCGCTCCCCGGCGGCGGCGCGGCCGTCGCGCTCGACGAGGTCGAGATCTCCATCATCCGCTCCCTGGCGGTACAGCTCCTGGAGCTGATCGGCCCGGGGCCCGCCGAGGAGGCGGGCGACGACCCGCTCGCCGAGCTCTTCGCCGAGGGCCCGAGCGAGCCGCCCAAGGATCCCGTCCTGCTGCGGCTGTTCCCGGACGCCTACAGCGATCCCGAGGGCACCCCGACGGCCCAGGAGGCGGAGGAGCAGCGGGCGTACTCCTCGGAGTTCCGCCGCTTCACCGAGAACGACCTGCGGGCCGGCAAGCGCGAGAAGGCGCTCGCGGTGATCCACTCCCTGGACGCGCTCGCCGCGACCGGTGAGGGCGGGGCCGTGCTGAAGCTGTCGGCGGAGGACTCCCGGCAGTGGCTCGGCTGCCTCAACGACCTGCGCCTGGCCATCGGCTCCCGGCTCGACGTCGTCGACGAGGAGGACACCGACCTCCTCTACCGCCTCCCGGACGAGGACCCGCGCAAGCCGATGGTGATGGCCTATCTGTGGCTGGGCGGCCTCCAGGACTCACTCGTCACGACACTGATGGACTGACTCCTCCGCACTCTCCTCCGGCCCTGCCCTCCGGCCCTCTCCACGGTCGTTCCACGGCTGCTTCATGTCCGCTCCACGGACATTCCACGGACGCTTCGCGTTCGCTCAGAGGACACTCAAATCCGGATAACGATCGCGTCACCACGCCCGCGAGGGATGCCCTCGCGGGTGTTCTTTGTCCACTTCTCCCTGTGCCGTGCGCCACAGAGCGGTCGGTGGATCAATGTTGCGGCCGTGATAAATCTTCACGACCGCCCGACGGACGACACCCCTGTCCGCTCGGGTGCGCCACCGAGCCGACGACCGTCGGCCAGGCACCGCTCCATCACATCCGGGGGGATCGGAGAAAGGCGCACCACACATGACCTCCGCTCAGGTCAGCAAGAACGGCGACGAAGCCGTGCGCGGCGACGCACCCGAAGAGGGGTACGAGCGCGGGCTCGGCAGCCGTCAGGTCCAGATGATCGCGATCGGCGGCGCCATCGGCGTCGGCCTCTTCCTCAACGCCGGGGCGAACATCGCCAAGGCGGGACCCAGTCTCATCCTGATGTACGCCATCGCCGGCGTGATCATCTTCTTCATCATGCGGGCGCTCGGCGAGCTGCTGCTCTACCGCCCCGTCTCGGGCTCCTTCGCGGAGTACTCCCGCGAATTCCTCGGCCCGTTCTTCGGCTATTTCACCGGCTGGACGTACTGGCTGCTGTGGGTCGTCACCGGCATGGCGGAGCTGACCGCCGCCGCGATCTACATCAACTACTGGTTCCCGGAGATCCCGCAGTGGGTCTCGGCCCTGGTCTTCCTGGTCGTCCTGTTCGTGGCCAACCTGATCTCGGTGAAGCTGTTCGGCGAGATCGAGTTCTGGTTCTCGATGATCAAGGTCACCGCGATCATCGGCATGATCGTGATCGGCCTCGGCGTCCTCACCTTCGGCTTCAGCGCGGCCGGCGACACCGCCGCCGTCTCCAACCTCTGGGCCTACGACGGCTTCTTCCCCAAGGGCATCGGCTCCTCCCTGATGACCCTCCAGGGCGTGATGTTCGCCTACCTCGCCGTCGAGCTGGTCGGCGTCACCGCCGGTGAGTCCGAGAACCCGGAGAAGACCCTCCCCAAGGCGATCAACACCCTGCCCTGGCGGATCGCGCTCTTCTACGTCGGTGCCCTCACCGTCATCCTGTGCGTGGTGAAGTGGACCGAGTTCGCGCCGGGCGTGAGCCCCTTCGTCGCGGCCTTCGCGAAGATCGGCATCCCGGCGGGCGCCGCGATCGTCAACTTCGTCGTCCTGACCGCGGCCCTGTCCTCCTGCAACTCCGGCATGTACTCCACGGGCCGCATGCTGCGCACCCTGGCCGACAGCGGCGAGGCGCCCAAGGCCTTCAACAAGCTGTCCGTCACCAAGACGCCCGCCCTCGCCATCGGTGTCTCCGTGCTCTTCATGGGCATCGGCGTCGTCCTGAACTACATCGTCCCGGACAAGGCCTTCGAGTACGTCGTCTCCGTCGCCACCGGCGCCGGTATCTGGACCTGGCTGATGATCCTGGTCAGCCACGTCCGCTACCGCCGCGCGGTCGACGCGGGCCGGCTGCCCGCCTCCTCCTTCCCGGCGCCGGGCGGCGCGGTGGGCAGCTGGATCGCCATCGTGTTCCTGCTCTTCGTCACCTGCCTCATCGCCTACGACCACGAGGCCCGCGTCAGCCTCTACGTCATGGCCGGCTGGGCGGCGGCCCTCGGCATCGGCTGGGCCGTGCTGAAGGCCCGCAACCCGGAGGTCACCGAGCGCCGCGAGGCGGACTTCGAGAAGGTCGGCTGAGGCCTGCCGCCCAGCATGTGGGCTGTTCCGTACCACCCCCCGGTACGGAACAGCCCTTCTGCTTATCCTTGCCGGCATGCTGACCATCACCCAGGCCCTCGTCGACCAGATCGTCGCCCACGCGCGCAAGGACCACCCCGACGAGGCGTGCGGCGTCGTCGCGGGACCGGCGGGCACGGACCGGCCCGAGCGGTTCATCCCGATGCTGAACGCGGCCATGTCGCCCACGTTCTACGAGTTCGACTCGGGCGACCTGCTCAAGCTCTACCGCGAGATGGACGACCGCGACGAGGAGCCGGTGGTCATCTACCACTCCCACACCGCCACCGAGGCCCGCCCCTCCCGCACCGACATCTCCTACGCCAACGAGCCGGGCGCCCACTACGTCCTCGTCTCCACCGCCGACACCGACGGACTCGGCGAGTTCCAGTTCCGCTCCTTCAAGATCGTCGAGGGTGTGGTGACCGAGGAGGAGGTGGCGATCGTCGACGCGTACTGAACCGATGACGCGTACTGAACCGCCGGTGAGTACCGAACCGACGGCGAGCGGGATTCGCGGCTACGGTGTTCGTACGCACGCACGCGCACGCACACAACTGCCCGCGACGGAGACGGTGTTGACTCAACAGACGCGACGACTGCCCGCCCGGCGCCCCACGCTCGACGACGTGGCACGCGGCTCGGGGGTTTCCAAGTCCACCGTGTCGCGGGTGATCAACGGCGAGGACAAGGTGCGCGCGGAGGTCGTCGAACGGGTCAGGGAGGTCATCGCCGAACTGGGCTACGTGCCGAACTCCGCCGCCCGCCAGCTGGTCACCCGCCGCAACAACGCCATCGCCGTCGTCGCGAGCCAGCCGCAGAACCGGCTCTTCATCGACCCCTTCTTCGACCTGCACCTCCGGGGCATCCGCAAGGAGCTGGTCGCCCACGGGGCACAGCCCGTCCTGCTCTTCCTGGAGGAGCCCGAGGAGTACCCGCGCGTCGGCGACTTCCTGGGCGGCGGCCATGTCGACGGCGCCCTGCTGTTCTCGCTGCGCGCCGACGACCCGCTGCCCGGCATGATCGACCGGCTCGGCCTGCCCGCCGTCTTCGGCGGCCGGCCGATGATCCGCGAGGGCGAGCCCGCGCACGACCGGGTGTACGTCGACGCCGACAACCGGGGCGGCGCCCGCGAGGCCGTCCGCCATCTGGTCTCCCTGGGCCGGGAACGCGTCGCGACGATCACCGGCCCGGTCGACCGGGAGGCCTCCGCCCTCGACCGCCTCGACGGCTACCGGGACGTCCTCCCGGACGCCTCGCCCCTGCTGGTCGAACACTCCGACTACACCCGGCAGGGCGGCGTCGACGCCATGGCCGCGCTCCTCGACCGCCGCCCCGACCTCGACGCCGTCTTCGTCGCCTCCGACCTCATGGCCTCCGGCGCGCTCCAGGTGCTGCGCGAGCGGGGGCGCCGGGTACCGGACGACGTGGCCGTCGTCGGCTTCGACGACCTCGCCCCCATCGCCGAACACACCGACCCGCCACTGACCACCGTCCACCAGGACATCGAGGGCATGGGCCGCCTGATGGCCCGCCTCCTCTTCACCCACACGGACGACGCGCCGGGCCCCGGCCCACAGTCCTCGGTGGTCACACCGACACGGCTGGTCGTACGGGACTCGGCGTGACGGACCGGCGACCACCGGCGCCGGGCGGACGACCACGGGCGCCGGGCGTTCGTGCCTGACCGTCCTGTGCCAGGTCGCGGGACCGCGCCGGGCCGGCACGTGACCGGCCCGCGTCGGGCTGGTCTGTCGGTCGTTCGGGTGGCTCGTGCCGGTGGGGCTGAAGTGCGTGGTCTCAGTCTTCGGCCCGGATTCGTCCGGCATGTGGGATCGGCTTCCGGGACCCGGACCGGGAATCGATACGATGAGCGCATGGTTCTTGACGACGTGAGCGAGAAGACGCCGGGCGCACTGCTCGTGGCGCGGCTGCACGTCGACCTGTGCAGGCTTGCCAGCGCCATCTGTTGACGCCGATCCCTGCCGCCGTACGGCCGTGAGCCGCGGCGCCACCCTGTGTGACCACGCACTCCGCGCTGCCGCGCGCCCACCGACCAGACCACTCCCGACAGGAGCCGCACACCATGGCCATCGAGGTCCGCATCCCCACCATCCTCCGCCAGTACACCGACGGTCAGAAGGCGGTGGAGGGAGCCGGTGCCACCCTCGCCGACCTGTTCACCGACCTGGAGAGCCGCCACACGGGCATCCACGCCCGCATCGTGGACGGCGGTGAACTGCGCCGCTTCGTCAACGTGTACCTGAACGACGAGGACGTCCGCTTCCTGGACGGCATCAACACCAAGCTGTCCGACGGCGACAACGTGACGATCCTGCCGGCGGTGGCCGGCGGCATGGCCTGATCACCCATGCGCTACGACTCCCCGCTGGCCGCGGTGGGCAACACCCCTCTGGTGTGCCTGCCGCGGCTGTCGCCGTCCGCAGACGTCCGTATCTGGGCGAAGCTGGAGGACCGCAATCCGACGGGTTCGGTCAAGGACCGGCCCGCCCTGCACATGATCGAACAGGCGGAGAAGGACGGCCGTCTGACGCCCGGCTGCACGATCCTGGAGCCCACCTCGGGCAACACGGGCATCTCCCTCGCCATGGCGGCCAAGCTCAAGGGCTACCGCATGGTCTGCGTCATGCCCGAGAACACCTCCCAGGAGCGGCGTGACCTGCTCGGCATGTGGGGCGCCGAGATCATCCCGTCCCCGGCGGCCGGCGGCTCCAACACGGCCGTACGCGTCGCCAAGGAGCTGTCCGCCGAGAACCCCGAGTGGGTGATGCTCTACCAGTACGGGAACCCGGACAACGCGGGGGCCCACTACGCGACGACCGGTCCGGAGATCCTGGCGGACCTCCCCTCCATCACCCACTTCGTGGCCGGCCTCGGCACCACCGGCACCCTGATGGGCGTGGGCCGCTTCCTGCGCGAGCAGAAGCCGGACGTCAAGATCGTCGCGGCGGAGCCCCGTTACGACGACCTCGTCTACGGTCTGCGCAACCTCGACGAGGGCTTCGTCCCCGAGCTGTACGACGCGTCCGTCCTGACCACCCGTTTCTCCGTCGGCTCCGCCGACGCGGTGACCCGTACGAGGGAACTGCTCCAGCAGGAGGGGATCTTCGCGGGGGTCTCCACGGGGGCCGCGCTGCACGCGGCCATCGGGGTCGGCAACAAGGCCGTCAAGTCCGGCGAGCCGGCCGACATCGTCTTCGTCGTCGCCGACGGCGGCTGGAAGTACCTGTCGACGGGCGTCTACACGGCGGCGACGACGGAAGAGGCCATCGAGACGTTGCAGGGACAGCTCTGGGCGTAGGGGGAGGCGGCGCGTTGTCGGGTGCGCGCCGGTGGGGCTTCTCGCGCAGTTCCCCGCGCCCCTGAAAGACACGGCCCTGCGGGCCGTGAAAAAAGCAGGGCGCAGCCCGCTTTTTTCAGGGGCGCGGGGAACTGCGCGACCAGCCCCCACCGAACCCGCACTCACCCACCCACCCCGCGCGGAGCGCGAAGGGGGTCGAAGGGGCGCAGCCCCTGGATGGGGGCACCTCCCGCTCGAGCGAAGCCGAGAGTGGGGGAGGGACGGGTAGGGGCGGCGGGGGCGGAAAAAGGTCCCGTCAGTTCGACAGATGGCGGACCTGGTCCCACAGGATCGGGTCGGCCACACCCGCCTTGCGGCGGAAGTCACGGACCGGTACCTCCCGCAACTCACCCGTCTCCAGAAAACTGGGCCGCCCCCGACTGTCCCCGACCGTGCCCGGCGGCAACGGAATCACCCCGGCCCGCTCATCACGGTACCGACTGGTGATCTTGGCGACCCGCGCCCGATCCCCCCGCACGGCCAGGACGAGACAGGGCCGATCCTTACCCCCGGGCCCGTCCTCGAAGGGCACACTCGCCCACCAGATCTCGGCGGGCCGAGGCCGAGGCACAGGCCCCCGCGCCCGCTCGGGACGCCCCGGCGGCCGAGTCCGCCCACCCGGCCGCCCGGACCGCCGCCGCGGCGGGCGCCGTGACCGCCCCCACCCGTCGACGACCGTCGCGACCAGCGCCAGCAACACCACCCCACCGAGGGCCAACCACCAGGACGTGTCCATAGCCCCGACGGTACCGGCGCACACCACCCCACGCCCGCCCCCTCGCACGCTCCCGCGCTCTTCGGCACCACCTCACCCCGGCCCGAGCGCGCCTCGACGGCCCTACCACCAGCCGAACCGGTGACACCACAGGTGAGTTCGCCCACAACGGCCCCTGGCGGAGGAGCGACCCACCCTTTTGCGCCTTACGCTCAACGGACCGCACCACTCCTGCCGCACCCACGTCCGTCCTTCGCAACCCCGCTAACTGCAATCTGCGATCCGCAACCCGTCTGCACGTCACGACTGACATGACACGACTGTCACGACTTCACGCCAGCGCGGAGGTTACAGCTCCTATGAAGCTCACCGTCGTCGGCTGCTCGGGGTCGTTCCCGTCCGCGGAATCGGCCTGTTCGAGCTACCTCGTAGAGGCCGACGGCTTCCGGCTGCTCCTCGACATGGGCAACGGTGCCCTCGGCGAGCTGCAGCGCCACTGCGGTCTCTACGACCTCGACGCGATCTTCCTCAGCCATCTGCACGCCGACCACTGCATCGACATGTGCGCGTACTTCGTCGCACGGTACTACCGCCACGACGGCGGCCGCTGCGACCCCATTCCGGTCTACGGCCCGGAGGGCACCGAGCAGCGTCTGACCACGGCCTACGCCGACACCCCGTCCGCCTCCTCCATGAGCGAGGTCTTCGACTTCCACACGGTCAAGCCGAGCACGTTCGAGATCGGCCCCTTCACCATCCACACGGAACGGGTCGCCCACCCCGTCGAGGCGTACGGCATCCGTATCGAGCACGGCGGCCGGGTCCTGACGTACTCCGGGGACACCGGCGTCACCCCCACCCTGGACGAACTGGCCCGCGACGCCGACCTGTTCCTGTGCGAGGCCGCCTTCACGCACGGCAAGGAGAACATCCCGGATCTCCACCTCAACGGCCGTGAGGCCGGTGAGACGGCCGCCCGGGCGGGTGCCCGGCGTCTCGTCCTCACCCACGTCCCGCCGTGGACCGACCCGCAGGTCAACCTCGTCGACGCCCGCGCGGTGTACGACGGCCCGGTGGAGCTGGCGGTGCCGAGGATGTCGTACGAGATCTGAGCCCTCCCACGGACACGAAGGCCCCGGAACCTTCCCGGTCCCGGGGCCTTCGTCATGCCGTACGGCGGTCGGATCTCACGCCTTCGTGAGGTCCTCGACCTCCTCCTCGGGTTCGCGGCCCGGGGTGGGGAGATTGAACTTGGTGATGGCGAAGCGGAAGACGGCGTAGTAGATCGCGGCGAAGACCAGGCCGATCGGGATGATCAACCAGGGCTTGGTGGCCAGGTTCCAGTTGAGGCCGTAGTCGATGGCGCCTGCGGAGAAGGTGAAGCCCGCATGGACACCGAGCGCCCAGGTGATCGCCATGGAGAGGGCCGTGAGCACCGCGTGGATCACGTACAGCAGCGGGGCGATGAACATGAACGAGAACTCGATCGGCTCGGTCACACCGGTCACGAAGGAGGTCAGCGCGAGCGAGATCATCATGCCCATCACGGCCTTGCGGCGCTCCGGGCGAGCGGAGTGGGCGATCGCGATCGCGGCGGCCGGCAGACCGAACATCATGATCGGGAAGAAGCCCGACATGAACTGACCGGCGGTCGGGTCACCCGCGAAGAAGCGGTTCAGGTCACCGTGGACCACGGCACCCGTGGCGTCGGTGAAGTCACCGATCTGGAACCAGGAGACGGTGTTGACGAACTGGTGCATGCCGATCGGGATCAGCGCACGGTTGATCAGGCCGAACAGACCCGCGCCCACCGAGCCCAGACCGGTGATCCACTCGCCGGCGTCGGAGATGACCTCACCGATCGGTTCCCAGACCAGACCGAAGAGGACGCCCATGGCGGTGCCGACGAAGGCCATGATGATCGGGACGAGCCGGCGGCCGTTGAAGAAGCCGAGCCAGTCCACCAGCTTCTTGCGGTGGTAGCGCTGCCACAGCACGGCGGACAGCAGACCCATGATGATGCCGCCGAGGACACCCGGGTTGTTGTAGGTCGCGGCTATGTCCGCGCCCGCCTGGACCTTGGCCTCCGTCACCGGGAAGGCCTTCAGGACATTGCTGTAGACCAGGAACCCGACCAGTGCGGCCAGGGCGGTGGAGCCGTCGGACTTCTTGGCGAAGCCGATCGCGACGCCGATACAGAACAGCATCGGCAGGTTGTCGAAGATCGCGCCACCGGCCGTGGCGAAGACCGCCGTGACCTTGTCGGGCAGGTTCAGCTTCTCCTGGACGTCGGCCTGGCCGAGACGGAGCAGGATGCCCGCCGCCGGCAGCACGGCGATGGGCAGCTGCAGACTGCGGCCGATCTTCTGAAGGCCCTGGAAAAGACCGGATCCCCACTTCTTCGCGGGGGCCGCCGTTGGCGCGGTGGCGGTGCTCATAGACTTCCTCCATCGGGTGGTGGTCTACACCACTCAGTGGTGTAGACCTGTTGTAGCAGATGGGGAAGGGATCAGGAACCCTCGATTCCTACCCGGATTCCGGACGACTCGCGGAGCGCCCGGTGAGCACCCGGTGAGCGTTCCGCGAACGTCCGATGATCGTTCGGAGGGCCTGCGTAGGGCCTTCGGAGGGTGTTCGGGGGCGGCCCCGAGGTGTCCCGGCCGGCGTGTGCGATGCGAAGTCGGAACGCCCGTACGGCAGTTGTCACCCCCGTACGGCAGCTGTCACACCCGTACGTACCGCGTGCCCGACTCGTCCCGGCGGAGCAGCCCCTCGTCGACGAGGGCCCGGCGCAGGGTCACCCAGTCGTCCAGCCACTCACCGCAGAGCGCGTTGACCTTGGCCTCGGAGTAGGTGACCCCGGCCTCGAAGGAGTCGGCCACGACGGCGAGCACCCGGCCGCGGACCTCCGCCCGGCCGGGGATCGAGGTCAGCCGGCCTTTGCGGAAGTACGCCCCCGCGCCGTCACCGCCGCCCCGCCCGGAGATCCGTACCTCCGCCCGGACGGCCAGCCGGAAGGTGTCGTCGAGGAGGCGGTAGGCGCGGGCGTCGGCGTCGTACGCGGCGATCCGTCCGTCGACGAGCTTGCGGAGCGCGACGGCCGCGGCCGACGGGCGCAGTCCCGTCCGCTCCGCCACCTGATCCAGGGAGGTCGCGCCGAGCGCGAGCGCCGCGAAGGCGTCCCGCCGGTCGGTCTGGGCGAGGACGCCGACCAGATCGCGGCAGGACGGAGGCGGATCCTCGGCGGCGGGGAGACGGTCGGTGGTGGCGGGGGCCGCCGGGTGGTCGGTCCGGTGGTCAGCCGGCGGGGCGGTCGGGTGGTCGGTCGGCGGGGCGGTCTGGTGGGCGGTGTCGGATTCGGGGCGGGCCGTGTTCATGGGTGTCGACTTCCGGTTCGGCGCAGGGAATCGTCGCGCCGTGTGTGCGGCGCGACCGGCCTCTACGACTACCGCGCCCACCGGAGGCCGGGGCAACCGAATTCGGCGCCCCGGACGTGTTCCGGCCGGTCGGCACCCGGCCGTCGCCGGGCTAAGGCTTCGTCATGTCCTCCACCTCGTCCTCCGGCTCCCGGCCCGGCGTCTTCAGATCGAACTTCGTGATCGCGAACCGGAAGATCGCGTAGTACACGACCGCGAAGCACAACCCGATCGGAATGATCAGCCATGGCTTCGTCGCCAGGTTCCAGTTGATGACGTAGTCGATGAGCCCGGCGGAGAAGCTGAAGCCGTCGTGCACCCCGAGGCCCCAGGTCACCGCCATCGACACCCCCGTCAACAGCGCGTGCACCGCGTACAGCGCGGGCGCGATGAACAGGAACGAGTATTCGATGGGTTCGGTGATCCCCGTGACGAACGACGTCAGCGCCACCGACGTCATCAGCCCGCCGACCTCCTTGCGACGGCTCGGCTTCGCGCAGTGCGTGATCGCGAGCGCGGCGGCCGGCAGCGCGAACATCATGATCGGGAAGAACCCGGAGGTGAACTGTCCCGCGCTCGGGTCCCCGGCGAGGAACATGTTGATGTCGCCGTGCACGACCTCCCCGTCCGGCTTGGTGTAGCTGCCGAACTGGAACCAGATGGGCACGTTCAGGAACTGGTGCAGCCCGATGACGAGCAGCGCCCGGTTCGCGACCCCGAACACTCCCGCGCCCCAGGAGCCCAGATCGCTCAGCCAGTCGCTGAAGCTCTCCAGCGCGTCACCGATCGGCGGCCAGATCCACAGACAGAGCGCGGCGAACGCGATCGCCACGAACGACATGATGATCGGCACCAGCCGCCGCCCGTTGAAGAACCCGAGCCAGTCCACCAGCTTCGTACGGTGATAGCGCTGCCAGAGGTACGCGGTGAGCAGCCCGATCACGATCCCGCCGAAGACCCCCGGATTCTGGTACGAGAACGCCGCCACCGTCCCCTCCGGTGTCTGGCACCCCGTGTCGACGGCCTGTGAACCGGCCGCGCAGTCCTTGGGGAACTCGTGCAGCACGCTGTAGTAGACGAGGAACCCGGCGACCGCCGCCAGCGCCGTCGTACCGTCCGATTTCCGTGCCATGCCGATCGCCACGCCCACGCAGAACAGCAGCGGCAGCCCCAGCTCACCGTTGAGCAGCGCGCCGCCCGCACCGTCCATCACCTTGGCGACGTCCGTCCACCCGAGGCCCTCGTCGCCGAACATGTCCGGCTGGCCCAGGCGGTTGAGGATGCCCGCGGCCGGCAGCACGGCGATGGGTAGCTGGAGACTGCGGCCCATCTTCTGCATGCCCTGGAACAGATGTCCGCTCCGGAGTGTGGTGCTCGCGTTCATTTGGCGACCGTTCGTCCGGTGGTGTAGACCAGTTGCGGGACAGTCCGGCAAGCTGTCCCGCACACGGTTCCGCTGTCGTGAACGTCATCCTTCGGTACGGACGACATGAGCGCTCGCGAAGCTGGGCCAACTGTGGGTTGCCGCGGCGAAGCGGCTCGGATCAGGGAAAACAGGGAGAGTGGGCATGGCCACCAAGGCTGAGAAGATCGTCGCCGGGCTCGGCGGCCTCGACAACATCGAAGAGGTCGAGGGCTGCATCACGCGCCTGCGCACCGAGGTCCATGACGCCTCCCTCGTGGACGAGGCCGCCCTGAAGGCCGCCGGCGCCCACGGCGTCGTCAAGATGGGCACCGCGATCCAGGTCGTCATCGGCACGGACGCCGACCCCATCGCCGCGGAGATCGAAGACATGATGTGAGCCCCGCGCGCGCTCACGGACAGGGTTCCTTTCCCCCGGACCGCCGGGGGAGGAGCCCCCTCCGTATGTGCCGCTAGGCTCAGCGCCATGTCTCGAATCGACGGCCGCACGCCCGAACAGCTCCGCCCCATCACCATCGAACGCGGGTGGAGCAAGCACGCCGAGGGCTCCGTCCTCGTCTCCTTCGGCGACACGAAGGTCTTCTGCACCGCCTCCGTCACCGAAGGCGTCCCCCGCTGGCGCAAGGGCAGCGGCGAGGGCTGGGTCACCGCCGAGTACTCCATGCTTCCCCGCGCCACCAACACGCGCGGCGACCGCGAGTCCGTACGCGGCAAGATCGGCGGCCGCACCCACGAGATCTCCCGCCTCATCGGCCGTTCCCTGCGCGCCGTCATCGACTACAAGGCGCTCGGCGAGAACACGATCGTCCTCGACTGCGACGTCCTCCAGGCCGACGGCGGCACGCGTACGGCGGCCATCACCGGCGCCTATGTGGCGCTGGCCGACGCCGTCGCCTGGGCCCAGGGCCGGAAGCTGATCAAGGCCGGCCGCCAGCCCCTCACGGGCACGGTGTCCGCGGTCTCCGTCGGCATCGTCGGCGGCGTCCCCCTCCTCGACCTCCGCTACGAGGAGGACGTGAAGGCCGACACCGACATGAACGTCGTCTGCACCGGCGACGGCCGCTTCGTCGAGGTCCAGGGCACCGCCGAGGCCGAGCCGTTCGCCCGCGAGGAACTCAACTCGCTGCTGGACCTGGCGGTTTCCGGCTGCGACGAACTGGCCGCCCTCCAGCGCAAGGCACTTGATACGGTCCTCGAAAAGTAAAGGGCGCACCAAGAGCGAGGCCTGTCGGTGGCAACCACGGCGGCCCCGCCCGCGTCCTTGCCCATACGGGCGCACGGCACACCACCGTGCGCCCGGCCACACCGCAGTAGCCGTTCATGCACCACCACAGGGGGCCGTCAGGCCTGCAACCAGTCCATCAGGAGGACCGTTCCATGGCCGCGAGCCGCCGACGTCGTATGACCGCCATCGCCGGAGCCGTAGCTGCCGTCGCCCTCACGGCCGGGCTCACCACCGGCTGCGACGCCGTGAACAAGGCCCTGGACTGCGTCCAGACCGCCGACGCCATCGCCCAGAGCGTGGGCGATCTCCAGCAGGCCGTGCAGAACGCGGCGGACGACCCGACGCAGCTGGAGGAGTCCCTGAACTCCATCGACAAGAACCTCGACGAGATCGGCGACAAGACGGACAACGCCGATGTCAACAAGGCCGTCGACTCCCTCCAGAAGGCCGTCACCGACACCCGTACGGCCGTGGAGAACGGGGACGCGACCCCCGACATCAGCGGCATCACGGACGCGGCGGGCGAACTGACGAAGGTCTGCACGTCGTAACCGTCTTGTCTGTCTTATCTGCCGTAACTGTCGTCACCCATGCGGACCGGGTGGGCGGGGATCGCGATACTGGTGGGCATGACCCGCCTGATCCTCGCCACCCGCAACGCCGGCAAGCTCACCGAGCTGAAGGCCATCCTCGCCGACGCGGGCCTCGCCCATGAACTCGTCGGCGCGGACGCCTACCCGGACATCCCCGACGTCAAGGAAACCGGCGTCACCTTCGCCGAGAATGCCCTGCTCAAGGCCCACGCCCTCGCCCGGGCCACCGGCTTCCCGGCCATCGCCGACGACTCCGGCCTCTGCGTGGACGTCCTGAACGGCGCCCCCGGCATCTTCTCCGCCCGCTGGGCCGGCCGCCACGGCGACGACAAGGCCAACCTGGAGCTGCTGTTGGCCCAGCTCGGCGACATCGCCGACGAACACCGGGGCGCCCACTTCAACTGCGCCGCCGCCCTCGCCCTGCCGGACGGCACGGAACGGGTGGTCGAGGGGCGGCTGAGGGGGGTCCTCCGCCACACCCCCACCGGCACGAACGGCTTCGGCTACGACCCCATCCTCCAGCCCGACGGCGACACCCGGACCTGCGCCGAGCTGACCGCCGAGGAGAAGAACGCGATCAGCCACCGCGGCAAGGCGTTCCGGGGGCTGGTGCCGGTGTTGCGGGAGCTGTTGGGCTGAGGAGGACGCAGAAGACGTACTGGTGCGGCCGGAGGGACTCGAACCCTCACGGGTGTTACCCCACTGGGACCTAAACCCAGCGTGACTGCCAATTCCACCACGGCCGCTCGCTGCTGCCCGGCCATGTTACTGGCCGGGCAGCGGCGCTAGATCCCCAAATCCTTGATGATCTTCGCCACGTGGCCTGTCGCGCGGACGTTGTAGAGGGCGTGTTCGACCTTGCCCTCCTCGTCGACGACGATCGTGGAGCGGATGACGCCCATGTAGGTCTTGCCGTAGTTCTTCTTCTCGCCGAACGCGGCGTAGGCGTCCAGGACCGTCTTGTCGGGGTCGCCGAGAAGGGTGACCTTCAGGGACTCCTTCTCGCGGAACTTGGCGAGTTTCTCGGGCTTGTCGGGGGAGATGCCGATGACGTCGTACCCGGCGTCCGCGAGGAGCTCCAGGTTGTCGGTGAAGTCGCAGGCCTGCTTGGTGCAGCCGGGGGTCAGGGCGGCCGGGTAGAAGTAGACGATGACCTTGCGGCCCTTGTGGTCGGACAGGGACACCTCGTTGCCGTCGGCGTCCGGGAGGGTGAAGGCGGGGGCCACGTCACCGGGCTGGAGTCGCTCGCTCATCGGTCCAGCGTAATGGCGGGCCCTGACGACGCGGTGCCGGGTGGAGCTGACAGACTGTCCGAAAGCAAGAGATTGCACCGACAACCGACAACGGGAGGCAGCGCGGTGGCGGATACCTCGGACAGCTCGGACACCAGAAGCCCGGCCGAGATCGAGGCGGACATCAAGCGCCGCCGCGACACCCTCGCCGAGACGCTCGACGAGATCGGCGTCCGTGTGCATCCGAAGACCATCGTCGGTGACGCCAGGGCCAAGGTCGTCTCCAACATCGACCACACCCTCGGCAAGGCGTACGTCTCGGTCAACCGTGTGGTCAGCGATGTCAGGGGCCAGTTCGTCGACGAGGACGGGGCGCCCCGGGTCGAGCGCATCGTGCCCGTCGCCCTCGTGGTCGTCGGTGTCGTCGGTGTCGTAGGGCTCCTCGCCCTCGGCACCCGGCGTCGTCGGGCCTGACAGGGACGGCGAGGGGCGGGGACCGGGACGAGGACGGTAGGTTCGGGGTGTGAGCGAGAAGACCCAGCACGACAAGTTGCCCATCCGGATGCTGCACGACCGTGTGCTCGTGCGGCAGGACACCGCCGAGGGCGAGCGGCGTTCCGGTGGCGGCATCCTGATCCCCGCGACGGCGGCCGTCGGCCGGCGTCTCGCCTGGGCCGAGGTCGTCGCGGTCGGCCAGAACGTCCGGACCGTCGAGCCCGGCGACCGGGTCCTCTACGACCCCGAGGACCGTGCCGAGGTCGAGGTCCGGGGCGTGGCGTACGTCCTGATGCGTGAGCGCGATCTGCACGCCGTGGCGGCGGACCGGTTCGAGGGGTCGGAGGACTCCACGGGCCTGTATCTCTGATTCGCAGGCTGCGTAAGGCGGTGGGGGCTGGTGACCATGGTCACCAGCC
>NZ_JBEOYO010000053.1:0-66505 GCF_040297125.1 Streptomyces sp. NPDC001868 | reverse complement strand
GCGCGGCGCCCCCCCCCCCCGCGGGCCCCCCCCCGGGGGCCCCCCGCCTGCTGCCGTCGGTTTCCCGGCCTGTGTCAGCACTTCTCCCGCAGCGAGTGCAGATGCTCGCTGGAGCGGCGGGCGAAGGTGAAGGACTCGGTGGGGTTGTCATGCTCGGCCTGCCAGTGGTGGGCGAGGCGGTGGCCCTTCAGCCGGGTGACGGCCGAGATGAACTTCTGGTAGTCGATGTCGCCGTCACCGACGTCCGTCATGCGGTAGCCGTACGGGTTCGACGGGTCGCTCTCGCCGTCCTTCACGTGGAAGAGCGGGTAGCGGTTCGGGCGGCGCAGGACGTAGTCGAGGGGCTCGAAGGGCGCGGCGGTGCCGTCGGGCCGCTTGGAGAACCGGAACTGGGCCACGTACGCCCAGAAGATGTCCATCTCCAGGAAGACCAGGTCGGGGTCGGTCTCGCGGAGCAGGACGTCGTAGAGCCGGACCTTGGGGTTGTCGGTGGCGAAGGAGAACTCCTCGGAGTGGTTGTGCTGGTAGAACTTCATGCCCCGCGCCCTGGCCGCCGCGCCGTAGGTGTTGAACTCGTGCGCGGCCCGCTTCATCGCGTCGACGGTCGTGCCGTAGCGGAAGGGCCCGGAGGCGGTGCCGATGTGCTTGAGGCCGAGGGCCTGGGCGTCGTCGAGGACCTTGGTGAGGTTCTGGGCGAAGGTGTACGCGTTCGGGTCGCTCGCGTAGTAGCCGACGTGGCTGCCGATCGGCGTGAGGCCGTGGTCGCGGGCCAGCCGCTTCAGCTGGGCGAGGGTGATGGGGCCCGCCGAGCCCTGGGTGTAGCCGGCGAACTCGACCTCGTCGTAGCCGTACTTCTCCAGCTCGGCGAAGACGGGGGCGAAGCCGAGGGTGGAGACCTTGTCGCGGAGGCTGTACAGCTGGATGCCGAGACGGCCGGGCGGCAGGACGGGGCGGCCCCGGCCCTTGCCGGCGGCTGCGGCTTCGGTTCCGGTGGCGGCCTGCGCCGGGGCGGCCGTGCCCAGCAGGGCGGCGACGGTGGCACCGGCGGCCACGCCGAGCATGCCTCGTCTGCTGAGGCGGTGGGTGAGTTCGGGATCCGGCTGGTGGGTGCGGCTCATGCTGGAACTCCTCTGGGTGGGCGGGCGTTGTCAGTGGTGAGTGCTTCACTTGTGACCAGTCAGGACCTGTGGGTCCTGGGCACCGGTCAGGACAGACCGGCAAGTCGGAGCAGGAGTGCTTTCACATCGGTGGCCGCCACGCGGTCACCGACGGCTCGGGGGGTGGAGCAGATGATGAGCGGACCGTCGTCGTCGCTCGCGGGAAGGCGGCCGTGGCTGCCTCGAATAGGCGAGGGGTCCAGCGGCACGACCGCCATGCGGTAGCGCATGCCGAGTTTCTTGCGGGCCAGTGCCGTGGCCGCCTTGAGCTTCACCAACGGGTCGAGCGGGTCCATGAACAGCTCGACCGGGTCGTAGCCGGGTTTGCGATGGATCTCGACCAGTCGCGCGAAGTCGGGCGCGCGGTCCTCGTCGAGCCAGTAGTAGTACGTGAACCAGGCGTCCGGCTCCGCGACGGCGACGAGCTCGCCGGAGCGCGGATGGTCGAGGTGATGGGCCTTCTTGCCCTCGTCGTCGAGGAGTTGATCGATCCCGGGCAGGTCCGCGAGGGCTTCCCTGGTGGCGTCCAGGTCCTCGGGGCGGCGTACATACACATGGGCGATCTGGTGATCGGCGACCGCGAAGGCACGTGAGGCCATCGGGTCGAGGTACTCCATGCCGTCCTGGGTGTGTACGTCGAGGAGGCCGGCGCGACGCAGGGCGCGGTTGATGTCGACGGGGCGGTCGGCGCGGGTGATGCCGTACTCGGAGAGCGCGACGACGGTACGGCCCTCCGCGCGGGCGTCGTCGAGCAGGGGCGCCACGGCCTTGTCGAGGTCGGCGGCGGCCTTCAGGGAGCGCGGGTCGTCGGGGCCGAAGCGCTGCAGGTCGTAGTCGAGGTGGGGGAGGTAGCACAGGGCCAGGTCGGGGCGGCGGGTGCGGACGATGTGGCGGGTCGCGTCGATGATCCAGCGGCTGGAGACCAGGTCGGCGCCCGGTCCCCAGAAGTGGAACAGGGGGAACGTGCCGAGTTTCGCGGTGAGTTCGTCGTGCAGGGCCGGGGGCCGGGTGTAGCAGTCGGGTTCCTTGCGGCCGTCGGAGTAGTAGATCGGACGGGGGGTGACGGTGATGTCGGTGTCGGCGCCCATGGCGTACCACCAGCAGATATTGGCGACCGTGTAGCCGGGGTGCGCGCGGCGGGCGGCGTCCCAGAGTTTGTCCCCGGCGACGAGACCGTTGTGCTGGCGCCACAGCAGGACGTCGCCGAGTTCACGGAAGTACCAGCCGTTGCCGACGATGCCGTGCTCGGCGGGGAGCGTGCCGGTGAGGAACGTGGACTGGGCGGCGCAGGTGACGGCCGGCAGCACGGTGCCGAGCGGGGCGCGGGAGCCGGACTGCCCGAGGGCCTTGAGGTGGGGCATGTGGTCGAGGAGACGGGGGGTGAGGCCGACGACGTCGAGGACGAGGAGAGGGGTGGGACCGGCTTCGGGCCGGGGCCGCGGGGTGGTGGCGGCGTCTCGGGTCACGGCAGCTCCTTGCGGTTCATGGCAGCTCCTTGAGGCCGAGGTCCGTCAACAGGTCGCGGGCGAGGGCGAGTTCGGCGGCGATGCCGTCGGCGAGCTGGGCGCGGGTGCCGGGGCGCAGCTCGGCCGGCAGGGCCTGCCAGGTGTAGGTCTCGACCTCCAGGTGGTGGGTGAGGGGGTGGGCGCCGCCGACCAGGCGGGTGAGGGCGGCTTTGAGCACCGGGAGCGTGGAGGTGAGCGGGGCGGCGGGGGCCGCGTGGAGCGGGACGTGGAAGTGGGAGCGCCAGGGCGAGGCGTCGGGGAGGGTGTCGCCCTGGAGTGCCTCGCCGAGGTCGTCGGTGCCGCGCAGGCCGGCGGCGGTGGAGGTGCGGGTCTGGTGCAGGAAGCGGGGCTCGTCGAAGGCGGCGAGGGCTTCGCGGACCTCGGGGAGGTGGGGGTGTTCGGCGTGCAGGGCGGCCGAGAGCTGGGACTTGACGACGGGGACGCCGGCTCGGGTGAGCGCGTCCAGGGCGGTGTGCGGGTCTTCGAAGGAGGTGGCGAGATGGCAGGTGTCGACGCAGACGCCGATGCGGTCGTGGCCGATGTCGGTGAGGGGGCCGATGGCGTCGGCGGTGGTCTCCACGGTGCAGCCGGGCTCGGGTTCCAGGCCGACGCGGATGGAGCGGCCGGTCAGCTCGGCCACGGCGTCGAGGCGTTCGGCGAGGGTGCGCAGGGCCGTGCGGGCGCGGGCGGCGCGGGTGTCGTCGTAGGCGGTGCGCCAGGCCAGGGGCAGGGTGGAGACGGTGCCCTCGGTGACGTCGTCGGGGAGGAGCCGGGCCAGGACGCGGGCGAGGGAGGTGGTGTGGTCGAGGCGTTCCGGGTCGGCCCAGTCCGGCTGGTACACGCGGTACTTGACCTCTTCGGCGCCGAACCCCTGATAGGGGAAGCCGTTGAGGGTGACGACCTCAAGACCGCGCCGGTCGAGTTCGGTGCGCAGGCCGCGCAGGGCGGACGGGTCGGTCACCAGGGCCGCGGCGGCGTCCCTGGCCAGCCACAGCCCGATGCCGACACGGTCGCGGCCGAGGCGGCGGCGTACGGGTTCGCAGTGGTCCCGGAGTTGGGCGAGGACGCCGTCGAGGGTCTCGGCCGGGTGCACGTTGGTGCAGTAGGCGAGGTGGACGGTGGAGCCGTCGGGGTGGCGGAAGCGCATGGGTCACTCACCGCCGCGCAGGATGCTGTTGCCCTCGTGCGTGGCGCCGGTGGCGGTGAGGTCGAGCGCCAGGCGGCCGCTGAGTCCGTAGAAGGCGACCGGGTTGCGCCACAGCACCAGGTCCACGGCGTCCTCGTCGAACCCGGCGTCGAGCAGGGCGTCGGCGACCCTGCGGGTCTTCAGGGGGTCGCTTCTGCCCCAGTCGGCGGCGGAGTTGACCAGCACCCGCTCCGGGCCGAACTCCTTGATCACGGCGACCGTGCGTTCCTCGTCCATCTTGGTGTCCGGGTAGACGGAGAACCCGAGCCAGGCGCCGCTGTCCCTGGCCTCCTGGACGGTGGTCTCGTTGAGGTGGTCGAGCAGCACCCGCTCGACGGGCAGGGCGGAGGCCCGTACGACGTCGAGCGTGCGGCGCAGACCGGCGAGCTTGTCCCGGTGCGGGGTGTGGACGAGGGCGGGCAGACCGTGGTCTGCGGCCAGCTGCAACTGGAGTTCGAGCGCGTGGTCCTCGGCCGGGGTCATGGAGTCGTAGCCGATCTCGCCGACGGCCACGACCCGGTCCTTGAGCAGATAGCGGGGCAGCTGATCCAGGACGGGCGTGCAGCGCGGGTCGTTCGCCTCCTTGGGGTTGAGGGCGAGGGCGCAGTGGTGGGCGATGCCGTACTGGGCGGCGCGGAAGGGCTCCCAGCCCAGCAGGGAGTCGAAGTAGTCGACGAAGGAGGCGGCCGAGGTGCGGGGCTGCCCCAGCCAGAAGGCCGGCTCCACGACCGCGCGGACGCCCGCCTCGCGCATCGCCTCGTAGTCGTCGGTGGTCCGTGACGTCATGTGGATGTGGGGGTCGAAGATGCGCATCAGGACTCCTTGGTCTCCTTGCCGTCGATGCCGATCTCGTCGGCCGGCGGGGACGCGGTCAGGGCCAGGACGCGGTGCAGGTCCTCGGGTACGGGACGGCCCGCGGCGGTGCGTTCCTCGGCGAAGGCGCCGAGCATGCGGGCGAGTTCGCGGTCGCGGTGGGCACGCCGGGCCAGGTCTGCGATCTCGTCGACGCTGACCTCGGTGAACAGGCACTTGAGCACGGCGTGCCGCCACTGGTGCGGGTCCAGATGACGGGCGGCGTACGGGCCGAGGGCGGCGGCGACGAGGCGGGTGTCGTGGGTGCGCAGGGCGTCCTCGACGAGGTGCAGCGCCTCGGGGCCCGGCACGAGGTGCGGCAGTGCGTGCAGGACCGCGCGGCGTTCGTCGGCGGTGCCCTGGCGGTAGACCCGGGTGAGCGCGTCGCTGTCGGCGCGGGCCGCGTGCAGGATCAGCACGCGGACGGCGTCGGCGTGGTCGGTACCGCAGCGCCGGCCCGCCTCGGCGAGGCGCAGCTCCCACACGGGGACCGGCCCGTGCGCGCCCGGCGCGTCGGCGGCCTCGTCGAGCGCCCGGCCCAGCCAGGCACGGGCCGCGCCCGGGAGGTGGGTGTCCAGATGGCCGCGCAGGTCGGCGGGGGCGGCGAGGGACACGGACATGGGCGGCCTCCTTGTCGCTTGTCACGGTCATGCGGCAGCCCTCCGCAGGAGGGGCAAAGACGGCGGGCGGAGGTCCGGCGTCCCCCGCCCGCCGCCGTTCAGTCGCCCGGGGTCCGGGCCGCCGCCTTATCGGCTGCGGTGGCGGCCCGCGCGGGCAGTTCCCTGATCCGGATGTCACGGAAGGACACCTGGTCGTCGGCCCCGTGGTTCTGGATGCCGAAGTGACCGTCGCGCAGGCTCCGTACCGGATCGGTGTTGGTGAAATCGTTGATCTTCACGCCGTTGAGCCAGACGCGGAGGCGCTCGCCCTCCACGCGGATCTCGTACGTGTTCCACTCCCCCGGCGGGTTCAGGGCGCGGTCGCGTTTCCTGATGTCGGCGGACCGGAAGCCGTAGACGGACCCTGTGGTCTTCTCGGGCACGTCGGTGGCGTCGATCTGGATCTCGTAGCCGTTGTTCACGGCCGACCAGGGGTCGTCCGAGGGCGGGAAGCCCACGAACACACCGGAGTTGTCGTCGCCGGAGGCGCCGGACATCCTCCAGTCGAGCTTCAGGGAGTACGACCCGAAGCTCCGACCGGCGTACCAGAGCATCCCCATGCCGCCCGCCGACGTGATCGTGCCGTCGTCGGACAGGGTGAAGGAGCCGGGTCCCGCCTGCCGCCAGGCGGACAGCGAGTCGGCGGTTCCGTCGAACAGCGGCCGGTAGCCGTTCTCCGGCCGGCAGTCGGCCTGGGCCTCGCCGATCGCCCACCGGATGCCGCCCAGCAGGTGCTGCCGGAAAGCGGGTTCGGCGAAGGACTCCTTGGTGTGGCCGCCGCCGGTGTAGAAGGCACGGCCGCCCTGGTACTCCTGGCACCAGGCGATCGGATGGTCGCCGTTCATGGTGCCGCCGCTGTACGACGACTCGTCGAGCGAGGCGAGGACATGGGCCCGCTCACGGGGGTTGGAGCGGTAGTTGTACCACTCGTCCGTGCGGTTCCAGGTCGCGCCCAGACCGGCGGTGGCCGGGTGGGCGTGGTCCTCGACGTCGACCGTCGCGGGCTGGATCGCGGGGTGCGACTGGAAGTACGCGCCCGCGAGCCCGCCGTAGAAGGCCCAGTCGTACTCGGTGTCGGCGGCGGCGTGGACACCCACATAGGCGCCCCCGCGTTTGATGTACCGCTCGAACACGCCCTGTTGGGCGGAGTTCAGGACGTCGCCGGTCGTCGAGAGGAACACCACGGCGTCGTAGCGCCCGAGATTGCGGGCGGTGAAGGCGCCGGCGTCCTCCGTGGCGTCGACCGCGAAGCCGTGGGCCGTGCCCAGTTCCCGTACGGCCGCGATGCCCTCGGGGATCGAGTCGTGCCGGAAGCCGGCGGTCTTGGAGAACACCAGCACCCGGGGTTCGTCGGAGCGGCGGTGTTCGTCGGAGCCGCCCTCATCGTCCGACACGGCCGGCCCCGACACACAACCGATCAGCAGGGCCGCTCCACCCAGTGCGGCCCACACGCGTCCGCGTCCGTTCATCGGCATGACGCCCCCTCACCGCTTCGTGAAGGTGAAGTCGTCCACGTCGAACAGGCCGCCGGAGCCGCTCCCCTTGAACACCAGGTAGAGCGTGGTGCTGCCGCGCGGGGCCCTGGACAGGTCGGCGGTGACGTCCTGGAAGTTCTCCCAGCCGCCGGTCACCGGCACGGTGGCGCTGCCGAGGACCCGGCCGGTCGGGGAGCCCGCCCGGACCTCCAGTTTGCCGCCGGCGCCCCCGGAGGAGATACGTGCGGTGATCTTCGTGGCGTTGGACAGGACGTAGGGCTTGAAGGAGATCCAGTCGCCGTCGGAGATGTCACCGACCGTCTTGCCGCCGTGGGCCGTGGCCTTGGACTGCACCGCGATGCCGGACGAGTCGCCGTAGTGCTCGGCCTGGCGGTGGGTGGGCTGGACCACGTTCTGGTCATGGGTGGTCAGCGGGGCCTGGCCGCCGCCTCCGCCGTCGGTGTACTCGGCGTCGAACACCCCGAAGATGTTGGCGTTCTCGTCGTGGCCGCCGTCGGCGCTGGTCTGGATGGTGCCGGTGCAGCCGTTGGCGGAGGTCACCGGGTGGCCGTGGCTGTCGTGGCCGAGGATGAAGGTGACCTTGACCTTGGCGCAGTCGATCGGGCGGCCGTCCTCCGGGTCGCTGACCTTCACCTTGAACGGTACGGCGTCACCGAAGGCGAACAGCTGCCCGTCCGCCGGGAGTTGCAGTTCGACCTTGGGCGCGGTGTTGCCGACGACGATCTGCACGCTCGCGCTGCCGGTACGGCCCGAGGTGTCCTTGGCGGTCACGGTCGCCGTGTAGGTGCCGTTCTTCTTGTAGGTGTGCTTCGGGTTCGCGGCCGTGGAGGTGCCGCCGTCGCCGAAGTCCCAGCTGTAGGTGAGGGCGTCGCCGTCCTGGTCGCTGGTGCCCTCCGAGGAGAAGCTGACCTTCAGTTTCGCCTGGCCCGAGGTGCGGTCGGCGGCGGCCGCGGCGACCGGGGAGTGGCCGTCGGTGGCGTTCTCGATGCGGTAGAGGGCGGAGTGCTCGTCGCCGCCGAACCAGGAGATGCCGTAGTCGAGGACGTACAGCGCGCCGTCCGGGCCGAAGGCCATGTCCATGACCTGGGTGCCGGTCCACGGGACATTGTTGATCGACTGGACGGTGCCGTCGGCGTCGCTGGTGATCCGCTTGATCCAGCGGCGGCCGAACTCACCGGCGAAGAAGTCGCCGTCGTACGCCTGCGGGAACTTCACCGGGGAGTCGAGCGCGGCGTCGTAGTCGTAGACCGGGCCGCCCATCGGAGACTCGGAGCCGTCGCCGAACTCCGGGACGGAGTCGCCGTTGTAGGGGATCCAGGCGGGCTCGGCGGGCGGCAGGTCGGTGAGGCCGGTGTTGTTCGGCGAGGTGTTCTTCGGGGCCGCGCAGTCGAAGGCCGCGCCCGAGGTGCCGGTGGCGAAGTCGTAGTCGACATAGGCGTCGTTCTTGCCGGTGCAGTACGGCCAGCCGAAGTTGCCGGGCTTGGTCACGCGGGCGAACTCGACCTGTCCGGCCGGGCCGCGCGAGGGGTTGGCGGCGCCCGCGTCGGGGCCGTACTCACCGACGTAGAGGATGCCGGTCTTCTTGTCGACGCTGAACCGGAACGGGTTGCGGAAGCCCATCGCGTAGATCTCGGGGCGCGTCTTGTCCGTGCCGGGTGCGAAGAGGTTGCCGTCGGGGACGGCGTACGAGCCGTCGGCGTTCACCTTGATGCGCAGGATCTTGCCGCGCAGGTCGTTGGTGTTGCCGGAGGTGCGCTGGGCGTCGAAGGCCGGGTTGCGGTTGGACCGCTCGTCGATGGGGGTGAAGCCGTCCGACTGGAACGGGTTGCTGTCGTCGCCCGTCGACAGATACAGGTTGCCAGCCGCGTCGAAGTCGATGTCGCCGCCGACGTGGCAGCAGATGCCGCGTGACGCGGGGACGTCGATGATCTTCTTCTCGCTGGCCTTGTCGAGGGTGCCGTCGGTCTTCAGGACGAAGCGGGAGAGCCGGTTGACGCCGTCGAAGGGCGCGAAGTCGGCGGCCGTTCCGGTCTCGGGGGCGTCACCGGCCGGGGTGTTCAGCGGGGGCGCGTAGTACAGGTAGATGAAGCGGTTGCCGGCGAAGCCCGGGTCGACGCCGATGCCCTGGAGGCCCTCCTCGTCGTGGCTGTACACGTCGAGCTTGCCCGCGAGCCTGGTGTTGCCCGCCGCGTCGGTGAGGCGCAGTTCGCCGTCGCGCGAGGTGTGCAGGACCGAGCGGTCCGGGAGGACGGCGAGCGACATCGGCTCGCCGACCTCCGGCTCGCCCTTGGCGAGGGTGACCTGCTGGAAGTCCTCGGCGGCAGCGGCGGCGGCCTTCGGTTCGGCATCGGCCGCGCCGGCAGCGGGCGCGGTGAGGGAGAGCGACGCGCCCGCGAGCAGCAGGCCGCTCAGCAGCGCGATCGGTCCACGCACTCTGCGGCGTCTGAAGGGGCTGGTGGGGTGTCTGTTGTCGTCGTACGGGTGCACGAAATGCCTCCAGAGAGGGGCTGGTCGTACGGGGGTGTACGGGTGTGTGCGGTACGCCGGGGTGCGCCGTCACCCCGGAAGACACAAGGGGGCCGTAGGGCCCTAGTCGTTGCCGCCGAACGCCGCGTCGAACGAGGCCGACGGCGGGT
Source organism: Streptomyces sp. NPDC001868 (assembly GCF_040297125.1). NCBI lineage: Bacteria > Bacillati > Actinomycetota > Actinomycetes > Kitasatosporales > Streptomycetaceae > Streptomyces > Streptomyces sp. NPDC001868. The sequence continues at coordinate 57,014 of NZ_JBEOYO010000053.1, read as the reverse complement.
CGAAGTCGTACGCCTTGAGGCGGTTCAGGGCCTCGGGGGCGCCCTGGAGCCGGTCCATGCCGGCGTCCTCCCACTCGACGGAGACGGGGCCCCGGTAGTCGATCGAGCGGAGCATCCGGAAGACGTCCTCCCAGGGGACGTCGCCGTGGCCGGCCGACACGAAGTCCCAGCCGCGCCGGGGGTCGCCCCAGGGCAGATGCGAGCCCAGGCGCCCGTTGCGGCCGTCGAGCCGCTTGCGGGCCTCTTTGCAGTCGACGTGGTAGATCCGGTCGCGGAAGTCCCACAGGAAGCCGACCGGGTCGAGGTCCTGCCACACGAAGTGCGAGGGGTCGAAGTTCAGCCCGAAGGCCGGACGGCGGTCGACCGCCTCCAGGGCCCGCTGGGTCGTCCAGTAGTCGTAGGCGATCTCGCTCGGGTGGACCTCGTGGGCGAACCGCACGCCCTGGGCGTCGAACACGTCGAGGATCGGGTTCCAGCGCCTCGCGAAGTCGTCGTAGCCGCGCTCGATCATCGACTCGGGGGCGGGCGGGAACATGGCGACCAGGTGCCAGATGGCGGAGCCGGTGAAACCGATGACGGTGTCCACGCCGAAGGCGGCGGCGGCCCGCGCGGTGTCGGCCATCTCGGCGGCGGCCCGCTGCCGTACGCCCTCGGGCTCGCCGTCGCCCCAGATCCGGGCGGGCAGGATGCCCCGGTGGCGTTCGTCGATGATGGCGTCGCACACGGCCTGGCCCACCAGGTGGTTGGAGACGGCCCAGCACTTGAGGCCGTACTTCTCCAGGAGTTGGTGGCGGGAGTCGAGGTACGACGAGTCGGCGAGCGCCTTGTCGACCTCGAAGTGGTCGCCCCAGCAGGCGAGTTCGAGGCCGTCGTAGCCGAAGTCGCGGGCGAGGCGGCAGACCTCTTCGAGGGGCAGGTCGGCCCACTGGCCGGTGAAGAGCGTGAAGTCGCGCGGCATGTCCGGGGCCTCCTCAGACCGATGCGGGCGTGTGGGTGGGGGTGTAGACGGAGTTCTTCTCGGCGCTCTCCTCGACCGCCGCGAGCACCCGCTGCACCTGGAGTCCTTCGGCGAAGGAGGGTTCGGGCCGCCGGCCTGATGCGATGGCGTGGACCAGGTCGCGTGCCTGGTGGACGAAGGTGTGCTCGTAGCCGAGGCCGTGGCCCGGCGGCCACCAGGCGTCCAGGTAGGGGTGGTCGGGCTCGGTGACGAGGATGCGCCGGAAGCCGGCGTGCGCGGCGGGTTCGGTGTGGTCGTGGTAGGCGAGTTCGTTGAGCCGTTCCAGGTCGAAGGCCAACGAGCCGCGCTCGCCGTTGAGTTCGATGCGCAGGGCGTTCTTGCGGCCGGTGGCGAAGCGGGTGGCCTCGAAGGAGGCGACGGCGCCGGAGGCGAGGCGGCCGGTGAACAGGGCCGTGTCGTCGACGGTGACCGCGCCGCGCCCGGCGGTGCCACCGGAGGACGCGAGACCGCTGGACACCCCGGCGGGCAGGGGCCGTTCCCGTACGAAGGTCTCCATCAGCGCGGACACCCCGATCACCGGTTCGCCCGCCAGATACTGCGCGAGGTCGACGATGTGGGCGCCCAGGTCGCCGAGCGCGCCCGAGCCGGCGGACTCCTTGCGCAGCCGCCAGGTGAGGGGGAACTCCGGGTCCACGAGCCAGTCCTGAAGGTACGTCACCCGTACGTGCCGCAGGGCGCCCAGCCTGCCCTCGGCGACCATGCGGCGGGCGAGCGCGGTGGCGGGCACGCGGCGGTAATTGAAGCCGACCATCGCCAACTTGCCGCGTGCGTACGCCTCTTCGGCGGCCTCTGTCATCGCCTCGGCCTCGGCGACCGTGTTGGCGAGGGGCTTCTCACAGAGCACGTGCTTGCCTGCGGCGAGGGCGGCGAGGGCGATCTCGGCGTGGCTGTCGCCGGGGGTGCAGATGTCGACGAGGTCGATGTCGTCCCGGGCGATCAGTTCCCGCCAGTCGGTCTCCGTCTCCGCCCACCCGTGCCGGTCCGCCATGGCCCGCACCGCGTCCCGGTCCCGTCCGCACACGGCGGCGAGCACCGGGCTGAGCGGCAGATCGAAGGCCCGGCCCGCCGTACGCCACCCCTGCGAGTGCGCGGCCCCCATGAAGGCGTAGCCGACCATCCCGACCCGCAACGGCGGCTTGCCGAGCCCACCGGCGAGCCCGGCGGGCCACGTCCCGGAGTGCGGCCCCGCGGATCCTGACTCCTCCGCCTCGGCCTGGTCGGGCTGCTGCGGCTGTCCCATGCGTGTGTCCTCCTCGTGGTCGCGCGGTGGGGGGTGGGGCCCGACCGGGTGGTCCGGAGCGCCGCTCCGCGTCGCCCCGGATGCCGGTCTCCGGCCGGGCCCGTCCGGTCAGGCCCGTCCGGTGGGACCCGTCACTTGAAGCCGGTCGGCATGTACTGGTCGACGTTGCTCTTGTCGACGACCGCCGAGTAGAGCGTGAGCGAGGCCGGGATCTCGAACTCGGCGAGGCCGCCGACGCCCTTGCCCTGGCCGAGGGCGCGGGCGAGGTCGATCGCGGAGGCGGCCATGGTCGGCGGGTAGAGGACGGTCGCCTTCAGCACCCCGTCGTCCTTCTTGATGGCCTGGAACGCGGAGAGCGCACCCGCCCCGCCGACCATCAGGAAGTCGTCGCGCCCGGCCTGCTCGATGGCGCGCAGGGCGCCGACACCCTGGTCGTCGTCGTGGTTCCACAGGGCGTCGAAGTTCGACTGGGCCTGGAGGAGCTGGGCCATCTTGGCCTGGCCCGACTCGACCGTGAAGTCGGCGGCCTGCCGGGCCACCTTCTTGATGTTGGGGTAGTTCTTCAGCGCGTCGTCGAAGCCCTGCGTGCGCTGCTTGGTCAGCTCCAGGTTGTCGAGCCCGGCGAGCTCGATGACCCGGGCGTCGCCCTTGTCCTTGAGCTGTTCGCCGATGTAGTGCCCGGCGTTGAGGCCCATGCCGTAGTTGTCGCCGCCGATCCAGCAGCGGTACGCCTGCGGGGAGTTGAAGATCCGGTCGAGGTTGACCACGGGGATGCCGGCCCGCATCGCCTTCAGACCGACCTGGGTGAGCGCCTTGCCGTCGGCGGGCAGCACCACCAGGACGTCGACCTTCTTGTTGATGAGGGTCTCGATCTGGCCGATCTGCTGGGCGGTGTCGTTGGAGCCCTCGGTGATCTCCAGCGTGACGTCCTCGTAGCGCTCGGCGCGGCTCTTGGCGTTCTGGTTGATCGCGTTGAGCCAGCCGTGGTCGGCCTGCGGTCCGGCGAATCCGATGGTGACCGCCTTGCCGGGCTTGTCGTCGGCGGCCGGCTGCTCGTTCGAGGCCGGATCGTCCTTGGTCTCGTTGCTGGTGCAACCGACGAGGAGGGCGCCGGCCGAGACGGCGGCGGTCCCGAAGAGCAGTCCTCTTCGGCTGGTGAACTCTGGCATGGCGGTGGACCTTTCCCGTGAATCCCGTGAATTCCGTGAACCGGCTCTTCGGTGTCTCAGGTCGTGCTTGCCGTGCGTCGCTGGACCAGGACCGCGGCGACGATGATCGCGCCCTTGGCGATCTGCTGGACATCGGTCTGCAGGTTGTTGAGCGCGAAGATGTTGGTGATCGTGGTGAAGATCAGGACGCCGAGGACGGAGCCGGTGATGGTGCCCCGGCCGCCGGTGAGCAGGGTGCCGCCGATGATCGCGGCGGCGATGGCGTCGAGTTCGTAGAGGTTGCCGTTGGTGTTCTGGCCCGAGCCGGAGAGCACGATCAGCAGGAACGCGGCGATGCCGCAGCACAGCCCGGAGAGCAGATAGAGGTACAGCCGCTGGCGGCGGACGTCGATACCCGCGAGCCGGGCCGCCTCCGCGTTGCCGCCGACGGCGACCGTGCGCCGGCCGAAGGTCGTGCGGTTCAGCAGCAGCCAGCCGATGATCGTCACGACCGCGAAGACCAGGACGAGCGGCGGGATGCCGAGGACATACGCGTCACGCTCGCCGAGGTTCAGAATGGCGTCGACGCTCACGATCTGGGTGCTGCCGTCGGTGATCTGGAGAGCGAGGCCCCGGGCCGAGGCGAGCATGGCGAGGGTGGCGATGAAGGGGACCATCCCGCCGTAGGCGATGAGCAGCCCGTTCACCAGGCCGCAGCCGACGCCGACGATCACCGCCGTGAAGAGGATGCCGGCGAAGCCGTACTCCTGGGTGGCGACGGTCGTCGCCCATACGGAGGCCAGGGCGACGATCGCGCCGACCGACAGGTCGATGCCTCCGGAGGTGATGACGAAGGTCATGCCGACGGTGACGACACCGATCACCGAGGCCTGGGTGAGGACGAGTTGGAGGTTGCGGGTGTCGAGGAATTCGTCGGGTCGGGTGGCGCCGCCGATGACGATCAGCGCGGCGAGGACGCCGAGGAGCGACAGGGTGCGGACATCCGCGCGGAACACGAGGGCACGCCAGGCCGGCGGCTCGCTCACGGGTGTCACTTTGTCGGCGCCCCGGGGCGGGGACACGGGCTGGGTCATGACGCCGGGCTCCCTTCACCGGTCACGGGGCTCGCTTCACCGGTCACGGGGCTCCCCGCGTCTGTCACAGGCCTCCCCGCACCGGTCACGGGTCTCCCCGCTCCGGCCACCGGGCTTCCGTCACTGGCCACCGGGCTTCCTTCCATCACGAGGTCGAGGACACGGTGTTCGTCGAGTTCGCGGGCGGGTGCGGTGTGCACGACGCGGCCCTCGCGCAGCACGAGCACCCGGTCGGCGAGGCCGAGGACTTCGGGCACCTCGCTGGAGACCAGCAGCACGGCGAGCCCTTCGTCGGCGAGCCGGCGGACCACCGCGTACAGCTCGGCGCGGGCCCCCACGTCGACGCCCCGGGTCGGTTCGTCGAGCAGCAGGACCCGGCAGCCGCGCAGCAGCCAGCGGGCGAGGACCGCCTTCTGCTGGTTGCCTCCGGAGAGGGTGCGGACGGGGACGTCCGGGTTGTCGGGGCGCAGGGACAGCTCACGGGTCGCGGCCCGGGCGGCGCGGTGTTCGGCGCCCCGGTCGATCCAGCCGACGCGCGCGAAGCGGGACATCGACGACACGGAGACGTTCCTGGTGACGGACTCCAGCATCAGCAGCGCCTGCGCCTTGCGCTCCTCGGGGGCGAGCCCGACCCCGGCCCGTACGGCGGCCCGTACACTCCCGGGTCTCAACTGCCGCCCGTCGACGCTCACTTGACCGGAGGACGGCTTTCGGGCGCCGTAGATCGTCTCCAGGATCTCCGACCGTCCCGAGCCGACGAGTCCGGCGAGGCCCACGATCTCGCCGGGCCGCACGTCGAGGTCGAGGGCCTCGAACTCCCCGGCGCGCGCCAGTCCCCGTACCTCCAGCACGGGCGCGGTCCCCGTCGGCGGCACGGGCGGCCGGTCCGGGAAGACGTACTCGACGTTCCGTCCGGTCATCAGCGCCACGACCTCGCGCGTCGGGGTCGACTTCGCGGGCAGCCCGCCCGCGACGGCCCGCCCGTCCTTCAGCACGGTCACCCGGTCGCCGATCCGCCGGATCTCCTCCAGTCGGTGCGAGATGTAGACGACGGCGACTCCGGCCGCGGTCAGATCCCCCACGATCCTGAACAGGTTGTCGACCTCGTCCGGGTCGAGCGCGGCCGACGGCTCGTCCATCACGATCAGCCGTACGTCGTGGGAGAGCGCCCGCGCCATGGACACGATCTGCTGCTGGGCGGCCGACAACTCCCCGACGAGCCGCGCCGGATCGACCTCGGGATGCCCGAGTCGCTTGAGAAGAGCGGCAGTTGATGCCCTGGCCGCCTTTCCCCGTACGACGAAGCCGGCGGCCGTGGGTTCATGGCCGAGGTGGACGTTCTCGGCCACCGACAGGCCCTCCACCAGGTCGAGTTCCTGGTAGATGGTGGCGACGCCGAGGCGCATGGCGGCGATCGGGGACTTCAGGGTGACGGGTTCGCCCCGCCAGGTGATCGTGCCGTCGTCGGGCTGGTGGGCGCCGGCCAGGACCTTGATCAGGGTGGACTTCCCGGCGCCGTTCTGGCCGAGCAGACAGTGGACCTCTCCGGCCTGGACGTCGAGGTCGACGCCGTCGAGGGCCCGGACTCCGGGGAACGACTTGGTGATGCCGGACATGGTGAGCAGCGGTGGTTCTGGTGCCATGAGTTCCCCTTGGCGGGCGTGCGGGCCGGTTTCAGGGCGAATCCGTCTGCTGGGCAGACGCGTTCGGGCAGGGCAGGGCAGAGCAGGGTGCGGTGCCGGTGATGGGGGCCGGTGATCGGTGTCGGTGGTGTCGCTGGCGCGGACTTGCGCGGGCTTGGCGGACTTACGCGGGCTCAGGCGGACTTACGCGGGCTACGCGGGTTTACGCGGGTGAGAACAGATGGTCGCTGATGAGGCGGGCCGCGCCGATGACTCCGGCGGCGGGCCCCAACTCCCCCAGCACGATGGGCAGATTGCCGGTCGCGAGGGGCAGTGACTGGCGGTAGACCTGGGTGCGGATGGCGGCGAGCAGGGTGTGGCCGAGGCCGGTCACCCCGCCGCCTATCACCACCAGGCCGGGGTTGAAGAAGCTGACGAGTCCGGCGATGACCTGGCCGGTGCGGTTGCCGCCCTCGCGTATCAGGTCCAGCGCGGTGGCGTCGCCGGCGGCGGCAGCGGCGGCCACGTCGACGGCGGTCAGGGTGCCGTGGGTCTCCAGGCGGGTGGCGAGTTCCGCCGAGAGTCCCTGCTGGGCCGCGTCCTTGGCGTCGCGGGCGAGCGCGGCGCCGCTGAAGTGGGCCTCCAGACAGCCCCGGTTGCCGCAGGCGCAGGGGCGGCCGTCCGGTACGGCGAGGATGTGCCCGATGTCGCCGGCGCTGCCCGTCGTACCGCGGTGGACCTCACCGCCGACGACGATGCCGCAGCCTATGCCGGTGCCGATCTTGACGCAGAGGAAGTCGCCCACGGAACGGGCCACGCCCGCGTGCTGCTCCCCCATCGCCATCAGGTTCACGTCGTTGTCGACCATGACGGGGCAGCCGAGTTCCTGGCTGAGCGCCTCGCGCACCGGGAACCCGTCCCAGCCCGGCATGATCGGCGGGGCGACGGGGACGCCCTCGGGGAAGCGGACCGGTCCGGGGACGCCGATACCGGCGCCGTCGAACCCCTCCGCGAGCCCGGAGGCCTTCAACTTGGCTGCCATGGCGAGCACTTGCTCGAAGACGGCGACGGGGCCGTCCCGTACGTCCATGGGCTGGTTGATGTGGCCGAGGATCTCCAACTCCGCGTTGGTGACGGCCACATCGATCGAGGTGGCGCCGATGTCGACACCGAGGAACCGCAGTTGTGGAGCCAGCCGGATGTTGTGCGACCGGCGTCCCCCGCGTGAGGCGGCGAGTCCGTCGGCCACGACCAGGCCGGTCTCCAGGAGCCGGTCCACCTCCACGGCCAGCTTCGACCGCGAGAGGTCCACCCGGTCCCCCAGCTGTGCGCGGGAGTTGGGACCGCCGTCGCGCAACAGCCGCAGCAGCCGCGCCTGATGCGCGTTCGCGGGTCGAGCCGTCATACGTCTCACAAGCCCCTCCCCGCCTCATCGGCACCGCCGTGCATGGCTTTCGAGGGGAACGTAGCAGTGGATGCCCGAGCCGGGAAGAAGTCGCGCAGGGATTACCGCCGACTTTCTCCACTCAGAGGACAAAGACGGGCCGGGAGTACAGCGGCGGGACGGCCCGCGTTCGTGTGCGCCCGCCTACTTCTCGCGCTCGTGATACGTCTTGCGCGTGTGCTCCGTGTGCGCGCGCATGACCTCCGTCGCGCGCTGTTCGTCCCGTGCCGAGATGGCCGTGATGAGGTCGCGGTGTTCGATCCAGGACTGGTGGCCGCGCTGGCGGGCGACGGGGGTGTAGTACCAGCGGACGCGGCGGTCGACCTGGGCGGCGAGTTCGGCGAGGACCGTGTTGCCGGCCAGTTCCATGACCTTGGCGTGGAAGCGGGCGTTCAGCGCGACGGCCGCGTCGACGTCGTCGGCCTCGACGGCCCGCTCGCCCTCCGCGCAGAGTTCCTCCAGGGCCGTGATGCCCGCCGTACCGGCGTTCGCCGCGGCGAGGCGGGCGGCTTCGGCCTCCAACAGGGTGCGGACCGTGAGGAGTTGGTCGGCCTCCGCCTCCGTCGGCTCGTGGACGAACGCGCCCTGGGCGGGCCGGAGGTCGACCCAGCCCTCGGTGTTGAGGCGTTGCAGGGCCTCGCGGACGGGCTGCCGGGACACCCCGAGGTGCCCGGCGAGTTCGCTCTCGACGAGGTGCTGGCCGGGGCGCAGCGCGCGCGTGGTGATGAGTTCGAGCAGGGCCTCGTAGACGCGGTCGCGCAGCGGGCCGGGGCGTTCGAGCCTGGGCACGGCCCCTTGCGGAAGTCCGGTCGACAACATCGGGTCCCCCTCCAGAGCACCACTGGGTGTACTGCACACGGAAAGTCGACGGCCCGTACTGGAAAGTCCACGTCAACAGCCAGTATGGATTGTCTTTCGTCTACAGTCTACGACCCGCTATGACCAGGGAAACGGCGGGTATGCCTCGTCACATCACCACGAACGCCCTGCTCACGGACAGCGGACGACCTGACCGGCGTACGACAGGTTGCCGCCGAAGCCGAAGAGGAGCACGGGGTCGCCGCTGGAGATCTCGCCGCGTTCGACGAGCTTGGAGAAGGCGAGGGGGATGCTGGCGGCCGAGGTGTTGCCGGACTCGACGACATCGCGCGCGACCACGGCGTTGACCGCGCCGATCTTCGCGGCGAGGGGCTCGATGATGCGCAGGTTGGCCTGGTGGAGGACGACGGCGGCGAGGTCGGCGGGCGTGAGCCCGGCCTTCTCGCAGGCGGCGCGGGCGATGGGCGGCAGCTTGGTGGTGGCCCAGCGGTAGACGCTCTGCCCCTCCTGCGCGAAGCGCGGCGGCGTCCCCTCGATGCGTACGGCGTTCCCCATCTCGGGTACCGATCCCCACAGCACCGGCCCGATGCCGGGCTCCTCGGCGGCCTCGACGACGGCCGCGCCCGCCCCGTCCCCGACGAGGACACAGGTGGTGCGGTCGGTCCAGTCGGTGACCTCGGACATCTTGTCGGCGCCGATGACGAGCGCCCGGGTGGCGGCGCCCGCGCGGACGGCGTGGTCGGCGGTGGCCAGGGCGTGGGTGAACCCGGCGCAGACGACGTTGATGTCCATGGCGGCCGGGTTCGGGACGGAGAGCCGGTGGGCGACCCGGGCGGCCATGTTCGGGGAGCGGTCGATGGCGGTGGAGGTGGCGACCACGACCAGGTCGATGTCCTCCGGGCCGAGGCCGGCCGAGGCGAGCGCCTTGGCGGCGGCGTGCCCGGCCAGCTCGTCGACGGGTTCGTCGGGTCCGGCGATGTGCCGGGTGCGAATGCCCACGCGGCTCGTGATCCACTCGTCACTCGTGTCGACCAGGCCCGCCAGGTCCTCGTTGGTGAGTACCTTGGCGGGCTGGTAATGGCCGACGGCGGCGATCCGCGAGCCGTTCATGGGTGGTTCCCCTCGTTGCCTGTGGTCAGCGGGATCCACCAGTCTGATCAGTGACTCACGGGTACGGGGACGGGTGAGGCGACAGTAAAGCGCGACCCGAGTTGTGGGCTTCTGTCAGAGCGTCTCCGCGAACGTGTCAGCCCGACATGGGGACGCCCGGCCGCCGCCTGCGTCCGTCACGCGGCCGTACGCGGGTCTCCGCCGGCGGGGGTCAGGGACTGCCGGAGACGTTCCGGACGGGCACGGGATCGGTGCCGGCCCGGGGCCTGGTGTGGTGCGACGAGCGGGAAGCCGGCGCCGCGTAGGCGAGGTGCACGAGCCGGGACTGTTCCTGACGCATGTGCATGAGGGACTCGAGGATGTACCCGACGAGCAGGACGAGCACCGCGATCGTCATGATCGCGGCGGCGAGGATCGCCGTGGGGATGCGCGGCACGGTGCCCGTGCGGATGAAGTCGGCGATGACGGGGATGCCGAGGACGACCGAGACGAGGGCCAACAGTGCCGCGACCACGGTGTGGACGAGCGAGGGCCGCTCGCGCCGCGCGAGATCGAGGATGACCCGCAGGATGCGCCAGCCGTCCCGGAAGGTGCGCAGTTTGCTCTCGCTCCCGGCGGGCCTGACCCGGTAGTCCACCGGCACCTCCGCCGTGGGGAGCCGGAGGTGGAGTGCGTGGATGGTCATCTCGGTTTCGGTCTCGAACTGGCGGGCCAGTGCCGGGAAGGATTTGACGAAACGCCGCGAGAAGACACGGTAGCCGCTCAGCATGTCGGTCACGTCGTTGCCGAACAGGGACCGCACCGCACCCGTGAGCAGCTTGTTGCCGGTCGCGTGTCCCGCCCGGTAGGCGGCACTGACCGTCTCGCGGCGGGCGCCGACCACCTGGTCGTACGGCCCCTCGAAGAGCAGGTTGACCAGGTCGCGCGCCCGGGACGCGTCGTAGGTGTCGTCACCGTCGATGATGAGCAGGGCGTCGGCCTCGACATCGGCGAAGGCACGCCGGATGACGTTGCCCTTTCCCTTGCGCGGTTCTTCCCGGACGATCGCGCCCGCCTCGCGGGCGACCTCCACCGTGCGGTCGGTCGAGGCGTTGTCGTACACGTAGATGTCCGCCTCGGGGAGTGCCGCCCGCAGGTCGAGCACCACCTTGCCGACAGCCGCCTCCTCGTTGTGACACGGCACGACACACGCGATCGTCGGTTGCACGGCCACTCCTTACCCGAACCGGCGTGGAATTACGATAGGAAATAATGCGATATGGGCGCGTCCGGGCGGTGAGGGCGCGCCGTGTCGTTACTCTCTCCGTGTGCCGGTCCTCGCTTCTGTGACGCTGCGTGCGCGTGACGCCGTCAGGGGCGTCTGGCGCGAGGCCGCCGCGTTCGGGGTGGTCGGGGCGCTGGCCTTCGTCGTGGACAACGGCGGCTACAACCTGCTGGTCTTCGGTCTTCCCGGCGGCGCGGAGGGTGGTGTGATGCGAGCCGCCCCCGTGTGGGCGTCCGTCCTCGCGACGGGCGCCGCGGCGCTCTTCAGCTGGGTGGGGAACCGCTACTGGACCTACCGCCACCGGCATCGCGAGAAGGTGACTCAGGAGCTGACCCTGTTCCTGTTCGTGAACGTTGCCGGTGTCGCCATCACGGCGGGGACGGTCTTCACCTCACGGCATCTGCTCGGGCTGGAATCGGTGTTCAGCGACAACGCCGCCCGCGTCTTCGGCTGGGTCCTCGCCACCCTGTTCCGCTTCTTCGCCTACCGGCGCTACGTCTTCGTCGCGCCCTGATCCGTACGGTTCGGTCGACGCTGTTAGCATCCGCCGCATGGGACAAAAGGTACGGATTCAGGGCGAAACGCTCTGGGTCTGGTGGCTGGCCGCTCTTGCCGTGGCGTGTTGTCTGGTCACGACCATCGTCTTCGCCCCCGGGTACATGAGTCCCGACAGCATCGACCAGCTCCGGCAGGCCATGGGCAGGACGCCATTGACCGACTGGCATCCGCCCGTGCTGAGCCTTGTGTGGCGTGCGCTCATCGCCGTCACCGGCACGCCCTCGTCCATGGCCGTCCTTCAGTCCGTCATCTTCTGGGGCGCGCTGTGGGTGGTTGCCTGGTGCGTCTGGGAACTGACCGCGAGCCGCGCCGGTTCGCTCGCCGTCCTCTGCCTCGGCCTGACTCCCCCCGTCCTGACGTTCGTCGGCGTGGTCTGGAAGGATGTCCACGTGGCCGGCGCGCTGCTCGCCGCCTGCGCGGTGGCGTTGGTCGGGCTACGGCTTCGAGACAGCCGCCTTCCCCCCGCGATGCGCTGGGGTCTGCTGTGGCTGGGCGTGCTCTTCCTCGCCTACGCCATGCTCGTGCGCAAGAACGCCTTCCTGGCCGCGATTCCGATGTTCGTCCTGCTCGTCCTCGCGCTGTGGCGCTCCCCCGGGCGCCGTACCTGGGCCAAGTGCGCAGCGGCACTCGTGGCCGGGATCGTACTGCCCGCGGCCGCGATCTCCTGGTTCGTACGGCCCGTACAGACGGATCAGGGCGCGCAGATCATGCTCGACGACCTGATCCACGTCCTGACCGTGGAGGAACTGCGGTCGGCGAACGTCCCGCCGGAACTTCGAGACCGCCTCGTGGCCGCCGCCGAGGAATGCGACCGCATCGGTGCCCTGTCGGACGCCTACTGGGCCTGCTACGAACGCCCGGCGGACGGATTGACCGGGGATTCGGACCACATGACGTCCCTGTGGCTGCGCGAGATGCGCGGACACGTTTCCGGCTATCTCCAGTACCGGCTGCGGCTCTTCGCGGCCCTGCTCTTCGAGACCGGCTACCCGTACCAGCCGGGGGTCTTCGGCAACGACCTCGGAATCGAAGTGGCACGCCCCCGGCTGGAAGACACCCTCGACTCGTACATCAACGGCACGGCCACGGATCTGCGGCCGCTCTTCCGGGGGTGGTTCTGGCTCGCTGTCGCGCTCGTGCTCGTCGTCCGTCCGGGCAGGGGGACGTTCTCCCTGCCGATCCGGGCGCTGGGCATCAGTTCGATGACCTATGTCCTCGGCTACCTGCCCATCATGCCGGCGACGAACTACCGCTACATCTACTGGTCGGCGCTCGCCTGCACGCTCGGTCTCCTCCTGCTCTGGCTGGACCGTGGCACCACCGATCCGACCGATCCGACCACGTCCGGCTCCGACGTCACGCGAACCGGCTCAGCCGTCACACTCCACCCTGCCGTGACGGCGCGTCAGCCGACGGACCCCGAGAACCAGTCCGCGACACAATGAAACCCCCGCACCGTCAGCGAACCACGGCGCGATACGGCCAGTCGAGCGGAGAGTCCCGTGCCCGGGGCACCCTGATACTCCGGGCTCACGATCACGGCCTTCGTGCTGGTTCCTTCACCCCTGTGGGGGCGCGAGGGATCAGACGAAGGCCGCTCTCACGTCCGCTGAACTACGAGAACGCCGTCCGAGCGCTCACCCGGTGAACAATTGCGTGGCCTTCCGTACGAGTTCGTACAGTCCGTAGACGAGCGGCACCCCCACCCACACCCAGGCGAAGACGATCAGCGGTCGCCGGTCAGGCGGATTCGGAACGCTGTCGCTGGACGACATCGGCGGCCTCCCTCGGGGCGGGGATGTGGAAGCGGGGGTGGACGGGCCGGACCAGCTCGTTGGCGACGAAACCGATCACCAGCAGCCCGATCATGATGAAGAAGGACATGCCGTAGAGGTCGGGGCCGGACTTGCCCGCCTCCTCCTGACGGTCCGCGATCCAGTTGACGATCAGCGGTCCGAGGACACCGGCCGTGGACCAGGCGGTGAGCAGCCGGCCGTGGATGGCGCCGACCTGATAGGTGCCGAAGAGGTCCTTCAGATACGCGGGGATCGTGGCGAAGCCGCCGCCGTAGAAGGACAGGATGACCAGGGCACAGATGATGAACAGCGGCTTGGCGGAGTCGCCGAACAGCGCGATCAGCAGGTACATCAGCGCGCCCACGCCCAGATAGACGCGGTAGATGTTCTTGCGCCCGATCAGGTCGGACGTCGACGACCAGACGATACGGCCGGTCATGTTGGCCGCGGAGAGCAGGGCGACGAACCCGGCGGCGGCGGTGACGGTCACCGGGGTGGAGGAGTCGGCGAAGAAGTCCGTGATCATGGGGGCGGCCTTCTCCAGGATGCCGATGCCCGCCGAGACGTTCATACAGAGGATGACCCACAGGCACCAGAACTGCGGGGTGCGGATGGCGTTGCGGGCCGAGACCTGCGGGCCCGCGAGGACGCTCGGTCCGCTCTCGACCGGCTTCTCCGTCCGCGGCACCCGGACCAGCAGTACGCCGAGCAGCATGAACACGGCGTACGACAGGCCGTGCACCAGGAAGGCGACGGCGATGCCGGAGGAGTCGGAGCCGAAGGACTCCAGCATCTGCGCGGACCACGGCGAGGCGATGAGCGCGCCGCCGCCGAAGCCCATGATCGCGATACCGGTGGCCATGCCCGGTCTGTCGGGGAACCACTTGATCAGGGTCGAGACGGGGGAGATGTAGCCGATGCCGAGGCCGATGCCGCCGACGAAGCCGTAACCGAAGACGATCAGCCAGTACTGCTCGGTGGCGGCGCCCAGCGAGGCGAGCAGGAATCCGGAGGAGAAGCAGATCAGCGCCACGGTCATCGCCCAGCGCGGCCCGTTGCGCTCGACGAGGGTGCCGCCGAACGCGGCGGACAGGCCCAGCATGACGATGCCGAGCTGGAAGGGCAGGGCGCTCTGGGTGCCACTGAGGCCGAGCGCGGATTCGAGCGGGGGCTTGAAGACGCTCCAGGCGTAGGCCTGCCCGATGGAGAGATGGACGGAGAGCGCGGCCGGGGGTACGAGCCAACGGCTCCAGCCCGGGGGTGCGACGGGGGGACTCATGATCCCGGACGGTAGGGAGTGGCAGGAGGGTTGAAAAGGCGGCGCGGCGACCGTGTGCGGTGAGCGGTATCCACCGCGCGCCGAACGGTCGTTCCCCGGCCACCGTCACCTCGGTTCATGTCCGAGTAATGACTTGCCCGGCCGTTGCGTGAACCCTTGTCGACCCAACCTCCATACTGTAGACAATATTTCGTCGACACAGTTCGCCGGAGTTCATCGAGCCCGGCAGTGCGCCATCTCCGCGGTATCCCTCGACCGAACGGAGCTCCCTCACCATGAAAGTCGCAGTTCTCGGCGCCGGTGCGATCGGCGCCTATGTCGGCGCCGCGCTCCACCGCGCCGGCGCGGACACGCATCTCGTCGCCCGTGGACCGCATCTCGCGGCCATGAGGCGGGACGGGGTGCGGGTGCTCAGCGCGCGCGGGGACTTCACCGCCCGCGTCCACTCGACCGACGACCCGGCCGAGATCGGCCCGGTCGACTTCGTCTTCCTCGGCCTCAAGGCCCACTCGTACGCGGCGTGCGGGCCGCTGATCGAGCCCTTGCTGCACGGCACCACGGCGGTGGTCGCCGCCCAGAACGGCATTCCCTGGTGGTACTTCCACCGGCACGGCGGCCCGCACGACGGCCACCGTGTCGAGAGCGTGGACCCGGACGGCGCGGTCAGTGCGGTGCTCGCGCCCGAACGGGCCGTCGGCTGCGTGGTCTACGCGGCCACCGAACTCGAAGGACCGGGTGTCGTACGGCACTTGGAAGGCACCCGGTTCTCCATCGGCGAGCCGGACCGTACGGTCTCGGCGCGCTGCCGGGCCTTCAGCGAGGCCATGGTCGCCGGTGGCCTGAAGTGTCCGGTGGAGCCCGACCTCCGGGGCGATATCTGGATCAAGCTGCTCGGCAACATCTCCTTCAACCCGATCAGCGCCCTGGCCCGGGCGACCATGCGGCAGATGTGTCTGCACGGCGGCACCCGCAAGGTCATCGAGACGATGATGGCCGAGACGCTGGCCGTCGCCGAGGCCCTGGGCTGCGAGGTCGGGGTCTCCATCGAACGGCGGATGGCCGGCGCCGAACGCGTCGGCGACCACCGCACCTCCACGCTCCAGGACCTGGAGCGCGGCAGACCGCTGGAGCTCGACGTCCTCCTGGCCGCCGTCGTCGAGCTGGCGGACATCACGGGTGTCGAGGTGCCCACACTCCGCACCGTCCACGCCATCTCGGACCTGCTCGCGCTGAGGAGTGCCGCATGACGAACATGATGAACAGGAAGAAACGGCAACCGAAGACCTACACCCGGCTCACGCATCCCCTCGTCCGCGACTCCCGTGACGAGCCCTTCCGGCAGGCGAGTTGGGAGGAGGCGCTGGACCGGGCCGCCCGGGGCATCGCGCGCAACCGCGGCGCGTTCGGCATGTTCTCGTGCGCCCGCGCCACGAACGAGATGAACTACGTGGCGCAGAAGTTCGCCCGTGTGGTCATGGGCACCAACAACGTCGACTCCTGCAACCGGACCTGCCACGCGCCCAGCGTCGCCGGCCTCTCCGCCGCCTTCGGCTCCGGCGGCGGCACCTCGTCCTACGAGGAGATCGAGCACACCGACGTCATCGTGATGTGGGGCTCCAACGCCCGCTTCGCACACCCGATCTTCTTCCAGCACGTACTGAAGGGCATCCACAACGGCGCCCGGATGTACGCGGTCGATCCGCGCCGGACCTCCACCGCCGAGTGGGCGGAGAGCTGGATGGGCCTGAACGTCGGCACGGACATCCCGATGGCCCACGCGATCGGCCGCGAGATCATCCACGCGGGCCTCGCCAACGAGGCGTTCATCGAGCGGGCGACGACCGGCTTCGACGAGTACCGGGCGCTCGTCGAGCCCTGGACTCTGTCGCTCGCCGAGAAGGTGACGGGCGTACCGGCCGCCGCGATACGGCAGTTGGCGCACGCGTACGCCCGGGCCGAGCGCGCCCAGCTGTGCTGGACGCTCGGCATCACCGAGCACCACAACGGCACCGACAACGTCCGCGCGCTGATCAACCTGTCGCTGCTGACCGGGCACGTGGGCCGCTACGCCTCCGGGCTGCAGCCCCTGCGCGGCCAGAACAACGTGCAGGGCGGCGGCGACATGGGCGCCATCCCCAACCGGCTGCCCGGCTTCCAGGACATCCTCGACCCCGGCACCCGGCTGAAGTTCGAGTCGGCGTGGGACACCGTCATCCAGCCGCACTACGGGCTGAACCTGACGGAGATGTTCGAGGCCATGGAGGAGGGCTCGCTGAAGGCCGTGTACTGCGTCGGGGAGAACCCGGCGCAGTCGGAGGCCGACAGCGAGCAGGCCGTACGGCGGATGCGGGAGCTGGACTTCCTCGTCGTCCAGGACATCTTCCTGACGAAGACCGCCGAGCTGGCGGACGTCGTACTGCCCGCGACCGCCGGGTGGGCGGAGACCGACGGCACGACCACCAACAGCGAGCGCCGGGTTCAGCGGGTGCGCAAGGCGGTCACCCCGCCCGGGGAGGCCCGCGAGGACATCGACATCCTCTGCGACCTGGCCTCCCGGCTCGGGCACGAGTGGAAGTACGCCGACACCGAGGCCGTCTGGAACGAGCTGCGGTCGCTGTCGCCGGACCACTACGGGATGACCTACGAGCGGCTGGAGCGGGAGCAGGGCATCCAGTGGCCCTGCCCGGACACGGACAGGCTCGAACCGACCTATCTGCACGGCCGGTTGTGGGATCCCGACCCGGCGAAACGGGGCAGGCTCGCGCCCTTCGGGATCGTCCGGCACGATCCGCCGGTGGATCTGACGGACGAGCGGTTCCCGATCCGGCTGACCACCGGGCGACGGCTCGACTCGTACAACACCGGTGTGCAGAGCGGTGGTTACGCCTCGCCGCTGCGGCGCGGGGAGTACATCGAGCTGTGCCCGGAGGACGCGGAGCGGTACGGGGTCGTGGTGGGCGAGGAGGTCCAGGTGTCCTCGCGGCGCGGATCGGTGGTGGCACCGGTGTGGATCGATCTCGCGCTGCGGCCGGGCCTCGCCTTCATGACCATGCACTTTCCCGACGAGGTGGACACCAACCAGCTGACGATCGAGGCCAATTGCCCGATCGCGGGCACGGCGGAGTTCAAGGCGTCGGCGATCCGGATCGAGAAGCTGCCCGTCACGGCCGTGAGGAGCTGAGACAGGACATGGATCTGCACTTCGGTGACAGCAAACCCACCGACGAGGAGAAGGCGGCGGTCGACGCGCTGCTGGGGCCGCCGGAGTCCTCCTGGGAGGGCGCGGACCGTTCCGACGCGGACCTTCGCTGGGCGCGGGGCGGCCGGGAGGCCCGGGAGCGCCGTGACCTGCTGTTGCCGGGGCTGCACGCGATCAACGACCGGATCGGCTGGATCAGCGAGGGCGCGCTGGACTACCTCTGCCGGCGGCTGACCGTGCCGCCGGCGGAGGCGTACGGCGTCGCCACGTTCTACGCGATGTTCTCCGTCAAGCCGCGTCCCGCGACCGTGCTGCACGTGTGCACGGACCTGGCGTGCGCGGCTTCCGGGGCGGCGGAGCTGTGCGCCGGCGTCGAGGCCCGCCTCGGCCCGGGCAGCGGGGTCCACGTGGAGCGGAGCCCGTGTCTGGGGCTGTGCGAGCGGGCACCGGCCGCCCTCGCGATCAAGTCCGGGGACCCCGTACGGACGGCGGTGTCGGCGCCGGCGACCGTCGAGGCTGCCGTCCTCGCGGCGAGCGCGCCCGACTCGGCGGACGAGGAGCCGCCGACCGCGACGGCGGTCCCCCAGGCGGGAGACCCGGGTCTCACCCTCCTCTCCCGTATCGGCGTCGCCGACCCCGCCTCCCTCGACGACTACCGCGCCCACGGCGGCTACACGGCCCTGCGCCGGGCCTTCGAGCTGGGCCCCGCCGGAGTCATCCGGGAGGTCACCGACTCGGGCCTGGTCGGACGGGGCGGCGCCGCCTTCCCCACCGGCCGGAAGTGGCAGGCCACGGCGTCCCAGCCCGACCACCCCCACTACCTCGTCTGCAACGCGGACGAATCCGAGCCGGGCACCTTCAAGGACCGCGTGATCATGGAGGGGGACCCGTTCGCCCTGGTCGAGGCGATGACCATCGCCGCGTACGCGACCGGCGCGCACAAGGGCTACCTGTATCTGCGGGGCGAGTACCCCCGGGCACTGCACCGGCTGGAGCACGCCCTCGCCCAGGCCCGCGCCCGGGGCCTGCTCGGCGACGACGTCCTCGGCCAGGGGTACGCCTTCGACATCGAGATCCGCCGGGGCGCGGGCGCCTACATCTGCGGTGAGGAGACGGCCCTCTTCAACTCCATCGAGGGCTATCGGGGCGAGCCGCGCTCGAAGCCGCCGTTCCCGGTGGAGAAGGGCCTGTTCGGCAAGCCGACGGTGGAGAACAACGTCGAGACGCTCGTCAACGTCCTGCCGGTCCTCACCATGGGCGCCCCGGCGTACGCGGCCGTCGGCACCGCCCGCTCCACCGGGCCGAAGCTGTTCTGCGTGTCGGGCAGCGTGGACCGGCCCGGCATCTACGAGCTGCCCTTCGGGGCGACGCTCGGCGATCTGCTGACGCTCGCCGGGGTCCGCGACCGGCTGCGGGCCGTCCTCCTCGGCGGCGCGGCCGGTGGCTTCGTACGGCCCGACGAGCTGGACATCCCGCTCACCTTCGAGGGGACCCGGGAGGCGGGCACCACGCTCGGCTCGGGGGTGGTGATGGCCTTCGACGACACGGTCCCGCTGCCCCGGCTGCTGCTGCGGATCGCGGAGTTCTTCCGGGACGAGTCCTGCGGCCAGTGCGTGCCCTGCCGGGTCGGGACCGTACGGCAGGAGGAGGCGCTGCACCGGATCGTCGAGCGGACCGGAGCGGCCGCGGCCGGGGACATCGCCCTGCTCAGGGAGGTCGGCCGCGCGATGCGGGACGCCTCGATCTGCGGTCTCGGGCAGACCGCGTGGAACGCCGTGGAATCCGCCATCGACCGTCTGGGGGCGTACGAATGACCGCGCAGCGTCGTGAGCGTCGCGACCGTCGAACGGGAGCCGCCGTATGACCGTGATCCCGCTGGGAGTGCCACGTCGCCTCCTGGAGTTCACCATCGACGGGGAGCCCGTCCGCGCCCCCGAGGGCTCGACGATCCTCGACGCCTGCCGGGCCGCCGGCAAGGACGTCCCCACCCTCTGCCAGGGCGACACCCTCGCCCCGAAGAACGCCTGCCGGGTCTGTGTCGTCGAGGTCGAGGGGGCCAGGACCCTCGTCCCGGCCTGCTCCCGCAAGGCCGAGCCCGGGATGGAGGTGAGGACCGACACCGAGCGCGCCCGGCACAGCCGCAAGATCGTCCTCGAACTCCTCGCCTCCTCGGTCGACCTCTCCACGACCCCGCGGGTGGCCGAGTGGATCAAGGAGTACGAGGCGAAACCGGACCGCTTCGGCCCCGACGCGGCCCGGCTGAACGAGGAACCCAAGGTCGACAACGAGCTGTACGTACGGGACTACGACAAGTGCATCCTGTGTTACAAGTGCGTGGACGCCTGCGGGAACCAGTGGCAGAACTCGTTCGCGATCTCGGTCGCCGGGCGGGGCTTCGACGCGCGGATCGCCGTCGAGCACGACGCGCCGCTGACCGACTCCGCCTGTGTGTACTGCGGGAACTGCATCGAGGTCTGCCCGACGGGCGCGCTGTCCTTCAAGTCGGAGT
Organism: Streptomyces sp. NPDC001868; assembly: GCF_040297125.1. Taxonomy (NCBI): domain Bacteria; kingdom Bacillati; phylum Actinomycetota; class Actinomycetes; order Kitasatosporales; family Streptomycetaceae; genus Streptomyces; species Streptomyces sp. NPDC001868. The sequence goes on along the minus strand of NZ_JBEOYO010000053.1, from coordinate 36,914 downwards.
TCGACATGCGGGCGGCGGGCACCTGGGACGAGTCGGCGCAGACGGCGACGACCACGGTGTGCGCGTACTGCGGTGTGGGCTGCAACCTCACACTCCATGTGCAGGACAATGACATCGTGAAGGTCACCTCGCCGCACGACAACCCGGTGACCCACGGCAACCTCTGCATCAAGGGCCGCTTCGGCTACCAGCACGTACAGAACCGGGACTGAGACACGACATGGGACGAGTCACGGAACGACGCAAGGTGATCCGCATCCGGGACGGCGCGGTCTCCACGCGGCCGGACACGCTCGTCGCCGAGGAACCGATGGAGATCCGGCTGAACGGCAAGCCGCTCGCGATCACCATGCGCACGCCGGGCGACGACTTCGCGCTGGCGGCCGGGTTCCTGGTCAGCGAGGGGGTGCTCGCCGAGCGGTCGGATCTGCAGAACATCGTCTACTGCGCGGGCGCGACGGCGGAGGGGTCGAACACGTACAACGTGGTGGACGTGCGGACCGCGCCGGGGGTGGAGATCCCGGACATCACCCTCGAACGCAACGTCTACACGACCTCATCCTGCGGGCTGTGCGGCAAGGCGTCCCTGGACGCCGTCCGTACGACCGCCCGCTGGGCCGTCGACGACACGCACGGCGGCGACGCTCCCCCGGTCCGGCTCGACCCCGCGTTCCTCGCGAGCCTCCCCGACCGGCTCCGCGCGGCCCAGCGGGTCTTCGACCGGACCGGGGGTCTGCACGCGGCGGCCCTGTTCGGCGAGGACGGCGAGCTGCTGGACGTACGGGAGGACGTGGGCCGGCACAACGCGGTGGACAAGCTGGTGGGGCGGGCCCTGCAGAACGGGTCGCTGCCGTTGTCCCGGGCGGTGCTGCTGGTGTCGGGGCGGGCCTCGTTCGAACTGGCGCAGAAGGCGGTGATGGCGGGGATCCCGGTGCTGGCGGCGGTGTCGGCGCCGTCGTCCCTGGCGGTCGACCTGGCGGCGGAGACCGGGCTGACGCTGGTGGGGTTCCTTCGGGGGGCCTCCATGAACGTGTACGCGGGTGAACACCGGATCGCTCTGCGGGCCGCTGCGGCGGTCGATCAGGGGCAGGGCTGAGCCGGCGCCCCGCGTCCACGACGGCGGGGCCCCATCGGCGGGGAGCGCCCCCTGCGCCGCGGGGCTCCGCCGGTTGACCGCCGGGTACGTGCCGTTGGTCCAGCGGTGCGTTGCCGGGTGCGGGTGCGTCGTGGCTGGTCGCGCAGTTCCCTGCGCCCCTGAAAAGGCGGGGCTGCGCCCCTGCATTTCAACGGCCCGCAGGGGCCGTTGCCTTTAGGGGCGCGGGGAACTGCGCGAGAAGCCCCACCGGAGCCGCAGCCGCCGACGAACCGAACCCCCCGACCCGTCCCGCGCCCCCAATCTGACCGATCGTCACCTCGTCGTACGACACGCCCAGTCACGACCGGCGCACGGTTCTTGTGAGCCCCATGAACCCCCAAGTAGCGTCTGTGGCCGCACGTGGGACATAGGACGTCCTATGTCCCATCGCCTAGACGGATGAAGGGCTGGCCGCACCGTGCCGTCGAGTCTTCACGCACGTCTCAGATCCCCCCTCACCTCCCCCCTCGTCGCGATGGTCACCACCACCGCCCTCCTCGCCCTCCCCCACCCCGCCGGGGCCGAGCCCCGACACGCGCCCGGCGTCGCCGAGTTCGAGCAGCAGATCGTGTTCAAGGCCTCGCAGGACCCCGGCTACGCCTGCTTCCGGATCCCGGCGATCGTCCGGACCACCGAGGGCACCCTGCTGGCCTTCGCCGAGGGCCGGGTGCTGAACTGCGGGGACGCGGCCGACATAGACCTCGTGGTCAAGCGGTCCACGGACGGCGGCCGCACCTGGGGCCCGCTGCGGGTGGTCAACGAGGGCGGGGGCGACACCCACGGCAACCCCGCGCCGGTCGTCGACCGCGAGACCGGCCGGATCGTGCTGGCGGAGACGTACAACACGGGCCGCCTGGACAGCGCCAGCTGCGACGTCCCCTGTGACCGGACCCCGCACCTGCAGTACAGCGACGACGACGGGCTGACCTGGTCCGAGCCGCGCAGCCTCGTCGACCAGATCCGTCCGGCCGGCTGGAACTCGTGGTACGCCACCGGACCCGTGCACGGCATCCAGCTCGACCGGGGCCGGCACGCGGGCCGGCTCGTCCTCGGGGTCAACGCCGAGAGCTGGGCGGACGGCCGGGTCACCGCCAACCACGCGGCACTCGTGACCAGCGACGACGGCGGGGCGAACTGGAAAGTCGGCGCCACGGACACCTGGCCGATCGCGGCCGACGGCACGTTCCGTCAGAAGCCCTCGGAGCTGACCCTCACCGAGCGCGCGGACGGCACGGTGCTCGTCAGCGGGCGCGAGCAGGACGGCACCGGCCTGGGCCATCGCAGCCAGACGGTCAGCCGGGACGGCGGCACCACCTTCGCCGAACCGTTCCGGGCGCTCCCGGACCTGTACACACCGCAGGTGCAGGGTTCCGTCCTGCGCCTGGGCGGCCGGACGCTGCTGTCCGCTCCGGCCGACCCCGACCGCCGCCGGACGATGGCGGTGCGCTCCTCGTACGACGGCGGACGCACCTGGGAGAGCGTCGACCGGGGCACGGTCGTCACCACGGACTGGTCGGGCTACTCGGACCTGGTCCGGATCGACGCCGGCGAGGGCGGCAACGACGTCGTCGGGCTGCTGTACGAGGGCGGCGCGGTCGACGCCCGGGACGAGATCCGCTTCGCCCGGTTCACGGAGGACTGGCTCCAGCCGCGCCGGGGCGCCGACCCGACGACTCTCGACAGGGCGCCCGGCGGCAGACGGGCGGCCGTGCTCGGTGGCGCCCTGCCGACGGACGGCAGATTCGGCGGCGCGATCGAGTTCGACGGCGCCGACGACGCCGTACGGCTGCCGTACCGGCCTCAACTCCCGCTCGGCACCAAGGACTTCACCGCATCGCTCTGGTTCCGCTACGAGGCGACCACCGGGGAGCAGCCGATGCTGTGGATGGGCGGGGTCGGGACGACGCAGCCGCAGGTGTGGCTGCGCGGGGAACCGGCGGCCGGGCGGCTGACCGGGCTGATCACCGTGCGGGACGGGGCCTCGGCGCCCCGGACCACGTCGGTGCGGTCCACGGGCGCGTACAACGACGGGCAGTGGCATCAGCTCGTGCTGCGGCGCGGCGGCGGACAGCTCACGCTCTTCGTGGACGGCACCGCGTTCAGCACCGCCGACATCCCCGGATCGGTCAGCCGCAACTCGCCGTTCGGGGTGCACATCGGTCAACGGGTCGACAGCCGGGTCCACTTCATGGGGGCGATCGACGAAGTACGGGTCCGGGACCGGGCGTTGACGGACGCGGAGGTGGCCGGACTCGCCACGCAGGACGCCGAGACGACGGGCACGATCCTGTGGCTGCCCATGGACCGGGTGGACGGAGGCAACTAACGTCCCTTCCGTGCCCGACGACGCGGGAGCACGACAGCGGACGGGGGCCGGACCGGTACTGATCCTCGCACTGGTCCTGGCCCTCGCCGCCGTGCTGCTCACCGCCCTCCCGGACGACGACCGGGAGGGCGGCGGCGCGTGCACGGCCCGTACGGTCCGGGACTGGGACCCGGACGCCTCCCTGACCGGCGAGTTCACCCGGTACGGCGACGACGCGACCCGCACGGACGACTGGACCGGCGGCGACGGCACCCACTCGGTGCGGCTCCCGGACGGGCGGGTCCTGTGGCTGTTCTCGGACACCTACCTCGGCCAGGTGCACCCCCCGCCCAATCCGGCCGGCGAGTCCGTGGCCTGGCGGGACGTCGCGACGCCCCTGGTGCGCAACTCGGCCGTGGTGATGTCCCCCTCGGGCCGCCTCGAAGCCACGCTCCCGGCGCCGGTCTTCCCCGACCCGGCCCCGCAGCAGTGGCGCTGGCCGGTGGCCGCCCGGGTCGAGCCCCGCTCCCCTGGCTCCGCCGAGAAGGTCGTCCGGGTGCTCCTGTGGACCCGTACGACGGGACAGTCGCCGTGGATCTACGGGGTGCCCACCTCGACCGAGGTCGCCACACTGTCGCTGCCCGAACTGCGGCTGGAGGGGATCACGACGGTGCTGGACCAGGGGTCGGTCGCCGATCCGGCCCGGCGGGTGCTGTTCGGGACGACGGCCGTGGACGCGGGCGAGTGGACCTACGTCTTCGGCGGCACCGACGCCCAGGCCGCCTCCCGGCCGACCTCGCACGCGTACGTCGCCCGGGTGCCGCGCGGCCGGCTCGGGGAGCCGGGGGCGTGGGAGTACTGGGACGGCTCGCGGTGGGCGGTGCGGGGGCGGCCGGCGGCGGTGCTCGGGAACGGGGCGGACAAGGGGGTGGGCAGCGCGTTCACGGTCGTGAGGGACGGGCGTACGTATGTGCTGTTCACCATGGCCGCCGGGACGGCCGGGCTGACGACCGTGACCGCGTACTGGGCCTGCTCCCCCACCGGGCCCTGGCACGGGCCCACCAAGGGGTTCGGTCCCCCGCTCCCGAACGCCGGCGTCGCGGCGTACAACCCGCAGGCGCACGAGGCGGTCGGCGGCGACGGGCGGCTGGTGCTCAGCTACGACGTCAACTGGCTGGACGCCGACGCGGCGGCGGCGCAGCTGAACATCACACGGAACGTGTCCCTGTACCGACCGCGGTTCGTATCGCTTCGTCTGACTGCTCCGTGACCGCCGACTCCTCCACCGGGTCCTTGGCGCGGCGTTTGGCGATGACCGCGCAGACCATCAGCTGCATCTGGTGGAACAGCATCAGCGGCAGCACGGCGAGGGAGGCCTCGGGGCCGAAGAGGACGCTCGCCATGGGCAGTCCGGAGGCGAGGGACTTCTTGGAGCCGGCGAACTGGATGGCGATCCGGTCCGCCCGGCCGAAGCGGAGGGCCTTGGCGCCGTACCAGGTGAGCAGCAGCATCACCGCGAGCAGGACGGCCTCGACGACGAGGAGTCCGCCGAGCCGCAGCGGGCTGACCTGGCTCCAGATCCCGCGCACCATGCCCTCGCTGAACGCTACATAGACGACCAGGAGGATCGAGCCGCGGTCGACCAGGCCGAGGATCCGCTTGTGCCGGGTGACGAAGCCGCCGATCCAGCGGCGGGCGAGCTGCCCGGCGACGAACGGCACCAGCAACTGGAGCGCGATCTTCAGCAGCGAGTCGGCGGAGAACCCGCCGGCGCTGCCGCCGAGCAGGACCGCCGCGAGCAGCGGGGTGATCACGATGCCCGCGAGGGAGGAGAAGGAGCCCGCGCAGATCGCGGCGGGCACATTGCCCCGGGCCATCGAGGTGAAGGCGATCGACGACTGGATGGTCGACGGGACGAGGGTGAGGAAGAGCACCCCGGTGTAGAGGGAGTGGTTCAGGAACACCGGTTCGAGGCCGCGGGCCGCCAGGCCCAGCAGCGGGAAGACGACGAAGGTGCAGGCCAGGACGGTGACATGGAGCCGCCAGTGCTTGAGGCCGTCGAGGGCCTCGCGGGTGGAGAGCCGGGCGCCGTAGAGGAAGAAGAGGAAGGCGATCGCGGCCGTGGACGCGCCCGACGCGACCTCGGCGGCCGTACCTCGTGCCGGAAGGAGCGCCGCGACGCCCACGGTCCCGAGCAACAGCAGGATGTACGGGTCGACCGGCAGCCGGCTCGGCCACTTCAGGCGTTTCACGGTGCTCCACGTGCTTTCGATGAGGGTGCGTACGGAGCCCGGAAGGCCCCGCTCCATCGTCCTCCTCGGACCCTTGATCGGGAATCCGTCATACCGCTCTGACTGTCATCGCGTTCCCCGATAACCGCTAGGGTGGTGGTCGTGTACGACCCCTCCCACTTGCGGACCTTCCTGGCCGTGTCCCAGACGCTGAGCTTCACCCAGGCAGCCCGGCGGCTGGGGCTGCGTCAGTCCACGGTCAGCCAGCATGTGCGCCGTCTGGAGGACGCGGCCGGGCGGCAGCTGTTCTCGCGGGACACGCACTCCGTGGAGCTGACGGAGGACGGCGAGGCGATGCTCGGCTTCGCCCGGCGACTGCTGGAGGTGCACGAGCAGGCGACTGCGTTCTTCACCGGGACCCGGCTGCGCGGGCGGCTGCGCTTCGGCGCGTCGGAGGACTTCGTGCTCACCCGGCTCCCGGAGATCCTGGAGGCCTTCCGGCACGACCACCCCGAGGTGGACCTGGAGCTGACCGTCGAGCTGTCGGGCACGCTGCACGAGCAGCTCGGGGCGGGCAAGCTCGATCTGGTGCTGGCGAAACGGCGCCCGGAGGACCCGCGCGGCGAACCCGTCTGGACGGACACCCTGGTGTGGATCGGCGCGGAACGGCTCCGCCTCGACCCCGACCGCCCCGTCCCGCTGATCGTCTATCCACCACCGGGCATCACCCGCGCCCTGGCCCTGGAGTCCCTGGAGCGCGCGGGCCGCTCCTGGCGCATCGCCTGCACCAGCGGCAGCCTCAACGGGCTGATCGCCGCCGCCCGCGCGGGACTCGGCGTGATGGCGCATTCCCGTCGCCTGGTGCCCCCCGGTCTGGTCCGCGTCCCGGAGCGGGCCGGGCTGCCGGAGCTGGGCGAGGTCGACTTCGTCCTCGTCCACGGCCGCCGCCCCGGGGCCGCGTCGAGCGCGGCGGACGCGCTCGCGGCGGCCATCCTCTCCGGCGGCGACCGTCTCCACGGGCGCGCCCGAGGGGTGTGACGGCGGACCGCCGGCCCCCTCGACGGCACCTGGCGCGGCAGACATGAGCGGTGTTCGCGTTCCCCCAGGCCAGACCGTGTTCACGAGGGCGCGCACCGTAATCGGAGCGTGCGGGTTCGGTGGAGATTGAACTTCCGGAACTCACGGCGGCGTCAGAAATTACGTCGGAGACCTCCCCATCTGCGTATGTTTTTCGGCGCCCACTCGCACCACCCCTCCCAATGCGCCCCCTCCACAACCCTCCCGCCCGTTCTCGCGGTGAGGTAGCTTTCACGCGCTGTGCGGAGCGCCACGAGGAGCGGGTTTGCGCGAGTTCACCAACCCCCCGTTGGCGTCGGCGCCGCCGGTGGGCGGCTTGGCCGACGTCGTCTTCGAGCACGCCCAGGAGGACCCGGCCCACATCGCGCTCGGCCGCAAGGACGAGCGGGGCGAGTGGCGCGATGTGACCTCCGCGGAGTTCCGCGACGAGGTCCTCGCACTGGCGAAGGGGCTGCTGGCGCAGGGCATCCGGTTCGGCGACCGGGTCGCCATCATGTGCCGTACGCGCTACGAGTGGACCCTCTTCGACTACGCCCTGTGGACCGTCGGCGCCCAGGTCGTCCCCGTCTACCCGACCTCCTCCGCCGAGCAGGTCTTCTGGATGCTGTACGACTCCCAGTGCACGGCCGCCATGGTCGAGCACGAGGACCACGCGATGACCATCGCCACCGTCATCGACCGGCTGCCCCAGCTGCGCCGGCTCTGGCAGCTGGACGTGGGCGCGGTGCAGGAGCTGTACGAGTCGGGCGCGCACCTCGACGACGAGGTGGTGCACCGGCACCGGCTCGCGGTCACGCCCGAGTCGATCGCGACGATCATCTACACCTCCGGTACGACGGGCCGCCCCAAGGGCTGTGTCATCTCGCACGCCAACTTCATGATCGAGGCGGACACGGTCATCGAGCGCTGGGCTCCGCTGTTCAAGTCCCGCAAGGGCGACGAGGCGGCGACGCTGCTGTTCCTGCCGCTCGCCCATGTCTTCGGGCGGATGGTGCAGGTCGCGGGCATCCGCAGGAGGGTCAAGTTCGGTCATCAGCCGCAGCTCAACGCGGCCGTCCTGCTGCCCGACCTCGCCGCTTTCAAGCCGACGTTCTTCCTCGCCGTGCCGTACATCTTCGAGAAGGTCTTCAACGCGAGCCGCCGCAAGGCCGAACGCGAGGGGAAGTCCGGCCCGTTCGAGAAGGCCGTCGAGGTGGCCGTGAAGTACGCGGACGCGATGGAGGCGCGGGCCTGGGACATCGGGCCCGGCCCGTCGGCGGGGCTGCGGATGCAGCACCAGTTCTTCGACAAGGTCGTCTACGGCAAGATCCGGGAGGCCATGGGCGGCCGGATCAAGTACGCGATGTCCGGCGGCTCCGCGATGGACCGGCGGCTCGGCCTGTTCTTCGCGGGCGCGGGCGTCCATATCTTCGAGGGCTACGGGCTGACGGAGTGTACGGCGGCCGCGACCGCCAACCCGCCGGAGCGCACCCGGTACGGCACGGTCGGCCAGGCCATCCCGGGCATGACCGTGCACATCGCGGACGACGGCGAGATCTGGCTGCGCGGCCCCAATGTCTTCCAGGGCTATCTGAACAACCCCAAGGCCACCGACGAGACCCTGCACGACGGCTGGCTGGCCACCGGTGACCTGGGCTCCCTCGACGAGGACGGCTATCTCACCATCACCGGGCGCAAGAAGGAGATCCTGGTGACCTCGGGCGGCAAGAGCGTCTCGCCCGCGATCCTGGAGGAGCGGGTCCGCGACCATCCGCTGGTCGCCCAGTGCATCGTCGTCGGCAACGACCGTCCGTACATCGCCGCCCTGGTCACCCTGGACTCGGAGGCGGTCGAGCACTGGCTCCAGATGCACGGCAAGGCGCGGCTGTCACCGGCGGAGCTGGTGCGCGATCCGGAGCTGGAGACCGAGGTACGGCGGGCGGTGGTCGCCGCCAACACCCTGGTCTCGCAGGCCGAGTCGATCCGTACGTTCCGGATCCTCGCGCACCAGTTCACCGAGGAGCACGGGCTGTTGACGCCTTCGCTGAAGCTGAAGCGGAAGGCGATCGAGAAGGCGTACGAGACCGAGGTGGAGGCGCTGTACCGGGCGTGAGCCCTCCGGTGCGACTGAACTCCCCTCCCGGTCAGACCAGTTGGTACCCCTTCATGTTCCGCAGCAGCAGATGGCAGTTCTGCAGCGAACCCGAAGTGTCGCCCAGGGAACGGTAAATGCCCCACTTGGGGCGCAGCCGGTCGGCGAGGAAGGTGTCGATGCCGGTGCGGGAGACATCGATGAGGGTGGTCGAGCCCTTCTTCAGGATCCAGCGCACCGAACCGGCCGAGCCGTTGCCGACCTTGACCTGGAAGTCGACATCGACCCAGGAGTCGTGCAGCGGCGCCAGATCGGTGCGACCGATCAGGATGTTGTCGATCGGCAGCTTCAGTTCGATGGTCTGCGCCCCGTTCACCCGGCGCAGGGACTGCACGACGAGCGGGGAGGTGCCCGCGCCGGGCTGCTTCATCTGCATGATGTGCGTGAAGCTGGTGGTGGCCTTCAGCGAGGCCGGGATGTACATCCCGTAGGTGACCCGCCAGGTCTGCCCCTCGGTCCAGCGCAGGAAGCCGCTGCTCGTGCGCAGCCCGGTGACCTCGTGGCGCTGGCGGTCGGTGGAGGTGTCCCGGTCGACGGTGTGCATGTCGAACCGCCAGGTGTCGCCGGTGGCGCGGATGTGCGGCGAGGCGGAGGTGTGCGAGTCGGCGCGGTCGTCCTCCAGGGTCTCGAAGGCGCGCAGCCCGTCGGCGCTCGCCGACGGGGACCACTTCAACTGCCAGGAGGCGGCGTGCGCGGCGGGGGCCGGCAGCCCGACGGCGGCCGCTGCGGCGCCGCCGAGCGCGGCGCCGAGGAGGTTCCTTCGTGTGGGGGTCATGAGCCATCCATTCACGTATGTGACTATGATTCACCGACGTGCGTTACGGCAGGGACAGACTCCTCGCGTGACCCTGTCCGGTCAATGGTCCAGACCGATACTCTGGGACCGCCGGATCCATTTCCGGCCAATCTGCGATCCGGGCTGTGATTCGGGTCGCGGGCGGCCCGCTCAGGAATGCATGACGGGCCGTGATCGTTGACGATGGGAAGCACCAACCGACGACTTAAGGATCGAGAGCTCGTGAGCAGCAAGGTCCCCCCGATCATCCTGAACAACGGCGTCGAGATGCCCCAGCTGGGCTTCGGCGTGTGGCAGGTGCCGGACGACGAGGCCGAGCAGGCGGTCACCACCGCGCTGGAGGCCGGCTACCGCAGCATCGACACGGCCGCGATCTACGGCAACGAAGAGGGCACCGGCAAGGCCATCGCCAAGGCCGGCGTCGCCCGCAAGGACCTCTTCGTCACCACCAAGCTCTGGAACTCCGACCAGGGCTACGACTCCACCCTGCGCGCCTTCGACGAGTCCCTGGACAAGCTCGGCCTGGAGTACGTGGACCTGTATCTGATCCACTGGCCGCTGCCGGCCCGGGGCACGTTCGTCGACACGTTCAAGGCGTTCGAGAAGCTCTACGCGGACGGCCGCGCCAAGGCCATCGGTGTCTCCAACTTCCTTCCGGAGCACCTGGAGACGCTGATCGAGGCCACGGACGTCATCCCGGCGGTCAACCAGATCGAGCTGCACCCGCACCTCCAGCAGCTCGCGGCCCGTGAGTACCACGCGGAGCAGGGCATCGCCACCGAGGCCTGGTCGCCGCTCGGCCAGGGCAAGGGGCTCCTGGAGGTCCCGGCGGTCATCGCGATCGCGCAGAAGCACGGCCGCACCCCGGCCCAGGTCGTGCTGCGCTGGCACCTCCAGCTGGGCAATGTGGTCATCCCCAAGTCCGTGACCCCGTCCCGGATCAAGGAGAACATCGAGGTCTTCGACTTCTCCCTGGACACCGAGGACATCGCCGCGATCAGCGCGCTGAACGAGGACCGGCGCATCGGCCCGGACCCGGCGACGTTCAACCAGGCCTGAGGCCCGGCCCACGGCCGGCGCCCCCACGCCGGGAGCGCGAGCACACCGAGAAGACGGAGACCGCCCGACGGATGACGTTCCGTCGGGCGGTCTCATGCGTTCGGTGGCCGACCCCCGGCCGGGCTCAGACCGGCTGACCGATCGGCCGTACGACCACGGTGTTGATGTCGACCCCGGCCGGCTGGCGGATCGCCCAGACCACGGAGTCGGCGATCTGGTCGGCGGTGAGGAGATGGCCGGGCGGCAGGCTGCCGTAGGCGTCCCAGAACGGGGTCTCCACCCGGCCGGGCGCGATCAGGGTCACGCCGACGCCCCACTCGGTGACCTGCCGCCGGGTGTTCTCGGCGAGCCCGGTGACGGCCCACTTCGTCGCCCCGTAGATGTTGCCGGGGCCGTGGACGAAGCCGGCGACGCTGCCGACCAGCATGATCCGCCCCCGGGTCTCCTTGAGGGCGTCGATGGCGGCCCGGATGAGCAGGGCCGGGCCCAGCACATTGGTCAGCACCATGTCCGTCCACCCGGCCGGGTCCCCCTCGGCGACGGTGTCGTGCGTGGCGAACCCGGCGTTGGCGAGGACGGTGTCGATCCGCCCGAACTCCTTCAGCGTGGCGTCCACCGCCGCCTGTACGTCCGGGTACTCGGCCGCGTCGCCCGGCAGGGTCAACAGCCCCTCCGGATCGCCGAGTTCGGCGGCGAACGCACGCAACCGCTCGGCCCTGCGCCCGGTCACGGCCACCCGGTGGCCGAGGTCGAGCAGCTGCCGGGCGACGGCGGCTCCGATACCACTGGCGCCGCCGGTGATGAGCGCGACTGGAGCGTCGGTCATGGTTCTCCCCCTCTGTTTCCGGCCGGCCGACTGGACTCCGGCCGACGCCCGGAGTCCATCACTTGAAGCGCTCTCGAAGTCAAGTGCGGCCTAGGCGTGGCGACTTCGGCGGTCAGACCTCAGCCGGCGCCCCGGAATGTCACCGCCTCGCCACATGCACGGTGTGGGCCGCGAGGACGAAGAGGTCCGTGCGGTGGTGCAGGCCCGCCTTGTCGTCGGGGTCGAGGAGCCGGTCGACGGTCGCGAGGTCGGAGGCGTCGAGGAAGTCCGCGAGCATGCCCCGGCCGCGCTGGAACTGGCTCACGGCGTAGGCACGGGCCGCCTCCGGGACCGGGGCCGGGAGGTCCAGCAGAAAGGTGCGGGAGGTGGCGTCGCGCAGGCCCACGGCGGTGAGCAGCCCCGGCCAGTCCTCGACCTCCGGGACGCTGCCGGGCTGCGCGGCCCGCATCTCGCTGAACCACCGGTCCTCCGCCGCGTCCAGCCGGGACTGGAGCCCGGGGCGCCCGATGCCGATGTCCCGCGGCAGGAAGCGGCTGGGCAGTCCGCCCTCGACGAGGGCCAGCACACCGTCGGGGGCGAGGCGTTCGGCGAAGGCGGCGAGCGCGGCGCGCTGGTCGCCGAGGTGGTGCAGGCTGCGGCTGGCCCACATCAGGTCGGCGGGGTACTCCAAGTCGCCCAGACCGTCCGGCAGTTCGGCCTCCAGAGTGCCGAACCGGTCGGCGAGTCCCTGGCGTTCGGCACGGGCGCGGGCCCGCTCCAACAGGGGCCCGGAGCCGTCCAGGGCGACGACCCGGGCGCCGGGGAAGGTGTCGGCGAGCTGACAGCTCACGATCCCCGGGCCGCTGCCGACGTCGACGACCAGTCCCGGCTCGGGCTGCCAGGTGGCGACCCAGGCGGCGGCCCGCCGGTTCAGCGGCGCGAACAACTCCGCCTGCGCCTCCAGATAATCGGCCACCTCGGCCCAGTCGAGGTCGCTGTGGTCGTGACGACCGTGACCGTGGCCGTGACCACGCTCGTGACCGTGACCATGCTCGTGGCCGCCGCCCTGTCCGTGCCGGCACTGGCCGTGGTGTTGCTGTCCCATGACGGTGAGCCTCTCTTCCGGGTGCCGTCAGCTTGCTCCGACGCACCGGAGAACGGCCACCCTTCTTGCTGTATCGGCAAATCCATCGTGCCGATTCAGCCCTCTCTCCCGCCCCTCAGTCCTTCTCGGCCGCCCGGCGGTAGACGCATACGTTCACGCCCGTACCGCTGGTGGTCGTGGAGATCAGCTCCAGGGTGTGCTTGGCGCCGTCGCCGGGGAAGATGGTCTTCCCTCCGCCGAGGACGACCGGCATGACGATCAGGATCAGCTCGTCGGCGAGGCCCTCCTGGAGGAGGGTGCGGGCGAGGGTCGGGCTGCCCATGACGAGCAGGTCGCCACCGTCGGTCTCGCGGAGCTTGCGGAGGTGCGCGATCGCCTCCTCCCCCGGGATACGCGTGGAGTTCTCCCAGGTCAGCTCGGCGTCGGTGAGCGTCGCGGACACGACGTACTTGCGGATGGAGTTCATCCGGTCGGCGAAGGGGTCGCCCGCCCGGTCGGGCCAGGCCCCGGCCATCGCCTTCCAGGTGCGGCGGCCGTACAGCAGCGCGTCGGCCTTCTCCAGCGCGGCGTCCCAGGCGCCGCCCACGACCTCCGGGTCGAAGAACGGGTGCGTCCAGCCGCCGTGGGCGAACCCGCCGTCGGTGTCCTCGTCGGGACCGCCGGGCGCCTGCACGACACCGTCCAGGCTCATGAACTCGCAGATCACGATGCGCATGGGGTTCTCTTTCCTCTTGCCGTCACGGGCTTACGGCGATGAAGACCGCCGCGTCGCCCGGAACTCATCGCACCCGCCCACCTCCGCCATCGTGACGTGGCCCACACGGACATGCCACCGGTCCGCCAGGGATCGGGGAAACGAAGACCCTGACGGACCGGCCTGACCGAGCGTGCTCAGAGCGCGGGGTACGCGTTCTGCATCAGCTGCTGGAACTGGGCGGAGAACCAGTGCCCGGAGATCGGCGCGTTCGCCAGGGCGCCGGACATGTTGTTGTTGTTACGCGGGTTGCCCGTATACGTCGGGTCGCACATGCGGTCGAAGCCCTTGCCCTCGTTGTTCGGGATGGCGGAGCTGGACCCGTCGGACTCACCCGGCGGCTTCATCCACACATAGGCGTCGATCCCGGCTTCGGGGGCGGCCTTCGGACGCTCGCCGAGGCCGGCCCCGGACTGGTTGCACCAGTTGCCCGTGTTGAGGCGACGGTCGTAGCGGCCCCCGTCGACGTAGGTGTCCACGCTGGTCGTGGCGCCGGGACCGGTGGGCCGGGCGCTGCCGCCCCAGCCGTTCCTGGAGGTGTCGATCAGCATGCCGATGTTCGAGTTGAAGCCGACCGAGACGAGCTGGTTGCGGAAGGCCTGGGCGAAGGACAGCTCGTCGACATAGCGGTTCCAGTCGACCCACTTCGACTCGCGGACCGACTTGCCGGCCACGGAGTCGTTGATGGAGAAGTTGTTCTCCTTGAGGGCGCTGTAGTTCGCCGTGTTGGTGATGAAGCCGTGGACGTCGTTGACCGTGGCGCCCTCGGCGGTCGCCGCCTCCTTGAAGGTGGTGGCGGAGGCGCCGAAGTTGTCGTCCCAGCCGATCCAGCCGTGGTGGCCGGCGTCCACGTAGTTGTAGACGTTGCCCACGTCACCGAGCTTGTTGAGCGCGTAGCCGACGCCCTTGACGTAGTTGCCGTTGGCCTTCATGACATCGCACTGGGGGGTGGCCGTCGGGCGGCTGCCGGTGTTGGTGACGAGGTTCGGCAGCGAGTCGATCTCGACGGTCGTGACGATCCGCAGGCCGGCGTACTTCGCGTCGGCGAGGATGGCCGCGATCGGGTCGATGTACTCGGTCTTGTAGCGGCCGATCTCCGTCGGGCCCAGCTCGCCGTTGGAGGCGAGGGCCGCGCAGTCACGGCCGGGCAGGTTGTAGATCACCAGCTGGATGGCCAGTTCGCCGGAGCCCTTCTGGCGCAGCGCCTCGTCGAGGTGGTCGCGCAGGCCCATGCCGCTGCCCACGCCCTCGATGGCGGCGATCCGGTCCAGCCAGACACCCGTGGGCTGGTTGGAGATCCGGCTGCCGCCGGGCTCGGCGGCGGCCTTCGCGGACCACTCCGGGTTCACGTACACCTTGGCGCCGGCGTACGGGTTGTCCACCTTCGTGCCGGGTCCGGGCGGGTTGGTGGGGCCACCGCCGCCGTCGTCGACGTTGCAGGTCACACCGTCGAGGGTGAAGGTCGTCGGGAGGGCGTTGGTGCCGCTGTAGGAGGCCTGGAAGCCGAAGCTGACCGAAGCACCCGTCGCCAGCGTGCCGTTGTACGTCTCGTTGGCGGCGGTGACCGTGCTGCCGCTCTGGGTGATCCGGGAGTTCCAGCCGTTGGTGACCGTCTGGTTGCCCGCGTACGACCACTTCACGGCCCACGAGGACTTCGCGGCGCTGTTGTTGGTGATCGTGACGGCGGTGGTGAAGCCGGTGGACCACTGGTTCTGCACCTTGTAGTCGACCGTGCAGGGGATCGCCTGGGCGCCGACGTCGTCCGGTACGGCGGCCATGGCGGTCCCCGCGGCACCGGCGACCAGCGCCAACGCCGCGAGGAGTGCTGTTCTGGTACGGCTCATGAGTGCGGGTTCCTCTTCCGTAGTGGGGTGTACGAGGAGGAGTCGTCGCGCTGTCGCCGAGGCGAGTAAAAGACCTGAACGCCGGGGGTGTTCTCTGAGCGTCCCTCGCAGCTCGGACACGTCTGGGAAGAACGCGTCGACTGGTGGAACCGCTCCCACTGGTGCTGGTGAAGGTAGCGCCAAGTGACGGTAAAAGACAGAGGTGTTGCGTTATTGCGCTTCATGAATCTTTTCCCCCTGATCGAATCTTTTCGACTCTTCAAACGCCTTGACCGCTTGCGCCCCCCTCCTCAATATGGGAGCGCTCCCACTGGTTCAAGGCTTGTTGCTGCTGCTCCGCCCCCACCTTCGTAAGAGCCGCACGGAAGGAACCAGAGCATGCACCCCAGAAGGAGACGTCGTGCCACGCGACGCCTGTGGACCGCCGTGGTGGCGGCCCTCGTCCTCCCCTTGACGATGCTCGGCACGGGGTCGACTCCCGCCAGCGCGGCGGCGGTCGCCTGTAACGTCGACTACAAGACCAACGACTGGGGCTCGGGATTCACCGCCGAGCTCACGATCAGCAACCGGGGCACGGAGCCCATCAGCGGCTGGACCCTGACGTACGCCTACGCGGGCAACCAGACGCTCACGGGCGGCTGGAGCGGCACCTGGTCGCAGTCCGGCAAGGCGGTGACGGCACGCAACGCGTCCTGGAACGGCACGATCGCCGTCGGGGCCGCGGTGACCACCGGCGCCCAGTTCACGTACAGCGGCACGAACACCGCGCCGACCGCCTTCGCGATCAACGGCACCGCGTGCGTGGGCGCGCACCAGCCGCCGATCACGGTGCTGACCAGCCCGGCGCCGGGCGCGGTGTTCTCGCAGGGCACCGCGGTGCCGATGGCGGCCACCGCCGCGGCGGCGGACAACGCGACGGTCACGAAGGTCGAGTTCTACGACGACACCACGCTGCTGGGCACGGACACGACGTCGCCGTACACGTTCTCGGCCACCGGTCTGTCCGTGGGCAGCCATTCGCTGGTGGCCAAGGGGTACGACAGTCTGGGCGCGTCCGCGAGTTCCACGCCGGTCGGCATCACGGTCGCCTCGGGTCCCGCCGTGGTGGTCTCGCCGACCCAACTGGGCGTCCGCCAGGGCCAGTCGGGCACCTATGACGTGAAACTGTCGACACAGCCGTCCGGCAATGTGACGGTGACGACCGCGCGGGCGTCCGGCAGCACCGGGCTCTCCGTGACGGGCGGCGGGTCGCTGACCTTCACGTCGTCGGACTGGAACACCGCGCAGAAGGTGACCATCGGCGCGAACGCCTCCGGCACGGGTTCGGCGGTCTTCGAGTCGACGGCCACTGGGCACGCCAAGGCAGCGGTGACCGTGACCCAGCTGGCCGCGTCGAGCACGTACGACGAACGGTTCCTGGAGCTCTACGGCAAGATCACCAACCCGGCGAACGGCTACTTCTCCCCCGAGGGCATCCCGTACCACTCGGTGGAGACGCTGATCGTCGAGGCGCCGGACCACGGCCATGAGACCACCTCGGAGGCGTACAGCTACCTCCTGTGGCTGCAGGCCATGTACGGCAAGGTGACGGGCGACTGGTCCAAGTTCAACGGGGCCTGGGACATCATGGAGAAGTTCATGATCCCGACCAAGCCCGACCAGCCCACCAACTCCTTCTACAACGCCTCCAAGCCGGCGACGTACGCCCCGGAGCACGACACCCCGGGCGAGTACCCGGCGCAGCTCGACACCGGTGTCTCGGTCGGCCCGGACCCGATCGCCGCCGAGCTGAAGAGCGCGTACGGCACGGACGACGTCTACGGCATGCACTGGCTGCAGGACGTCGACAACGTCTACGGCTACGGCAACTCGCCCGGCAAGTGCGAGGCGGGGCCGGCCGACACCGGACCGTCGTACATCAACACCTTCCAGCGCGGGCCGCAGGAGTCGGTGTGGGAGACCATCCCGCAGCCCACCTGCGACCAGTTCAAGTACGGCGGCACGAACGGGTATCTGGACCTGTTCACCCGTGACGCGTCGTACGCCAAGCAGTGGAAGTTCACCAACGCCCCGGACGCCGACGCGCGCGCCGTGCAGGCCGCGTACTGGGCGGACATCTGGGCCAAGCAGCAGGGCAAGGGCGCCGATGTCTCCGCGACCATCGGCAAGGCCGCGAAGATGGGCGACTATCTGCGCTACGCGATGTACGACAAGTACTTCAAGAAGATCGGGAACTGTGTGGGGCCGACCACCTGCCCCGCGGGCACCGGCAAGGACTCCTCCCACTACCTGCTCAACTGGTACTACGCGTGGGGCGGTGCCACCGACACCAATGCCGGCTGGGCCTGGCGCATCGGCTCCAGCCACACGCACGGCGGCTACCAGAACCCGCTGGCCGCCCACGCCCTCGCCAACTACGCCCCGCTCAAGCCCAAGTCGACGACCGGGCAGGCGGACTGGGCCAAGTCCCTCGACCGGCAGATCGAGTTCTACCGCTGGCTGCAGTCCAACGAGGGCGGCATCGCGGGCGGCGCCACCAACAGCTGGGCGGGGCGGTACGCCACGCCTCCGGCCGGGACGCCGACCTTCTACGGCATGTTCTACGACGAGAAGCCGGTGTACCACGACCCGCCGTCCAACCAGTGGTTCGGCTTCCAGGCGTGGTCGATGGAACGGGTCGCGGAGTACTACCAGCAGACGGGGAACGCGGCGGCGAAGACGGTCCTCGACAAGTGGGTCGACTGGGCGCTCTCCAAGACGACGATCAATCCGGACGGTACCTACCGGATTCCGTCGACGCTTCAGTGGTCGGGTGCGCCGGACACATGGAGTGCGTCAAGTCCCGGTGCCAATGCGGGACTTCATGTCACCGTCGCCGACTACACGGACGACGTGGGGGTGGCCGCCGCGTACGCCAAGACGCTGACGTACTACGCCGACCGCTCCGGTGACGCCGACGCGGCCCGGGTTGCCAAGGCTCTGCTCGACGGGATGTGGGACCACCACCAGGACGGGCTCGGGGTCGCCGTTCCCGAGACGCGGGCCGACTACAACCGGTTCGACGACCGGGTGTATGTGCCGAGTGGGTGGACCGGGAAGATGCCGAACGGGGACACGATCAACTCGTCGTCCACGTTCGATTCGATCCGGTCGTTCTACGAGAACGATCCTGCCTGGTCGAAGATCGAGGCGTACTTGGCCGGTGGCGCCGCGCCGTCGTTCACGTATCACCGGTTCTGGGCTCAGGCGGACATCGCCTTGGCCATGGGTTCGTACGCGGAGTTGTTGGAGTAGCTCCGGGTCACAGGTCGTATGTCGGCTGCGGGTCGTCCGTGGCTGGTCGCGCCCACGCGGCGGCAGCCGCACATTGCACACGGCCCCGCGCCCCTCAAGACGGGCGCGGGGGCTGTGCGCGTATCGCTTCGCACCTTTCCCCCCACTCTTGAAGGAGAGGCCCCCACTGTGCGAAGAACCCGCATCCTCACCACCGTTCTGGCTCTCGCGGCCGGCCTTCTCGCCGGATCCCCACCCGCGTTGGCCACTGGCAAGGCCGACAAGGCGGTGTCCATCGCCGCCGACACCTATACGTGGAAGAACGCCCGGATCGACGGGGGCGGATTCGTTCCCGGGATCGTGTTCAACCGGAAGGAACGGAACCTCGCCTACGCCCGTACGGACATCGGTGGGGCCTATCGCTGGGTGGAGTCCTCGAAGACCTGGACGCCCCTGCTCGACTCGGTCGGGTGGGACAACTGGGGGCACACGGGGATCGTGAGTCTGGCCTCCGACTCGGTCGATCCGAACAAGGTGTACGTGGCGGCCGGGACGTACACGAACAGCTGGGACCCGGGGAACGGGGCGGTCCTGCGGTCGTCCGACCGGGGGGCCAGCTGGCAGAAGGCGAACCTGCCGTTCAAGCTGGGCGGGAACATGCCGGGCCGGGGCATGGGTGAGCGCCTCGCCGTGGACCCGAACCGGAACAGCGTGCTGTATCTGGGCGCGCCGAGCGGCAAGGGCCTGTGGCGGTCGACGGACTCGGGGGTCACCTGGTCGCAGGTGACGAACTTCCCGAACGTCGGCAACTACGTGGCCGATCCGACCGACACGAGCGGGTACTCCAGCGACAACCAGGGCATCGTCTGGGTCACCTTCGACGAGTCGACGGGCACCGCCGGGAACGCCACACGGACGATCTACGTCGGGGTCGCCGACAAGGACAACGCGGTGTACCGGTCGACCGACGCGGGCGCGACCTGGTCGCGGGTGGCCGGGCAGCCGACCGGACATCTGGCCCACAAGGGCGTCCTCGACACGGCGAACGGCCATCTGTATCTCTCCTACAGCGACAAGGGCGGGCCGTACGACGGCGGCAAGGGCCAGCTGTGGCGGTACGCGACCGCGACCGGTACATGGACGAACATCAGTCCGGTGGCGGAGGCCGACACGTACTACGGGTTCAGCGGGCTGACGGTCGACCGGCAGGACCCGGGCACGGTCATGGCGACGGCGTACAGCTCCTGGTGGCCGGACACACAGATCTTCCGGTCGACGGACAGCGGCGCGAGCTGGACGAAGGCGTGGGACTACACGTCGTATCCGAACCGCTCGAACCGCTACACGATGGATGTGTCGTCGTCCCCGTGGCTGACCTGGGGCGCGAACCCCTCGCCTCCGGAGCAGACGCCCAAACTCGGCTGGATGACCGAGGCGTTGGAGATCGACCCGTTCAACTCCAACCGGATGATGTACGGGACGGGCGCGACGATCTACGGCACGGAGAACCTGGGGAACTGGGACAGCGGCGGCCAGTTCGCCATCAGACCGATGGTGCGGGGCCTGGAGGAGACGGCCGTCAACGACCTGGCCTCACCCCCGTCCGGTGCCCCGCTGCTCAGCGCGCTCGGTGACATCGGCGGCTTCCGGCACACGGATCTGACGAAGGTCCCGTCGATGATGTTCACCCAGCCGAACTTCACGACGACGACCAGCCTGGACTACGCGGAGTCCAACCCCAACACGGTGGTACGCGTGGGCAATCTGGACTCCGGTCCGCACATCGCGTTCTCCACGGACAACGGCGCCAACTGGTTCGCCGGCACCGACCCGTCGGGGGTGAGCGGCGGCGGTACGGTCGCGGCGGCCTCGGACGGCAGCCGGTTCGTGTGGAGTCCGGCGGGCACGGGCGTGCGGTACGCGACGGGCTTCGGCAACGCGTGGTCGGAGTCGAGCGGCATCCCGGCCGACGCGATCGTGGAGTCCGACCGGGTGGACCCTAGGACCTTCTACGGCTTCAAGTCCGGCAAGTTCTACGTCAGTTCGGACGGCGGGGCGACCTTCACCGCGTCGAACGCGACCGGGCTGCCGAGCGGGGACAGCGTGCGCTTCAAGGCGCTGCCCGGGGTGAAGGGCGATGTGTGGCTGGCGGGCGGAGCGACGGACGGGGCGTACGGTCTGTGGCACTCGACGGACAGTGGCGCCACCTGGACCAAGCTCTCGGGCGTCGAGCAGGCCGACACCATCGGCTTCGGCAAGGCGGCGACGGGAGCCTCGTACCAGACCCTCTACACCAGCGCCGAGATCGGCGGCGTACGCGGCATCTTTCGCTCGACCGACAAGGGCGCGACCTGGACCCGGATCAACGACGACGCCCACCAGTGGGGTTGGACGGGTGCGGCGATCACGGGCGACCCGAGGGTGTACGGGCGGGTCTACGTCGCGACGAATGGACGGGGAGTCATCTACGGCGACTCCTCCGACTCCGGTGGCGGCGGGGGCGGCGGTACGGATCCGGATCCCGAGCCCGGGCCGACGGGGGCCTGCGCGGTGACGTACAAGGTCACCAACGAGTGGTCGGGCGGCTTCCAGGCGGACGTACGGCTCGCCAACACGGGCACGAGCGCCTGGACGGGCTGGTCCCTCGGCTGGACCTTCCCGAACGGCCAGAGCATCTCGCAGGTCTGGAACGCCGCCCACACGCAGTCGGGGTCGGCGGTCACGGCCAGGAACATCAGCTGGAACGGCGGTGTGGCGGCCGGTTCGTCGGTGAGTTTCGGCTTCACCGGCAGCTGGTCGGGGACGAACGGAAAGCCGACCGTGTTCAAACTCGGTGACCAGTCCTGCACGGTGACCTGACACCCGAGCAGGACCAGGTGAGGGCGCGCGCCTGGGTCGGGCGCGCGCCCTCTTCGAACCCTGTGCACCCCGCCCTGTCGCACCCCGTACACCTCGCTCTATCGACATGTTCATGACGGGCACAGAGGGGCATCCCAGAGTGTGTACGCACGGCTCGCCCGGAGACCTTCACAGAAGGAGCCCCTGTGCCGAACCACAGCCGCGTCACGCGCCGACTGGGCCTCAAGACCGCCCTCGCCGCGGCGGTACTGTTGCCGTTGTCCCGCACCACCGGACTGACCAGCGCACCGGCCGCCTCGGCGGCGGAAGAGGAGGCCGCCGTGCCCCCGCTCTCCACCATGTCGTTCAACCTGCGCTACGCGAGCACCGTCCAGCCCAACAGCTGGGCCGTGCGCAGACCGGTGATGCGGGCCCTGCTGCGGCAGGAGGCACCCCATGTCATCGGCACCCAGGAAGGCCTCCACCAGCAACTGCTCGACATCGAGACCGACCTCGGGCCGCACTACCGCTGGATCGGCACCGGACGCGCGGGCGGCAACCGGGACGAGTTCATGGCGGTCTTCTACGACACCCGCCGTCTCGCGGCCGTCGAGTACCGGCACTTCTGGCTCTCCGACACCCCGGAGGTGCCCGGCTCGAACACCTGGGGCGGCGGCTCCATCCGGATGGTCACCTGGGTCCGGTTCCGCGATCTGCTGGACGGCGACCGGCAGTTCTACGTCCTCAACACCCACCTCGACAACGCCAGCCAGTACGCCCGTGAGCGGGCCGCGACCCTGATCGCCCAGCGCATCACCGGGCTCGACCGGTCGCTCCCCCTGATCGTCACCGGTGACTTCAATGTCGCCGCCCACCGGAACAGGGTCTACGACACGATGCTGGGCGCCGGGCTCGTCGACACCTGGGACACGGCGGCCGAGCGCGGCGACCTCTACGCGACGTTCCACGGCTACCGCCCGCTGACCCCGGGCGGCGACCGCATCGACTGGATCCTCACCACACCGGGAGTCACGGCGCACCGGGCGTCCATCAACACCTTCGCGTCGAACGGGCAGTTCCCCAGCGACCATCTGCCCGTACAGGCGTCGCTGACGCTGGGCTGACGGCCCCACAGCGGCCGCACGGCGGACGCACGGCGGAGTCCGTGGGCGGGCCCGGCCCGCCCACGGGCCGCTACTACGGGGTGTACACCGTCGGCCGGGGCGCCGTCGGCATGTTGTTCCCGATGAAGAAGCTGGTGTGCGGCGGCTGGTTGTAGGCCGTGTTCTGCCAGGCCAGACCCGTGCGGTACATCGGGTCGTGGAGCAGGGTCGTGATCTTCGTGCTCGTCTCGACCGGCGTCGAGTAGATCCGCAGGGCCGTGTTGCCGCTGGTGCGCCAGACGACCTCCTCGCGCCAGTCGCCGAGGATGTCGCCGGAGAGCGCGGGCGTGGCCTTGGTGCCGTTGTTGGACGACACCCCGGAACCGGTCAGCAGCCGGGTCTCGGCGGAGGTGCCGTACTTGTCTATCCGGGTGCCGTCGAGGAGTTCGCGGACCGGGTCGCCGTCCCACCAGGAGAGGAAGTTGACGGAGGAGGGCTCGCGGCCCTTCGTCGCGCCGGCCTCGTCCCGGATGGAGCTGTCGGAGGCGGACCACATCTCGGGCCCGTCGTTGCCCGCGTGGATGTCACCGGCCACGCCCCGGCCGTTGTCGCAGCAGGCGGCGAGTTGCCAGCGGACCGCGCCGTTGGCGGGGTTGATGTACAGCTCGGCGGGCTGGGAGGTGGACTCGGAGACCTTGAAGTACTCCAGGCCGGCCGTGGACGCGTCGAGGTCGCCCAGGTGCTGGGCGTCGCCGTGGCCCGTCCTGGTGGTCCACAGGGCGCCGCCGTTGTCGTCCACGGCCATCGCGCCGTACACGATCTCGTCCTTGCCGTCGTTGTCCACGTCACCGACGGAGAGGCTGTGCGAGCCCTGCCCGTCGTAGCCCCGGCCGGAGTTGGTGGAGGAGCTGGTGTCGAAGGTCCAGCGGCGGGTGAAGGAGCCGTTGCGCCAGTCCCAGGCGGCGATCACGCTCCGGGTGTAGTAGCCGCGCGCCATGACGAGCGAGGGCCGGGCACCGTCCAGATACGCCGTCCCGGCGAGGAAGCGGTCCACACGGTTGCCGTACGAGTCGCCCCAGGACGACACCGTGCCGCGGGCCGGGACATAGTCCACGGTCTGCATCGCCCTGCCGGTCTGGCCGTTGAACATGGTCAGGTACTCGGGCCCGGACAGGATGTAGCCGCTGGAGTTGCGGTGGTCGGCGGACGAGCTGCCGATGACCGTGCCCACCCCGTCGACCGTGCCGTCCGCCGTCTTGGCGGCGATCTCGGCCTTCCCGTCGCCGTCGTAGTCGTACACCTGGAACTGTGTGTAGTGCGCGCCCGAGCGGATGTTGCGGCCCAGGTCGATGCGCCACAGCCGGGTGCCGTCGAGTTTGACGCCGTCGATGATCGTGTTGCCGGTGTAGCCGGACTGGGAGTTGTCCTTGGCGTTGGTCGGCTGCCACTTCAGCACGAACTCCAGGGCGCCGTCGCCGTCGAGGTCGCCGACGGAGGCGTCGTTGGCCTCGTAGGTGTACGCGACGCCGTCCGGTGTGGTGCCGCCGGCGGGCGGGCTGATCGGTACGTCCTTGTAGCCGGTGCGGAGTTGGACCGCGTGCACCGAGTCGCCCTGCTCCACACCGCCCACGATCGCGCGGACCGTGTAGTCGGCCTGGGCGGGGGCGCCGGAGTGGAAGTAGTTCGTCGAGCCGGTGATCGGGGACGGGTTGACCTTCGTACCGGCCCGGTAGACGTTGAACGACACGTCGTTCGGGTCGGTGCCGAGCCAGCGCCAGCTGACCAGATTGCCGCTGTCGACGTGCACGCTGACCACGCCGCGGTCGAGGCGCTCGACCTGGCGGGCGGTGGCGGCCTCGGCGGGCGTGCCGGTGAACGTGGTGAGTCCGGCGGCGACCAGGGCCGCTGTCACCAGCGAGCGCAGGGCTCGGCGTCTGTGGTGCCTGTGCGGGTGCAGCACGTGACGAACCTCCAGAAAGGACGGGCGGGTTCCGCTCTCTCTCAGTCGCCACCGTTCCCGGCCACGTTGCCGTATCTTTCGGCCAGTTCGGCCACGGTCCGCGCCATTCTTCCGCGCAGCCCGGCCGGTTCCAGCACCTCGATGTCCGCGCCCAGCCGCAGGAACTCGCCGTGCGCGTGCTCGACGGACTCGATGGGCACCCTGACCGTGGTCCACCCGTCGTCCCCGGTGCCTCCCGGGCCTCCCGGGCCTCCCGTGCCTCCCGCGCTCCCTTCGACCGGCACGGCCCTGGAAAGGGTCACGCCCGGCGCCAGCCGGACCAGTGCCTCGCCCCGGTGCAGCCGGGCGTGGAAGTCCCGCTGGTACGCGGTCCAGTACGCGACCAGGTCGAAGTCGTCGGGGCGGGTGAACTCCTCGTCGGTGCCGTCGGTGCCGTCGGGTTCGAGGATGTGGAGGATCTGGTCGACGCGGTAGGTGCGCGGTCCCGGGCCGGCGACGACGTACCAGCGGCCCGCCTTCAGGACCAGGCCGTACGGTTCGAGGCGGCGGCGCACATCGGTCGGCTCGGCCCAGCGGCGGTAGAGGACGTGCAGGACCCGCCCGTTCCAGACCGCGTCGGCGACGGCGGGCAGGAACGGGGTGTCGTCGGCCTCCGCGTACCAGGCGGGCGCGTCCAGATGGAAGCGGCCGGCGACCCGGTCGGCGTGGGCCCGCAGCTCGGCGGGCAGGGCCGCGCGGACCTTCAGCCGGGCGGCGGCCAGCACCGCGCCGAGGCCCAGTTCGGCGGCGGGCCCGGGGGCGCCGGCGAGGAAGAGGGCCTCGGCCTCGTCCCTCGTCAGCCCGGTGAGCCGGGTGCGGTAGCCGTCGAGGAGGCGGTAGCCCCCGGCGTGGCCCGCGTCGCCGTACAGCGGGACGCCGGCCGCGCCCAGCGCCTCCACGTCCCGGTAGACCGTGCGGACGGAGACCTCCAGCTCGACGGCGAGCTGGGCGGCGGTCATCCGGCCCCGGGTCTGGAGCAGCAGCAGGATCGACACGAGTCGGCTCGACTTCACTGACACATGGTGTCAGTGAAGCGGTCGTAGCGTCCCGCCATGCCCTTCACCGAGAAACTGCTGACCGTGCCACCGCCCGTCGAGGTGGCCGGCCGGCGCGTCAAGCGCTACCACGTCACCGCCGACCCGGCCGGTATCGCGCCCGAAGTCGCGGAGGCGGCGTACGCGATCCTCCCGAAGCTGCTGCCCGAGCCGGACGGGACGACCCCGCCCGCGACCTTCGTCGTGCTGCACCGGGGCGGTGACAGCGGGGCCTACCTCAACGTGTACAGCTGGGTGTGGGACAACGTCCTCCACTTCGCCGGCGCGGCGGCGGGACAGCCGGTGCTCGGCTGCCCGGACGACGACCCCACCCAGTTCGTCCCGACCGACCGGCCGTGGATCGGCTGCGTCTGGGAACTGCCCCCGATCCAGCACGAACGCGACGCCTGGGTACGGCACATCCTCTCCCCCGAGCCACCCGAACTCCCGGATCTCGACGCCTACTTGGCCGACTCCCTGCCCGCCGGAACCACCGGGGGACGCCGATGAGCGGCCCGCACGACTTCGACTTCTTCCACGGCGAGTGGGAGGTCCACCACCGCCGCCGTACCGACTTCCTCGACCCGGCCAGCGGCTGGGAGGAGTTCCCGGCCACCAGCCGGTGCTTCCCGTTGTTCGACGGGGCCGCGAACATCGACGAGATCGACATGCCGCACCTCGGCTCGAAGGGGCTGACGCTGCGGCTGTTCGACACCGAGGCGCGGACCTGGTCGCTGAACTGGTCCTCCAGCCGCGGCGGCAAGCTGTTCCCGCCCGTGATCGGCCGATTCGCGGGCGGCCGGGGCGAGTTCTACGGCGACGACACGCACGACGGCAAGGACGTGCGCGTGCGGTTCGTGTGGTCGGACATGTCCGCGCGCTCGGCCCGCTGGGAGCAGGCGTTCTCGCTCGACGACGGGGCGAACTGGCTGACCAACTGGGTCATGGAGTTCACCCGACCGCAGGGGCGACCGGCTTCCGGAACGCCCGCAGGGTGAACGTCGGCTCCGGGCGGTCCCGGTCCTGGTCGGGCAGGGCGGCCAGCCGGACGGCGAAGTGCTCGACGAGCGGGTCGCCGGGCGGGATGGTCATGAACCATCCGCGCCGCAGGTCGGTGAGCGCGCGCCGGGGGCTGCGCCCCTGCCCCCGGCCCGCGAAGGTCGCCCGGCCGGCCGGTTCGAGGCCGTGCTCGGCGGCGCGGCTCTCGATGTCGCCCGTGGCGTCGGTGGCCGGGCGCCTGGGGCGCGGGGCGAGGACGGCGTCGATGTCGCTGCCCACATTGTGGGCGGCGGCCTTGTCGACGGTGGTGACGTAGACGCCGCCGGGGCGGAGCACCCGGGCGCACTCGCCGACCACGGCCCGTACGTCCTCGGGGCCGCCCAGGAGATGCAGCAGCCACACACTGGTCACGGCGTCGAACTCCCCGTCGCGGAAGGGGAGTCGGCGGCCGTCGCCGATCACGACGGAGCCGGGCAGCCGGGCGGCGGCCCGGCTCGCCATCGCGTGGGTGAGGTCGACGCCCGTGACTCTCATCCCGTCCCGCGCGGCGGCGAACCGCCGGGTGACGATCCCGGTGCCGCAGGCGATGTCGAGCAGCCGGCGGGCGCCCTCGGGGACGAGGCCCAGGACGGCGCGGGCGGCGGCCTCGGCGCGGGGCTCGCCGCCGCGCAGGGCGTCGTAGTCGCCGGCCTCCTTGTCGTAGTCCAGCACCCGCCTCAGCTCGCCCCGTGGCCGGGCGCGAGCGCCTCCACCCTGTGGGCCAGCTCGAAGTCCTTCTCGGTGACGGCGCCGCCCGCGCTGTGCGTGCTGATGGTCAGCGACACCGTGTCGTAGCCGAGGGTGAGGTCGGAGTGGTGGCCCAGTTCCTCCTGCGTCTGGGCGATGTGCACGACCAGCGCGGTCGCCGCGAAGTGCGAGCCCAGCCGGTAGGAGCGGGCGATCCGGCCTCCGTCCAGCGACCAGCCGGGCAGCTCCGCCAGCCGGTCCTCGATCTCCTTCTGCGACAGGGGTTCGACGGGCATGGCGCACTCCTTCCGAAGCGTCCCCTCCGTGATGTGCGGTCCCTCTCAGCGTGCCACAGCCGGGCCGCCGAGTCCCTGGTCAGGCACCTCTCGGAGCGCGAGCGTCAGTTCCGTACGGGGGCCGGTCAGATCCGTACGCACTCCGCCGCGAAGTCGTCCGCGAGGACGGTGATCGCGGCGCGGCCCTCCGTCGCCGCCACCCAGTCCTGGGGCAGGCCGTGGTCGCCGTAGTGGGCGCCGA
The DNA here is from genome assembly GCF_040297125.1 of Streptomyces sp. NPDC001868. Classification (NCBI taxonomy): domain Bacteria; kingdom Bacillati; phylum Actinomycetota; class Actinomycetes; order Kitasatosporales; family Streptomycetaceae; genus Streptomyces; species Streptomyces sp. NPDC001868. The sequence goes on along the minus strand of NZ_JBEOYO010000053.1, from coordinate 9,163 downwards.
GCAGGTTGCCGCACACGGAGCCGGTGGAGTCGCTGTCGCCGGAGTGGTTGACGGACAGAAGGAGGGCTTCGGTGACGCTGTGGGTGGCGAGGGCGCAGTAGAGGCCCATGGCGAGGGCCTCCTCGGCGACCCAGCCGGCGCCGAGGGACTCGACCTTCTCGGCGGACGGGGCGCCCTCTGCGGCCAGGTCGAGGGCGCGGGTGAGGGCGGTGGTGGTCTCCTCGTGGCCGGGGTGGCGGGCCAGCAGCCGCAGGGCGCGGAGGACGGCGCCCTCCAGGGACTCGTCGGCCACCAGGTACGCGACGATCGCGGCGAGGGCGCCGGCGGCGTAGAAGCCGGTGGGGTGGCCGTGGGTCATCCGGGCCGACAGCGCGGCCCGCTCGAACGCGGTCTCGGCCGGGACCCGGGCCAGCCCGAAGGGGGCCGAGCGCATGACCGTGCCGCAGCCCTTGGAGTCGGGGTTGATGGGGCCGGGCAGCCCCGGCGGGAGGGCCGGTTCGGGCCGGTACGGCATTTCGAGGCCGGAGAGGCAGGCGTTGCCGGGGGCGCGGCGGGCGTACAGCCAGGGCTGGGCGGCGAGGCCGGTGACGGCGCGGGGGTCGGGGCCGGACTGCCGCTGGGTGTCGAGCCAGCGGCCATAGGCGCCCCGGACCAGCTCGGACCAGACACCGTCGACGCCCTTGAGCCGCTCGTGCTCATGGGCCTGGTGGAGTCCCTCGACGGTGAAGAGGCTCATCTGCGTGTCGTCGCTGACCCTCCCGACGATCCCGTCGCCGTCCGGTACGAGCCCGGTGACGCCGCGCTCGCCGTACGTGGCGCGGATCCGCTGGAGCGAGGAGAACTCGACCGGGTAGCCGAGCGCGTCCCCGACCGCGCCGCCCAGCAGGCACCCTCGTACCCGCGCCCGGTAGACGGCCGTCGCCTCCCAGGACGGGTTCCACGGGTTGTACACGAGCCACTCCTCGATCGCCTCGGCTACGTTCTTCGTATGACCATTGTCCCGACCGGTTCCGCCGCCCCGCCCGCCGCCCCTTCCGGCCGGGGCGTGGGCCCGCTGCTGCGGGCCTGGCGGGAGCGACGTCGGGTCAGTCAGCTGGAGTTGGCGCTGCGGGCCGATTCCTCGGCGCGGCACATCAGCTTCGTCGAGACGGGCCGCTCCCGCCCGAGCGAGGAGATGGTGCTGCGGCTCGCCGAGCGACTGGACGTACCGGTACGGGAGCGCAACGCGCTGCTCCTCGCGGCCGGTTACGCGCCGCGCTACCCGGAGACCCCGCTCGACGATCCGTCGATGGCGGCCCTGCGGGAGGGTGTGGAGCGGCTGATCCAGGGCTACGAGCCGTATCCGGCGCTGGTGATGAACGCGACGTACGACGTGATGGCCGCCAACCGGGGCATCGTCATGCTGCTGGACGGTGTCCCCGAGTCGCTGCTCGTGCCGCCGCTCAACGCGATGCGGCTGACCCTCCACCCGGAGGGCCTGGCGCCGCGCATCCGGAACCTGCGCGCCTGGCGCGGGCATCTGCTGGAGCAGATGCAACGCCAGGTCGCGCTGTGCCGCTCGGAGCCGCTGCGCGCGCTGTACGAGGAGGTGGCGGGGTATCCGCTGCCGCCGGGCACGCCGGACGAGGAGCCCGGCGGGGAACCGGGCGGGGAGGCGAGCGCCTACTTCGCGCTGCCGATGCGGATCGAGCACGAGGGGCGGGTGCTGTCCTTCATCTCCTCGGTCTCCACGTTCAACACCCCCATGGACGTGACCGTGGCCGAGCTGGCGATCGAGACGTTCCTCCCGGCCGACCCGGCGACGGTCAAGTACCTCCACTCACTGGTGTCCTGACGGTCCCTCAGTCGTCGCTCGCGCGCAGGGCGGCGTACTGCGCCGCCGCGAACCCGGCCACGGTCAGCGCCTGCAGCAGGGTCCACACCGCGCCCGCCGTGGTCGGCGTCAGCCACAGCACCAGGGCGAGCAGGCTGAGGACGGTCCAGGCGAGGTTGGCCTCGATCACGGCCCGTACGGGCAGCGCCGGCGGACGCTCGCGCGAGGCCAGCAGGGCGACGCCCGCCGCGTACACCGCGAGGAAGCCGCCGAGGGCGAGGAGCAGTCCGGAGCCGACGCCGAGGAACCGGCCGAGGGGCCCGGCCGCGGCGAGATAGGCGAGCCCGTTCGCCCCGGTCACCACGGCGTCCACGGCCAGGAAGCGGCGCAGCATGGTCCGGGGGTCGGTGGTCCGGGCGAGCACGGCGAGCGGGGTCGTGGACAGGGGCAGGGACATGGCGAATCACTCTCCGTCGAGGGGAAGCGCGGGAAACCCGGGCGCCGGGAAGTCGGCCGGACGGCCTCGGTGACCTCACCCTGCCGCGCCGGGCGTACGGCGGTCGATTACCTCCGAGGTCATGGCAACCCGTACCCTGTGCGGTTGTCGTGACGGCCGTCCGCCGGAGTCGACGCGTCGGTCCGTCCGGGCAACCGGAATCCGGGGCATCTCGTTCCGGCCGATCCTGTGAGATGTCCACCGGAACATGACAGACTGTTGGTATATCTCGGCGCGTGGGGAGGCGTGGCGTGAGTGAGCGGCGGCCCGCGCCCACCGTGGGCCAGGTGGTGCTCGGAAGACGGCTCCAGGAGCTGCGGGAGTCCGCCGGATTCAAGCGCGAGGAGGCGGCCCGCGTCCTCCGGGTCGCCCCGGCGACCGTACGGCGCATGGAGACGGCCGACGTCGCGCTCAAGATCCCGTACGTCCAGGTCCTGCTGACGACCTACGGCGTCGCCGACGACGACGCGGCCGCTTTCGTGAAGCTGGCCGAGGAGGCGAACAAGCCCGGCTGGTGGCAGCGGTACCACGATGTGCTGCCCGACTGGTTCAGCGTCTACGTCAGCCTGGAGGGCGCGGCGCATCTGATCCGGCAGTACGAGCCGCACTTCGTGCCGGGGATGCTGCAGACCGAGGAGTACGCGCGGGCCGTGATGGAGGCCGGGACCGTCGGCCGGACCGGTCCCGAGACGATCGAACGCCATGTGTCGCTGCGGATGGCCCGGCAGAAGCTCCTCACCCACGAGGAGCCGCCGCACCTGTGGGTGATCATGGACGAGACGGCCCTCGCGCGTCCGGTGAGCATCCGCTCCCGGGTGATGCGCGACCAGATCGACCGGCTGCTGGAGATCACCGAGAAGGACCATGTGATCCTCCAGGTCTGCGAGTTCGCCAGCGGGCCCCACCCGGGCACCTACGCCCCCTTCTCCCTCTTCCGCTTCGCCGAACCGGAACTGCCCGACATGGTCTACACCGAGTACCTCACGGGCGCCCTGTACCTCGACTCGCGCACCGAGGTCGCCCTCCACCTCGAAGTCCTCGACCACATGGCCGCGCACGCGGCCTCCGCCGAGGCGACGAGGGACATCCTCCAGCGGTACCGCGACAAGTACTGAGCCGCCGGAAAGCGAGGACCGCCCGCCTTGCTGAGCCGCCGGGAAGCGCGGGCCGCCCAGCTTCCTCGGACGCGCACACCCCACCCTCCGCCGCGACGGTGATCAGCCCCCGCGGCGCGTATCGGCGGTGCCGGACTCACCGTCGCCCGCGAGGGCCTACGCCGCTCCCCCCTTCGGCCCCTTCTCCTCGTCCACGATCTCCGCGTCGACCACGCCGTCCTCGTCGGCGGGGCCGGGCGGCGGCTCGTCGGCCGGTGTCGCGGAGGCCGCCGCCGCGTACATGGCCTGACCCATGCGCTGGCTGACGGTCGCCAGATGTTCGGTGGCGCTCCGGAGGGCGGCGGTGTCCTCGGGGGTCTCCAGGAGGCGTTTCAGGTCGGCGACGGCGGACTCGACCTCGGCGCGGCTGTCGGCGGGGACGCGCTCGGTGTTGTCGCGGAGGAACTTCTCGGTCTGGTACACGAGTTGCTCGGCGTGGTTGCGGGTCTCGGCGGCCTCGCGGCGCCGGCGGTCGTCGTCGGCGTACTGCTCGGCCTCCCGCATCATGCGGTCGATGTCGTCCTTGGGGAGGGCGGAGCCGCCGGTCACCGTCATCTTCTGTTCACGGCCGGTCGCCAGGTCCTTCGCCGACACATGCATGATGCCGTTGGCGTCGATGTCGAAGGCCACCTCGATCTGCGGCACCCCGCGCGGCGACGGAGGCAGCCCGGTGAGGTCGAAGACGCCGAGCTTCTTGTTGTACGCGGCGATCTCCCGCTCGCCCTGGTAGACCTGGATGCCGACCGAGGGCTGGTTGTCGGCGGCGGTGGTGAAGATCTCCGAACGCCGGGTCGGGATGGTCGTGTTGCGCTCGATGAGCTTCGTCATGATGCCGCCCTTGGTCTCGATGCCCAGGGACAGCGGGGTGACGTCGAGCAGCAGGACGTCCTTCACGTCGCCCCGGATGACGCCCGCCTGGAGCGCGGCGCCCACGGCCACCACCTCGTCCGGGTTCACGCCCTTGTGCGGGTCCTTGCCGGTGAGGTCCCTCACCAGATCGGTCACGGCGGGCATCCGCGTCGAGCCGCCGACCAGGATGACCCGGTCGATCGCGGCGAGTTTCACCCCCGCGTCCTTGACGGCCTGATGGAACGGCGTCTTGCAGCGGTCGAGCAGGTCGGCGGTCAGCTCCTGGAACTGAGCGCGCGTCAGTTTCTCCTCCAGGTGCAGCGGACCCTCGGCGGAGGCGGTGATGTACGGCAGGTTGATGGAGGTCTCGGAGGAGCTGGACAGCTCGATCTTGGCCTTCTCGGCGCCCTCGCGCAGCCGTTGCAGCGCCATCTTGTCGTTGCCGAGGTTGACGCCGTACTGCCCCTGGAACCGCTGGACGAGGTACTCGACGATCCGCTGGTCCCAGTCGTCGCCCCCGAGGCGGGTGTCGCCGTTGGTGGCCTTGACCTCGATGACCCCGTCGCCGATCTCCAGGAGGGAGACGTCGAAGGTGCCGCCGCCGAGGTCGAAGACGAGCACGGTCTGCTCCTCGCCCCGGTCCAGACCGTAGGCGAGGGCCGCGGCCGTGGGCTCGTTGATGATCCGCAGGACCTTCAGGCCCGCGATCTCCCCGGCCTCCTTGGTCGCCTGCCGCTGGGCGTCGTCGAAGTACGCCGGCACGGTGATGACGGCGTCGGTGACGTCCTCCCCGAGATACGACTCGGCGTCCCGCTTCAGCTTCTGCAGGACGCGCGCGGACAGTTCCTGCGCCCGGTAGCGGGTACCGTCCACGGCACCCTGCTCGGGAAAACGCCAACTCGCGTCGCCCATATGCCGTTTGACGGAGCGCGCGGTGCGCTCCACGTTCGTCACGGCCTGCCGCTTGGCGACCTCGCCGACCAGGACCTCGCCGTTCTTCGCGAACGCCACCACCGACGGTGTGGTCCGCTGCCCCTCCGCGTTGGCGACGACGGTGGGATCACCGCCCTCCAACACCGCCACCACCGAATTCGTCGTACCGAGATCGACCCCGACCGCACGCCCCATCGCCGTCCCCTTCCCGCAAGGTTCCGCCAGATGTCACCGACACCAGCACAAAACTTGAGTGGGTTCTTGTCAATGGGGCGTGCGGGCGGTCGGTCAGGCCAGCTTGGCGGAGAGGGTGATCGGCACGGCCTTGAGCGCCTGGCTGACGGGGCAGTTCACCTTGGCGTCCTCGGCGGCGGCCACGAAGGCCTCCTCGTCGAGGCCGGGCACGGTGCCCTCCACGGTGATGTGGATGCCCGTGATGCCCTCACCCGGCTGGAAGGTCACGTCGGCGGAGGTGAGCAGCTTGGTGGGCGGGTTCCCGGCACCGGCGAGGGCGTGGGAGAAGGCCATGGAGAAGCAGCTGGAGTGAGCGGCCGCGATCAGCTCCTCGGGGCTGGTCTTGCCGTTCGCGTCCTGGGCGCGGGAGGCCCACGTCACGGGCTGCTCGGCGATGGCACCGGAGGAGTCGAAGGTGACGACACCGTTGCCCTCGAGCAGGTTGCCTTCCCAGACGGTGTGTGCGGAGCGCGTGGTAGCCACGGTCATTCCTTTCGCATGTGGTTCCCGGTCGCCGTTTCCCGGTTCCGGGTTGCCTGCCCCCATCCGATCACACTCCGGGCGGTCCGAGCCTCATCGAACCCTGAACACCGGCCCCTGTGCGGTGAACGGCAGACGAGCGCCCTGTGGAATCAGATAGGCGTGCTCACGCCGCACCCGCAGCACGTCGCACCAGCCGTCCGTGATGACCAGGACGGGCGCGCCCGGCGGGAAGTCGCCGGCCCGGTGCAGCAGGTCGATGCCCGGCTGCAACTCCGTGCCGCCGCGCCCGTGGACACGGACGCGCCCGGCGATCTCGGTGACCGGGAGGAAGCCCGCGTCGTGCGGGGCGGCGTCGCAGAACACGACCCGGGCGGCCGGTACGTCACGCGCGTCGGCGTACGAGGCGATCGCGCCCAGCGCCTTGCCGAGCAGTGTGCGGTCCATGGAGGCGGAGGTGTCCAGGACGACGCCGAAGGTGCAGCGGGCGATCTCCTCGGGCGGGAAGTACCGTCCGGCGCGCGGGATGTCGGGGGTCGCCGCCTGCCGGCGCGAGGGGCGCGCGTACGTCCGTACGGCCTGCGGGCTGGGCACGAACTCGTCGAACCAGCGCGCGAGTCGGGCGTCCCAGGGCAGGGGCGGATGGCTGAGGGCGCGGATCTCCTCGACCAGACCGGCGGGCAGGAGGCCGCGCTCCTGCCGCTCGTGCAGGTCGAACCCCCGGGCGAGGCCCCTGCGGTAGAACTCGTCGAGGTCCACGTAGTCGCGGGGCGGGCCGAGGGGGCCGCCGAGGATGTCGCCGGTGCCCTTGCCGCGCAGGGTGGACAGCCGGCGCATACGGCGCAGGTCGCCGGCGATCCGGTCGTAGACCTCCTCCGCCGACAGCCCGGCCAGTGCGGGGTCGTACAGGAGTCCCTCGGGCATGGTGCCCACCTGCATCTCGCGCAGCCAGTCGTTGATGACGTAGTCGGCGGCGATGTTGAACAGATACGGGTCGCGGGTGCCGCGGCGGTCGCCGTGGCGCAGGGCGGCGTGCAGCATCTCGTGCGCGAGGACGAACCGCCACTCCTCGTCGTCGAACTGCCGGAGCGGGTTGATGTAGATCTCGCCGGCCTCCGCGTCGACGGCGGCGATGGAGATGCCGTGGGCGCGGGCGAGTTCGGCGTCGGCGACGATCCGGATGCCGGCCGCGATACCGCCGAGCAGCGGGTAGGAGGAGATGAACCAGCTCAGCGCCTTCTCCCAGGGCCGTTTACGGGTCGGCTCGTCGTCGAGGGACTCGCGGCGGCCGCCGGCCATGTCCATCGCGGCGGACATGGTGCTGGTGAGGGCGTGTGCGAAGGCGAGCTGCCAGTCCGTGGGCTGCCGCTGCCACTTGGGCCAGGTCAGGAGGTACTGGTCGGGCTCGTCACCGGCCGTGCCGCAGCGCTCGTACGCCGTCGGGAGCCCGTCGCGGCGCCAGTGGGCGGCGAGCCGCTCCTCGTCACCGTCCGGATAGCGGGTGGGCAGCTCCTCGGGTGTCAGACCGACGGGGAACGTGAGCAGGAAGCGGTTGACGGCCACACAGCGGGCGGCGAGGTCGAACCGGTCGGGCTGTTCGCGCACGCCCTGCGCCGCCGGGACGTGCCCGAAGCCGAGGTGGAGGGCGGCGTGGGCGATGGCCCAGGCCCAGGCGTCGGGTGCGGCGAGCCGGTCGGGGTGCGCGTGCACCACGCCGTCGGAGTCGACGCGGACGAGGCCGGCGCGCGGTGCGAGTTCGCACTTCTCCTCGCGGCACGTACGGAAACCGACGGCGCGCAGCGCGGAGTTGCTCCGCACCGTCGCCAGCCCCGCCTCGAACGCCTCGCCCGCGAGGTCCCGTCGTGTCTTCTGGGTCTTCTGCGTCTTCTGGGTCCTTCGCTTGCCCTTCCCCTGGCCGCCGGTCGCGCTCATCGGCGTGCTTCCACCAGCCGGGGCATGTCCCGGGCCGCCTCGACGAGGAACCAGGCGGGCAGGACGGGGTTGCCGTCGGTGTCGGAGGCGATGACGGTCTGGGCGACCTCGACGGAGATCTCGGCGAGCTGCACCAGCAGGGACTTGGCGCGGTACGCGGTCTGCCGCCCGTTCGCCGACATGTGCTGCTTGCTCACGGGCAGGTCCTTGATCAGCCGGCCGCGGAAGGAGTCGGCGAGGTAGTAGAGCAGGTCGCGGTCCTCCAGACGGTTGGGCCAGCCGGCCTCGCCCTTGAGGATCGCCTCGATGCCGAACCGGCTGCGCACGATCTTGACGTAGCCGCAGAAGGCGACCGCGTGCGCGGGCGTCAGCGTGCCGTGCGCGAGGACCTTCAGGGTCTCCTCGTCGAGGTCGCGGCCGAAGGAGTGCAGCGCGTCGGAGAGCATGTGCCAGGAGCGGGGCGTGGAGAACGGCTCCTCGGTCTTCGGCGGCCTGGACCACAGATGGTCCGGGCGGTCGGTGAGGTGGTCCAGGATCCAGGGGTGGATGCCGCTGCCCGCCGCCCACACCAGCCAGTCCTTGGCCGACGCCTGGAGGTGGACGTGGGTGAGCCGGTTGACCAGGGCGGAGGCGATGGGACGGGCGAGCGCGTTGTCGGTGGCGCGGTTGCCCGCGCCGATGACGATCGACCCCTTCGGCAGTTCGTAGTTGCCGATACGGCGGTCCAGGATCAGCGAGTAGAAGGCCTTCTGCACATCGGGGGTGGCCGCGTTCAGCTCGTCCAGGAACAGACAGTACGGCTCGTCGCGGGCGATCGCCTCCGGCGGGCAGAACACCGAGCGGCCGTCCCGGATCTGGGGCACGCCCATCAGGTCCTCCGGCGCGAGCTGGGTGCCGAGGAGGCTCACGCACTCCAGGCCCAGGGACTCGGCGAAGTCCCGCACGAGGGAGGACTTGCCGATGCCGGGGGCGCCCCAGACGAAGACGGGGCGCACGGTGGCGAGGCCGAGCAGCAACTCGGGGATACGGGAGGGCGTGACGGTCACTGCTGCCTGCAAGGCGTGGGCTCCTGGGGATTTGTCCTTGGGACGGTTCGAACAGTGTGGGTGACCTGTTCGCGGGAGCGCAGCCGATTATTTGTCGGCCGGGTGCCTAGTGTCCTGCGCCAGTAGTTGATCGTTAGTTGGTGTGTGACTTCTACTGCTGGTGCGTCAGTTCCTCGTCGGGGCCCGAAACTGGTGCCGTTGCTGCTGTCCGATGACGAGCGGGCGG
>NZ_JBEOYO010000052.1:0-66862 GCF_040297125.1 Streptomyces sp. NPDC001868 | reverse complement strand
ACGGTTCCCGAGGGGAACCTGACGATCACCCCGTTCACGGAGGTGCGGGCCGAGCTGGTGCCGCCGACCGTGAAGGGGCGGTTCCGGGGGCGGCCCAAGCTCGCCATCGACAACGTCGGCAACACGAAGGTGACCGCGTCGGTCAGCGGCAGCGACAACGGTGATCAGCTGTCGTACGACATCCATCCGAGCAATGTGCAGATCGAGCCCGGTCGTGCCGCGTTCGTCAAGGCCACGCTGAAGCCGCGCCAGATCACCTGGTTCGGGTCCAAGGACGAGCGGCCCTACACGCTGGCGGTGAAGCGGTCGGGCGTCACACCGGTCGACGTCGAGGGCGTCTACGTACAGCGCAGCTTCCTGCCGGGCTGGCTCGCCACCTGTCTCGGGATCTTCCTGGCGCTGGCGATCACCTTCCTGACGATGTGGTTCGCCTTCCAGCCCAAGGTGAGCAGCGCGGCCGGCGAGTTCCGGGAGGCCGGTGTCAGCACACTGGCGCCCTCGGTCTCGCCGCAACCTCTGGAGTCACCGAAGCCGGAGCCGAGTCCGGAGCCGGAGGAGGAGTCGGCCCCGTCCGAGAAGGCGGACGACGACGGTGGCGGTGACGGCGGCGGGGGCGGGGGCGGCGAGCCCGCGGCGTCGCCCGAGGCGACCGAGGAGGAGAACGAGAGCGTGCTGCCCGCCCGCGACATCCTCCTGCGCAACCTCGCCACCAAGCTGTGCGCCGACGTCCCCGGCGAGGGCAACGGCCGGAGGGACGGCCGGGTCCAGCAGTTCACCTGCGACGGCAGCACGGCGGACAACCAGCTCTGGCACCTGGAGGTGAAGGCCGCGAAGAAGGCGCCCGACGGCAGCGATCTCTTCCAGATCCGCAACGCCAAGGACCAGCTCTGCATGGACCTGCCGAACTACGGCGAGAACCCGATCCATACGAAGATCACGGAGTTCACCTGTGACGGCACGACCAGCGACAACCAGTTGTGGTGGCTCGACCCGCAGCAGAGCGGCGGCTACTGGATCCGCAACTTCGCGAGCAAGAACAAGTGTCTTGAGATCGCGGGCAACGAGGACACACGCGAAGAGGTGACCCTGATGCTCTTCCACTGCACCGTCACCGACGACCAGGAATGGCAGATCGTTCCTGGCACGGAGGTCTGACCGTGAGCCTCTGGACCTCCCTCGAACCCGCCTCCGCGACCGTGGACCCGGGGAGCATCACGACCGTACGGCTGCGTCTGCGCAACACCGGCGACGTCGTCGACGAGTACCGCTTCGAGCCCGTCGGCGACATCGCCCCGTGGACCACCGTGGAGCCGCAGACCCTGCGGCTCTACCCGGGGACCACGGGGTCGGTGGAGCTGACCTTCGCGCCGCCCCGCACCCCCGACGCGACGGCCGGCCCGAACCCGTACGCCGTACGGATCACGCCGACCCAGCACCCGGAGGCGACGACCGTCCCCGAGGGGAACCTGACGATCACCCCGTTCACGGAGGTACGGGCGGAACTCGTGCCGCCGACCGTGAAGGGACGCTTCCGGGGCCGGCCGAAGCTCGCCATCGACAACCTGGGCAACACGAAGGTCACCGCCGCCGTCAGCGGCAGCGACAACGGTGACCAGCTGTCGTACGACATCCATCCGAGCAATGTGCAGATCGAGCCCGGTCGTGCCGCGTTCGTGAAGGCCACGCTGAAGCCGCGCCAGATCATCTGGTTCGGGTCCAAGGAGGAGCGGCCGTACGCGCTCGCCGTGCAACGGGCGGGTGTCGCACCGCAGCCCGTCGACGGCACCTATGTCCAGCGGGGGTTCCTGCCGGGCTGGCTCGCCACCTGTGTGGGGGTCGTCCTGGCGCTGGCGATCACCTTCGTCATGCTCTGGCTCGCCTACCAGCCCTCGGTCACCAGCGCCGCGACCGAGCTGCGGGAGGCCGGTACGACGGCCCTGCCGAGCGCCAGCCCGTCCGCGATGGCCCCGGCGCCGAGCATCTCGGCGGCGCCGCTGCCCTCCCAGACGCCCGAGGCCCCCGAGCAGGAGGACCAGCCCGAGGACACGGGTCCGGGCGCGGGCGCGAGCGAGGATTCCGGGTCAGGGTCCGGCGCGGGATCGGGCTCCGGGTCCGGGGCGGACAAGGAGCCGGACCCGAAGGTCACGACGAAGAAGCCGGCCGCCGCCAAGGGGTTCAAGATCATCGGCCAGGGCTCGAACCGCTGTATCGACGTCACGGACGCGGAGAACGGCAAGGGCAAGGACGGCACCCCGCTCCAGATCTGGGACTGCGCGGGCACCGCCAACCAGAAGTGGGACTTCCGCAACGACGGCACCGTGCGCTCCCTCGGGCTGTGCATGGACGTCGCGTGGGGCTCCCGCGACGACGGCGCCGTCATCCAGGTGGCCAGGTGCAGCGGCAACCCCGCCCAGCAGTTCGTGCTCAGCACCCAGGGCGACCTGGTCAACCCGCAGGCCGACAAGTGCGTGGATGTGAAGGACAACGGCACCGGCGACGGCGCCAGGCTCCAGCTGTGGACCTGCGCGGGCACGCCCAACCAGAAGTGGCGTGTGAAGTAGCCCCGTTCGGCGGGGGCGTCCTCACCGGCTGCCGGTGAGGACGGCGGCTACCAGTTGCCCTCGCCCGGCACCAGCCGCCCGGCCTTGCGGTACTCGCGCTCGGCGCCCTCCCGCAGGTCGGCCGTGGTGACCGTGCCGTCGCGTCCGGCGGCGGCATAGGCGGCGGTGACGACCGCGCTGCGGATGGAACCGCCGGCCAGCTCGAAGTCCCGGGCGACCGCCGCCGGGTCGATGTCGTCCGCGCGGGGCACCGCGGCGAGGCTGTGCCGCCACAGGGCCAGCCGCTGGGCGGTGTCCGGGAACGGGAAGTCGACCACCAGATCCAGCCGCCGGGTGAACGCCTCGTCGATGTTGGCCCGCAGATTGGTCGTCAGCAGGGCGATCCCGTCGAACGACTCCAGACGCTGGAGCAGATAGGCGCTCTCCATGTTGGCGTACTTGTCGTGCGAGTCCTTGACCTCCGAGCGCTTGCCGAACACCGCGTCCGCCTCGTCGAAGAGCAGCACGGCGTCGGTGCGATCGGCCTCGGTGAAGATCCGTTCGAGGTTCTTCTCGGTCTCGCCCACGTACTTGTCGACGATCGAGGAGAGCTGCACGACATAGAGGTCCAGGCCCAGTTCGGCGGCCACGACCTCCGCCGACAGCGTCTTGCCGGTGCCCGACTCGCCCGCGAAGAGCCCCAGGACCCCGTGGCCCCGGCCGCCCCCGGCACTCAGCCGCCAGTCACCGAGCACCCGGTCGCGATGCCGGGCCCGCAGGGCGAGTTCCCGCAGCTGGGCGAGGGGCTTGTCCGGCAGCACGAGGTCGCCCCAGCCGACGTCGGGGCGGATCCGGCGGGCGTGCCGCTCCAGACCGGAGGCGGACTGCAGCCGCGCGGCCAGCCGCAGATGGGCGGCGGTCAGCTCGGTGCCGTCGAACGCCGCGAGGTCCACGGCCGCGCGGGCCGCCCGCGCGATCCGGTCCCCGCCGAGCCGGTACGGGGCGACCGTGGCCGCCAGGTCGAACCCCGGCCCGTCCGCCCCGGCACCGAGCGCCGCCGACCAGGCGTCCACCGCGCCCGAGGGCGGCCGGGGCACATCGAGGACCAGCGGATCACGGTCGCACCAGTGCGGGTCGTACGGCTGGGCCCCGGCGAACAGCACGGACACGTCGGCCGCCGTCAGCGCCCGGAACAGCGGCCCCGGCTTCTCCGGCAACGGCGACACCACGATCGCGCAGCCCCGCAGCCGGGCCTCGCGCAGCAGCCGGGGGAGGAGCCCGGACAGATCCTCGTCGGCCGCCGGGGGCGTGAAGTGCAGCGCCTCCAGCCCCGCCGCACTCAGGGCGGCCGAGGCACGCATCAGCCCGTCGCCCTCACGGTGCTCCCGCAGATGGACGGTGACCGGGGCGGCGGCCAGCCGCGCGGCCAGCCGGGCGGTGAACCCGCCGTCCTCCACGGACGAGGAAGAGGAAGGGGGCGTGGAAGAGGACGAGGGCGGGGACGAGGCGCGACCGTCACGGTCGGACGGGGACAGAGCCGGGGCCGTGGCCGGGGTCGGGGTCGGCGGCGCGAGCGGACGGACCGGGCCGACCAGCGCCGCGTCCAGCGTGTCGTCGCCGAGCAGATGCGCGACCAGCCGGTCCGGCACCCGCAACGTCCGCCCGAGGAAGGGGCGTTCGGGCTCCTCGATGCTCAGCAGCCCGAGCGCGCTCAGCGGAGCCGAGGGCCGGAACCGGGCCCGTGCCGGGGCGAGATGCGCGGGCAGCCCGCACAGATCGAGCGCGAGCCCGACGGTGGCCCGACGCCTGCTGACGTCGTCGTTCAGATACCCGTAAAACTGCTCGTAGGAGCGGTCCAGATCGGGTGCCAGGGCGATCAGCAGGATCCGCGTGTCCAGCTCGGTGAGCCCGAGCCGCTCCGCGAGCCGCTCCAGCGGTCCGTCCGGGGCGGTCTCCAGGTCCGGGAAGGCGGACGGGTGCGACCCCGCCGACGGCCCCAGCAGATGCCGTACGCCCTCCTCGGACAGATACAGCCCCCGCAGCGGATCACCCGCAGTCGGGTCGCCTGCGGCGCGCTCGGCCACCAACTCGGCGACGCGGTCGCGCAGCCGGGCGAGCCGGAGGAGCAGCGGGTCGGTGCCGGGGGAGGTGAGGGCGGGCGGGGAGGCGGGGGAGGCGTGCGTGGTCACCGCTGTCGTTCTCCGGTGCCGGGTGCGGCCGTCGGACGGTCCCCCTGGTCCCCGGTGTGCGGGGCGGACGCCAACCGGCCGGGCCGGTGGGCGCGTTCCTCCGAGCCCTCCAGGGAGCCGTCCATGCCGCGTACGCGGATCGCCGCGCCCTCGGTGACCGGGGGACCGGCGTCGTACTCGGGGAAGGCCGGGAAGGGGACGGTGACCACGAGGTCGAGGGACGGCTTCATCTCGCCGCCCAGCGCGGACCAGACCTCGGCCAGGGACCGCGACTCGGTGTGCAGCCCCGCCACCGAGAGCGGCAGGGTCAGGCCCAGCGCGCCGAGCGCGCCCGGGAGTTCGTCGGCGGGCAGCAGCTCGTGGGGCAGCAGGGTGGCCAGCACCGCGGAGAGCAGCCGGTGTTCGTCCTGGGGCTGTTTGGTCCAGGCGGTGACCAGGTACGACAGCCGGAACCAGCGGGGCGGCTGCCGACGGCGTACGACGATGTCGCGCTCGTCGCGGACCGGCATGTGGCCGCGCTGCCGACGGGAGACGTCCTCGCGGATGTCGTACAAGTAGGTGTTGATGGTGGGCGCGTTGCGCCGGGCCGCCCAGTCGCGGGTCGGGGCCTCGAAGGAGACCTCGATACCGGAGCCGGCCAGGGCACCACCGCCGATCAGTCCCTTGAGGACGTCGTCCACCTCGTGGATCACGGTCGTGCTCCTGCTGAGTCGTGTGCCTGTCCGCCGATCCTGCGTGTCGCGCGGGCCCCGCCACCAGACACGCCGGGGTCGTCCCGGGGGCAGAGCGCGCTGCCCAACCGGCCGGTTGGGTCTGCCCGTTCGATCAGATGTAGCCTTCCCGGAGGGCATAGGCCACCGCGTGTGCCCGGTTGCGGAGATGCAGCCGGGTGGTGAGCCCGTGCATCACGTTCTTGACGGTGCGTTCGGAGTAGGAGAGCTTGCTCGCGATCTCGCCGGTGTCCATCCCCTCGGCGACGAGCCGGAGGACGTCGATCTCACGCGGTACCAGGCCGGACAGCGGCGCCCCGCCGCGACCGGCCACGGAGCGCTGCAACGTCCCCACCTGGTTGATCAGTCGGCCGAGCAGATCGGCGGGCAGGTCGCCGTCGCCGCGCGAGGCCGCGAGCACGGCCTGCGACAGCCGGTGCGCGGTGGCCTCGTGGCGCCACACGATGGCCCCGACCCCGCACTCGATCACATCGAGCAGCTCGGTCTCCCGGATCAGGCTCACCACCAGGACGGCCCGCGCCCCCTCGCTGCGCACCATCCGGCGCAGCGCGGACAGCAGTGGCTCGTCCGGTGTCTCACCGACCAGTACGGCGACGGTGCCCGGCCGTACCTCGGCGTCGTCCACGAGGTCGATCACCGGGTGCCCGCGCAGCTGGCTGAGCACTCCGGCGCGGGAGAGCGGGTCGAGGGTGTGGACCACGACGGGGATACGGCGCCGGGTCTCCTGGTGCTCCGCCGGGACGGTGGCCGTGGCCGCCGCCGTGTCCGCGGTCCGGAATGTGCTGCGCAACCGTTTCTCCCGTATGCACGAAATCGCCGCTCCCGTGAGGGGAGTGGCCGATGGGCTCGATTAACACTTCTGTGTGTCGTGTGCGCCGGGCAATCGTGGAGGACCACGAGATGCACCACGAGATCGACCACGGGACCGACGACGGGACCGACAACGAGCTCCGCCACGGCACCACGCCACCGACCCTCCACGGACGGTGCACCGCGACGGCCCGTGCCCCGTCTACGGAAGTGGAAACGGAAACGGAATCGGAAAACGACAGTCCACGACAGGAGACAGCGATGTGCGCGCCGGAACCGCTTCTCGAACGCCGTGAGCCCCTGGAACTGCTGACCGTCGAGGCCGCCCGCGCCCGGACCGGCTCCGGCCGTCTGGTGCTGCTCCGGGGCGCCACCGGCACCGGCCGCACCGCGCTCCTGGAGGCCGCCGCGGAGCACGCGGCGGCGAACGGGATGCGTGTGCTGCGGGCCCGCTGCTCGCCCGAGCACAGCTCCGTCCCCTTCGACACCGTCTTCCAACTCCTCGCCCACGGGCCGGAGTTCGACCAGGCTGTGGGCGAGGCACCGGACCCGCCGGGCACCCAGCCGCACCGGGGCAGGCCCGCGCGGCTGTGGCGGCTGCTGCGTTCCTACGCGGCCGAGTCCCCGCTGCTCGTCGCCGTGGACGACGCCCACTTCGCCGACGCACCCTCCCGCCGCTGGCTCGTCGAGGCCGTCCGCCGCATCGACCGGCTGCCGGTGCTCCTGGTGGTCACCGAGCGCAGCCAGTACGACATCGACCCCCCGGCGGACGGCCTCGCGCACGCCCTCTCCCCCGCCCTCGTGCACACCCGCACCCTGGCCCCGCTGAGCCCGGACGCCGGGACCCGGCTGGTCCGTTCCGTCCACGGCGGCGCCCCGCCGGAGTGGGTCGACGCCTGCTTACGCGCGGGCGCGGGCAACCCCCTGCTGCTGCGCGCCCTGCTGTCGGACCTCCACGACATCGCCCCCGGGACCTTCCCGGCTGCCCTTCCGGACACCTGCGCGGCGCTCTACCCGGGCACCTACGCCGCCGCGGTGTCCTGGTGGCTGGACAGCGCCGGGCCCGCGACCACCGGCATCGCCCGCGCCCTCGCCGCGCTGGACGACGAGGACACCCCCGTACCGGCCGACGCCGACCTGCTCGCCCGGACCGCCGACGCCGACCCCGCCCGCGTGTCCGGCTGGCTCACCGCGATGACCGGCCTCGGCCTGCTGCGCCCCGACCCCGGGGGACGGCCCCGCTACGCCCACCCGCTGCTGCGGGACGCCGTGCTCGGCGGCTGGGCCGGCGCCGAACGGCAGGCCGCCCACCGCCGGGCCGCCGAGGCGATGCTGCACCGGGGCGACCCCACCGAGGCCGTCGCCGGACAACTGCTGCGCTCCGCCCCCGTCGGCGAGGCCTGGGCGACCGGCGCCCTCCTCGACGCCGCCGACCACGCCGTCCGCGACGACCGCAGCGACGACGCCCTCGCCTACCTCCGCCGCGCCCT
Organism: Streptomyces sp. NPDC001868; assembly: GCF_040297125.1. Lineage (NCBI taxonomy): Bacteria > Bacillati > Actinomycetota > Actinomycetes > Kitasatosporales > Streptomycetaceae > Streptomyces > Streptomyces sp. NPDC001868. The sequence continues at coordinate 59,102 of NZ_JBEOYO010000052.1, read as the reverse complement.
CGACGAACCGATGCCGGCCGCCCGCCGCACCGTGGTCCTCACCGAACTGGGCTCCCTGGAGTACGCCACCGTGCGCTCCACCGCCGGCATCCCCCGGCTCGCCGAGGCGATGCGGCTGCCCGGCCCGCCCCGGGAACGCGTCCACGCGGCCGTCGCCCTGGGCACCGCCCTGGCCCGGCGCGGCGAGGCCCGCGCCGCCGTCGACGTACTGCGCGGTCTGCGCGACGAACATCTGACGGGCCACCCGGACCTGATCCGCACCGTCCAGACCGCCTCCGCCCTGCTCTCCGACCACGACCAGGGCGTACGGCAGGAGGTCTACCGCTGGCTGCGCGAGACCGCCGAACGCACGCCCCAGCTGGTCGGCACCGCCGGACAGGCCCTCCTCGTCCGCTACGAGGCCACGGCGGGCCTGATCTCGGCGGCCTCGGCGATGCACCGCGTCCGGGCCCTCCTCGCCCGGCCCGCCGACCCGCCGTCCGAGGCCTTCCTGCTGGGCACCGCCGCCGCCGTCGCCCAGTGGGCCGACCAGCTCGGCGAGGCCGAACGCCTCGTCCACCGAGGGCTCGGCGGCCAGCGCGCCTCCCTCCTCCACCCCATGCACCTGGCCCTCCTCAACGTCCGTATCGACATCGCCGCCGCCCGGGGCGCCCACGAGGAGGTCCTCGCCGACCCCGAGGTCGCGCGCGCGGTCGCCGGCCGCCCCGAGTCCGCCAACGCGCTCGCCCACGGGGTCATCGCCCTCGTGGAGACCGGCCGCACGGACGAGGCCGCCCGCCTCGCCGACGGCTTCGCGACCCAACATGCCCACGACTCCTGGGAGTTGAACCGCTTCCTCTACGCCCGGGGCTTCCTGCGCGCTGCCACCGGCGACCCCGCCGCCGCCCTCGACGACTTCCTGGAGTGCGGCCGCCGCCAGTCCGCCCGGGACGTCACCAGCCCCGTCGTCACCCCCTGGCGCACCGCCGCCGCCGACTGCCATCTCGCCCTCGGCCGCCCCCACGAGGCCCTCTCCCTCGCCGAGGAGGAACTCCGCCTCGCCACCGTCTGGAACACCCCCCGCGTCCTCGGCCGCGCCCTCTCCGCCCTCGGCACGGCGACCGGCGGACGCCGGGGCCTGGAGCTGGGGGACCGGGCGGTACGGGTGCTGCGGCAGGAAGCCGACGGCGTGCCCGAGGAGGCCGCCGCGGCGGCCGGGGCCTCGGTCGTGGCACTGAGGAGCGCCGTCGCGGGCGCCGGCGGCCGGGTGTCGGCCCAGGTCGGCCGGCAGCACGGCGGATCACGCGCGACGGCGACGGCCGTGCACGGCTGGACGCTGGGCACGGACCCCGCACGGCCGGTGGGCGGAGCCTTCACGTCCCGCACGGGCTCGCTCGGCGGCGCGGCCGAGGCACCGGACATGGATGGCCACGCGGCCGAGGCACCGGACGGCGAATGGGCCGTGGCGCCGGACCGAACGGCGGTGGAGACGGAGTCGATACCGCAGTCGATACGGCAGTGGACACCGCAGCCGGCACCACAGTGGACGCCACAGGCGATACCGGAGTTGATACCGGCGCTCCTGGCACAGGGGCGGGGGCTCGCCGCGTCCGGGGAGCGGGCGCGGGCCCGAGACGCCTTCCGGGAGGCGGCCGAACGCGCCGAACGCCTGGGCGCGCTCCGCCTCCGCGCGGTCGCGGAGGCGGCCCTGCGCGAGGGCGGCGCCCGCCGCACCACGGCCGCCCTGACCGGCCCGTCCGCGCTCACCGCGGGCGAGCGCCGCATCGCCGAACTCGCCGCGCAGAGCCGTACGAACACCGAGATAGCCGAACTCCTCCACCTCGCCCGCCGCACCGTCGAAACCCATCTGACCAGCACCTACCGCAAGTTGGGCATCCGCCGCAGGGCGGAACTCGGCGCGGCCCTCGCGAACACCGGGGAGCGCCCCTGACCGATCCGCCAGGGGCGTCACGGCCGTACACCCGCACCGCGACGAACTTGCCGACGCAATCCTTGAACCGGAGGCGGGGCGTATGCGTAGGAGGAACCGGGAGCACCCACGCGTAGCCGACACCTCCGAGGAGTACCCATGAGCAGAACCCCGAGCCTGGACGACTGGCTCACGACACGCCAACCCCTCGTCCTCGGCCTGTTCCGCATCGTGCTGGGCCTGCTGTTCGCCAGCGAGGGCGCCGCCACGGTCTTCGGGATCCTGGACCGCAAGGCGAGCCCGGTCGGCGACTGGCCCTTCTGGTATGCCGGGGTCATCGAGCTGGTCTGCGGCGTCCTCATCCTCCTCGGCGTCGCGACCCGGCCCGCCGCCTTCCTCAGCTCGGGGATCATGGCCTTCGCCTACTTCACGGAACACCAGAAGGACGGCCTCTTCCCCCTCCAGAACGGCGGCCTCGCCCCCGTCCTCTTCTGCTGGGGCTTCCTCCTCCTGGTCTTCGCCGGCCCGGGCGCCCTGTCCCTGGCGGGCCTGACCGGCCGCGAGACCGCCACCAGCCCCGGCTCCCACCGCGTCACCGGGCCGTCCCGCTGACCTCGTCCCGGTGAACCGGCCCCCGGTGACCTCGTCCCTACGTGGAACCACGTAACCGGACACGCAGCTTCGCCGCCGGGGCGCGCGGGCCCGAACCGGAGCCGACGGGCGGGGATATCGTGCGAGGCCCGCTGCCGTCGCCCCGAGGAGGCACCCGATGGGCGCTCGTTCGTTCATGCTCGCGACCCGGATACCGATGTCGCGCGAAGGCTTCGACGAGTGGCTGCGCACACCCCTGCCCGGCCTCGGCATCATCGAGAACCCGTCGGCGATGTACACGGGATGGGCCGTCGACGGCGCCGACCCGGACTGGGCCCTGACCGGACTAGCCGCCCATTACCCCGCGGCGGCGGCCGCCGTCCGCGCCGACCGGACCAGGACCCCCCGGGACCTGCTCGCCCCACGCGCCGCCCAGGGCTTCACCCTGCTCCGCCACCGGGGCGAGGCGCTGGAGGCCTATCTGTACGACTACCACGGCGACGAGACCGGTACCCAGACCGCCCTGCTGATGCTGGCGGGCGCGGGCCGCTTCGCCCACCCCGGCACCGGGACCCCGGTCATGTACTGGGGCGGCGACGTCCACCCAGGCCTGCCCATGAACGGCGACCGCCCCCTCGCGGTCCTGCTCGTCACGGGCGCCCGTTCCCGATTCGTCGACACCTACCCGCTCGACACCCTGCTCGCGCACCTGACGCCGGTCGAGACCGACTTCCTCACCGCGACCGCCTACGGGGACGGGGCCGGGACCGACGAGAACCCCGCCCCGAACACCCCCGACCTGCTCGACCCGGCCCTACGCGCGCCGACCCCCTGAACGTCCCGCTCAGCACTCGATGATGTTCACCGCGAGCCCGCCCCGCGCGGTCTCCTTGTACTTGACGCTCATGTCGGCGCCCGTGTCCTTCATCGTCTTGATGACCTTGTCCAGGGACACCTTGTGGGTGCCGTCGCCGCGCATCGCCATCCTGGCCGCCGTGACGGCCTTCACCGCGGCCATGCCGTTGCGTTCGATGCAGGGGATCTGGACGAGGCCGCCGACGGGGTCGCAGGTGAGGCCGAGGTTGTGTTCCATGCCGATCTCGGCGGCGTTCTCGACCTGTTCGGGGCTGCCGCCCAGCACCTCCGCCAGCGCGCCCGCCGCCATGGAGCAGGCGGAGCCGACCTCGCCCTGGCAGCCGACCTCGGCGCCGGAGATGGAGGCGTTCTCCTTGAAGAGCATGCCGATGGCACCGGCGGCGAGCAGGAAGCGGACGACTCCCTCCTCGTCGGCGCCCGGCACGAAGTTGATGTAGTAGTGCAGGACGGCCGGGATGATGCCGGCCGCGCCGTTCGTCGGGGCGGTGACGACCCGGCCACCGGCCGCGTTCTCCTCGTTCACGGCCATCGCGTAGAGCGTGATCCACTCCATGGAGCGGGCCAGCGGGTCGCCCTCCGCCCGGAGCTGACGGGCCGACATGGAGGCGCGGCGGCGTACGCGCAGACCGCCCGGCAGGATGCCCTCGCGGGACATGCCGCGCGAGACGCAGGCCTGCATCACCCGCCAGATGTCGAGGAGCCCGGAGCGGATCTCGTCCTCGGTGCGCCAGGCCCGCTCGTTCTCCAGCATCAGCGCGGAGATCGACAGACCCGTCTCCTTGGCCACCCGGAGCAGCTCGTCGCCCGTGCGGAAGGGGTACTTGAGGGGCGTGTCGTCGAGCTTGATGCGGTCCGCGCCGACCGCGTCCTCGTCGACGACGAATCCGCCGCCGACGGAGTAGTACGTCTTCGACAGAAGTTCGGCGCCACCGGTGTCGTACGCCCAGATCGTCATGCCGTTGGCGTGGTAGGGCAGCGTCTTGCGGCGGTGCAGGACCAGGTCCCGGTCGAAGTCGAAGGGGATCTCGTGCTCGTCGAGCAGCCGGATCCGGCCCGAGCCCCTGATCGCCTCCACCCGGTCCTCGGCCGACTCGACGTCCACCGTGCGCGGCGAGGCGCCTTCCAGGCCCAGGAGGACGGCCTTCGGGGTGCCGTGGCCGTGACCGGTCGCGCCGAGTGAGCCGTACAGCTCCACGCGTACGGCGGCGACGCCCGCGAGCAGTTCCTCGTTGCGCAGCCGGCGGGCGAACATCCGGGCGGCCCGCATCGGGCCGACCGTGTGGGAGCTGGACGGGCCGATGCCGACCGAGAACAGGTCGAAGACGGAGATGGCCACGGTGACTCCTCAGAACGGGGGAGGGTTGTGCAGGGGGTGGGGCACCGCGCTCGTTCCCCAGTGTGCGCGGTGCCCCGGAAAAGCGGGACTACGTACCGATGAAGTCGGGGTTACTTCCCCAGCCCCGGGTACAGCGGGTGCTTGTCGGCGAGGGCCTTGACCCGGGCCTTCAGCGCCTCCGCGTCGTACGACGGCTTCAGCGCCTCGGCGATGACGTCCGCGACCTCGGTGAAGTCCTCGGCGGTGAAGCCGCGGGTGGCCAGGGCCGGGGTGCCGATACGCAGCCCGGAGGTCACCATCGGCGGACGCGGGTCGTCGGGGACGGCGTTGCGGTTGACGGTGATGCCGACCTCGTGGAGCCGGTCCTCGGCCTGCTGCCCGTCCAGCTCGGAGGCGCGCAGGTCGACCAGGATCAGATGCACGTCGGTGCCGCCGGACAGGACGTCGACACCGGCCTCCCGGGCGTCCGGGGCGGTCAGCCGCTCGGCGAGGATGCGGGCGCCCTCGACCGTACGGAGCTGGCGCTCCTTGAACTCCTCGGAGGCCGCGACCTTGAAGGACACCGCCTTCGCCGCGATCACATGCTCCAGCGGACCGCCCTGGAAGCCGGGGAACACCGACGAGTTGAGCTTCTTCGCGAACTCCTTCTTCGCCAGGATGATCCCGCCGCGCGGACCGCCGAGGGTCTTGTGCGTGGTGGAGGTGACCACGTCCGCGTACGCGACGGGGTTGGGGTGCAGCCCGGCCGCGACCAGACCGGCGAAGTGCGCCATGTCGACCCACAGGTAGGCCCCGACCTCGTCGGCGATCCGCCGGAACTCGGCGAAGTCCAGCTGACGCGGGTACGCCGACCACCCCGCGATGATCACCTTCGGGCGGTGCTCCTTGGCGAGCTTCTCCAGCTCGGCCATGTCGACCAGTCCGGTGGCGGTGTCGACGTGGTAGGCGACCACGTCGAACTGCTTGCCGGAGAAGTTCAGGCGCATGCCGTGGGTGAGGTGGCCGCCGTGGGCCAGGTCCAGCCCGAGGATGGTGTCGCCGGGCTGGGCCAGCGCGAAGAGCGCGGCCTGGTTGGCCGAGGCGCCGGAGTGGGGCTGGACGTTGGCGTACTCGGCGCCGAACAGCTCCTTGATCCGGTCGATGGCGATCTGCTCGGTGACGTCGACGTGCTCACAGCCGCCGTAGTAGCGGCGGCCGGGGTAGCCCTCGGCGTACTTGTTGGTCAGCACCGTGCCCTGGGCCTCCATGACCGCGACCGGAGCGAAGTTCTCCGAGGCGATCATCTCCAGGGTTGACTGCTGACGGTGCAGCTCGGCGTCGACGGCGGCGGCGACCTCCGGGTCCAGCTCGTGCAGGGGCGTGTTCAGAAGCGACATGCGTACGACCTCGTCTTCTCAGCCGGCGGTGTGGGCGACGTACTCGTCGGCGGAGAGCAGATCGTCCGGCTCCTCCGCGACGCGTACCTTGAACAGCCAGCCGCCCTCGAAGGGGGCGGTGTTCACCAGCGACGGGTCGTTGACGACGTCCTCGTTGATCTCGGTGATCTCACCGGAGACCGGCGAGTACAGGTCGCTGACCGACTTCGTGGACTCCAGTTCGCCACAGGTCTCGCCCGCGGTCACCGTGGAGCCCACCTCGGGGAGCTGGGCGTAGACGACATCGCCGAGCGCGTTCGCCGCGAACTCCGTGATGCCGACCGTCGAGACGCCGTCCTCGGCGCCCGACAGCCACTCGTGCTCCTTGCTGTAGCGCAGCTGCTGGGGGTTGCTCATGGCCTGAATTCTCCTGTACGCGGGGGAGTGATGATGAAGGGGGGACTGCTGAAACCGCTGGTGAGCAGCGTGAATGTGCCCGGCGTCACGCTCGGGGTCCGTACGGACGCCGCTTCCGGACGACTACGAAGGTGTCACTTCCGCCGCTGGTAGAACGGCAGCGCCACGACCTCGTACGGCTCGTGACTGCCCCGGATGTCCACGCCCACACCGGTGGTGCCCGGCGCGGAGTGCGTGGCGTCGACGTACGCCATGGCGATCGGCCTGCCCAGGGTGGGGGAGGGGGCGCCGGAGGTGACCTCGCCGATCACCTGGCCGTCGGCGACGACCGGGTATCCGGCGCGCGGCACCCGGCGGCCCTCGGCGACCAGCCCGACCAGGACCCGCGGCGGGGCGGAGGCGGCGCGCTCGGCGGCCTCGGCGAGCGCCGCACGCCCGACGAAGTCGCCCTCCTTCTCGAACTTCACGACCCGCCCGAGCCCGGCGTCGAAGGGCGTCAGCGCGGTGGACAGCTCGTGCCCGTACAGCGGCATCCCCGCCTCCAGGCGCAGCGTGTCCCGGCAGGACAGCCCGCAGGGCACCAGGCCGGCGCCCTCGCCCGCCTTGGTCAGCGCCTGCCACAGCTCGACGGCGTGCTCCGGCTTCACGAACAGCTCGAAGCCGTCCTCGCCGGTGTACCCGGTGCGCGCGATCAGCGCGGGGACCCCGGCGACCGTGCCGGGCAGGCCCGCGTAGTACTTCAGGCCGTCGAGGTCGGCGTCGGTGAGGGCGGCCAGGATGCCGGGCGACTCGGGGCCCTGGACGGCGATCAGCGCGTACGCGTCCCGGTCGTCGCGCACCTCGGCGTCGAACCCGGCGGAACGCTCGACGAGCGCGTCCAGCACCACCTGGGCGTTGGAGGCGTTCGCGACGACCATGTACGTCGAGGAACCGGCCTCCGTGTCGGCGAGCCGGTAGACGATCAGGTCGTCGAGGATGCCGCCGTCCTCGCGGCAGATCATGGTGTAGCGGGCGCGGCCGGGCTTCACCGCGCCGATGTTGCCGACCAGCGCGTGGTCCAGCAGCGCGGCGGCCCCCGGGCCGGTGACGGTGATCTCGCCCATGTGGGAGAGGTCGAAGAGACCGGCCTTCGTACGGACGGCGAGGTGCTCGTCGCGCTCGGAGCCGTAGCGCAGGGGCATGTCCCAGCCCGCGAAGTCGGTCATCGTCGCGCCGAGCGAACGATGCAGGGCATCGAGCGCCGTATGGCGCGGTCCGGCGGTGGGGCTGTTGCTCATCGGTTCTGCTCCCAGGGCATGACAGGCGAGGGCGTTCCTCCCCATCTGTCATCGGAACCTGAGAGGTTCACCACGACCGTACGTACTGGTGGTCGTGGTTTGCACCTTGGGTGGGGCCGTCCCCTGCGGAAGAGAGGTGCGGCCCGCTTTTCAGATGTGCCTCGCCCGCGCGGTATCTGGGCCTGAGAGATTCAAGGGAGGGACTTGCTCCTTCGGCGCCCCAGCGCACTGCTGCTGGGAGCTCTCCCGCGCGGATTCAAGCGGCCGGTATGCAGTTGGCGCGCACATCATTGCACGCATCGACGCGGTGCGGCAGGGGGACCTTTCACAGGTGGGGGAACGACGAGAACAAGCAGACACAGCGGTCCGTAGCACTCTTGTGGCAATACGAGGACTGAATCAGGAGGGATCGGGCATTACCTTCTCTTTACAGTCTGTGGGGATGGGTCTCCCATACCCCTGGGGAGGACGATCACGGTGAACAGGACCACGGCGTATGCGACGACCTCGGGCATCGCCATGCCCAAGCAGCCCGTCGCACCGGCCGGCGAGGCGTGCGGCCCGTTCCCGAGGGCGGTCGTCCGCGATCTCAGGGAGCGTGCCGGGCGCAGCCCTCACGGGCTGTCCTTCGAGCCGGACGACCTGGTGGTGGTCACCGGGCTCCCCGGCAGCGGCAAGTCGACGCTGATGCGGCGGGCGGTGCCCGGCGTCCGCATCGACTCCCAGGACACCCGCGACCGCTTCGACGCCCGCTTCGGCCACCGGCTGCCGTACGCGGCCTACCGGCCCTTCGTCCGTCTCGCCCACTACGCGGGGCTGCGGCGCGCCCTCCGCTCGGGGGAGGGCATCGTCGTGCACGACTGCGGGACACAGGCGTGGGTGCGGAGCTGGCTCGCGCGCGAGGCCCGCAGGCGGGGCGGCACCCTGCATCTGCTGCTGCTCGACGTCACTCCCGGTGAGGCCCGGGACGGACAGCGGGAGCGCGGACGGGGGGTCTCGCGGTACGCCTTCGCCCGGCACCGGGGCGCCATGACCCGGCTGCTGCGGGCGGTGGAGAAGGGGCGGCTGCCGAAGGGATGCGGGGCGGCGGTGATCATCGACCGGGCCGCGGCGGACGTCCTGAAGCGGATCGACTTCGTGGGGTGAGACGACGGGAAGGCTCCGCGGCGGCCCCCGAGTCCTTCCGAAGCAATTAAGGTGCAGCTACAACAGCATCACGGAGCAAAGCGGTAGGCAGCAGATGGACTTCCCGGCGGACTTCCCGGCACAGGCGCATCCCCATGGGCACGGAGGCTGGCCCGGCAATGAGCTGGAGGAGGTGCTGTCCGCCTCGCTCGGGGTGCCCCAGGCCGGGGCCCGGATCGTGGAGGTGCTGGCCCGCAGCTTCGTCTGGGTGCCGCTGCCCGAGGGCGGCGGTCCGCAGAGCGGCCAGCTGGATCTGCCCACGATGGAGGTCGGCGGCCAGGCGTATGTGCCGGTCTTCAGCTCCGAGGAGCAGTTCCGGCAGGTCGTCGGCAACCACATGTCGTACACGATCGCCCCGGCCGTCGAGTTCGCGCGCGGTCTGCCCCCGCAGATCGGCCTCGCCCTGAACCCGGACGGTGTCGTGGGCATCCCGCTGCCGCCGCCGGCCGTGGCCGAGCTGTGCCGGGCCGGGCGGACCCCGCTGGACGGCTCGGCGAACGGCGCCCGCGTCCGGCTGTTCGAGCCGGACTGGCAGGACGACCCCGTGGACTTCCTCGCCGCGGCCTCCACCGAGTTCGCCGGAACCGGAGTGGTCCTCTCCGCCCGCCGCTGCCTCGCCGCCATCGAGACTGCCGACCCCGTGCTCTTCATCGGCGTCGAACTGGGTTCCTGGGAGGCGGACCGCACCCACCCCCTGGCCGCCCTCGGCCGAGCCCTCGCCAAGGCCCCCGTCCCCTGGCCGGTCAACATGGTCTTCCTGGACGTCGCCCAGGACCCGGTGGGCGACTGGCTGAGGGAAAGGGTCCGTCCCTTCTATCAACAGGGGTACTGACAGCGCCCCCAAAGGGGCGCGGGGCTGTATCGATATGCGGCTCCGCCGCGCGGGCGCGACCAGCCACAACGCACCCGCGGTCCGCAACGCACAACAACCCCCGAGCCCTGACCGGCTCAACCCGCACACCACCTAAGCTGGTTCCTATAACCAAGGTCCAACAGGGAAGGGCGGCCAACGTGAGCGCGAGCGGCATCGCCACCGGGCAGGTCGAGCACATGCTGCGCCAGGTGACGCCCGGGCGTTACGACGCCTACGAGGCGCTGCTGCGTGCCCTCGCCTCCCCGCCCTCCGGCCAGATCTGGATGCTGCTCTGGCACGGCCAGGCCGGCTCCCCGGACGCGCAGTACGGGAACATGGAGGTCGACGGCTTCAACTACGCCCCGTGCGTCACCTCCGCCCAGGAACTCTCCGCCAGTGGCTGGAACCGCAGCTACGAGGTCGTCGACGGCCTCGACGTGGCCCGCACCCTCTACCCCGACCACTACGGCCTGTGGCTGAACCCGCACGCGCCGGGCGGCGGCCTCGGCATCCCCTGGCTCGATCTGCGCCGGATCGCCACGGGCCTGGAGCGGCAGCCCGCCGGCCCGCTGCGGCTGTCCGAGCCGGCCATCGAGATCCCGCAGTTCTACGCCCTGCTGACCCAGAACGCCCACCGCACCCCCGCCGTGCGCTCGCTGCGCCGCGCCTGGGTGCAGCCCGCGCTCGGCGCGCCGTATCTGGCCATCGGCCTCGACGTCTACGACACCTCGCCGCCCGCCGTGGACTCGGTGCGGGCGATGATGCAGCAGTCCATCGGCGCGGTCCCGGACGGTCTGCCCGTCTCCACCGTCGCCATGTCCGACGAGTACGACCCGGTCGCCATGTGGCTGCGGGCCGGCGCCCGCCCCTTCTACGACCGCGAGGCCCACGCCGCCCCGGCACAGGCCCCGGCGGCGGGCGGATACGGCTACCCCGGCGGCTACTGAGCCGCACCGGGGCGGTTCCCACCGCTCAACAGAGCGTCACGTCCGGATAGCGGAACGCCGCTGGCCACATCACGGTTGCGCATACATTCGCCGCCGGGTCTGGTGCCTGATCGCGCGACCGTTGAAGACTCCCCCAGAGCGATGGGGGGATCGGGCGAACACGCTGTTCATACGGTGAAGTTCGATGCCGTACCTCCCCCTCGTACCCATCAGTAGTCACAGAGCAAGAGAGCAGCAGTGGTGACGGACCGCACCGCAGACCCGGGCGGCCGTCAGGCACAGTCGGCAACCACCGGCACGGGCAAGCACGAGGGACGATGACCGCACCCATTGAGACGACCGGATCGCAGGCCGAGGCGCAGCCCGAGGCCGTGCTGGCAGGTGTCGAGGCCAAGAAGATCGAGGGCCGTTCACTCGGCCAGATCGCCTGGACCCGCTTCAAGCGCGACAAGGTGGCGGTCGCGGGCGGTGTCGTCGTCGTCCTGCTGATCCTGATCGCGGCCCTCTCCCGGCCGCTGCAGTCGATGCTGGGGCTCGACCCCAACACCTTCAACCAGGATCTGATCGACGCCAACACCTCCCTGCCCAAGGGCGACTTCGGTGGGATGAGCTGGGACCACCCACTCGGGGTCGACCCCAAGTTCGGCCGTGACATCCTCGCCCGCATTCTCGAGGGCTCCTGGGTCTCCCTGGTCGTCGCCTTCGGCGCGACGATCCTGTCCAACGCCATCGGAGTGGTGCTCGGCCTGGTCGCCGGCTACTACGGCGGCCGGGTCGACACCATCGTGAGCCGGCTGATGGACACCTTCCTGGCGTTCCCGCTGTTGCTCTTCGCCATCGCCATCTCCGCGACGCTCCAGGGCGGCGCCTTCGGCCTCAAAGGCCTACCGCTGCACATCTCGGTGCTGATCTTCGTCATCGGCTTCTTCAACTGGCCGTACATGGGCCGCATCGTGCGCGGTCAGACCCTGGCGCTGCGCGAGCGGGAGTTCATCGACGCCTCGCGGGGGATGGGGGCCGGCGGCCCGTACGTCCTGTTCAAGGAGCTGCTGCCCAACCTCGTCGCGCCGATCATCGTCTACTCGACGCTGCTCATCCCGACCAACATCATCTTCGAGGCGTCGCTCAGCTTCCTCGGCGTCGGAATCCAGCCGCCGCAGGCCTCCTGGGGCGGAATGCTCAACGACGCGGTCGACTTCTTCCAGGTCGACCCGCAATACATGATCGTTCCCGGCCTCGCGATCTTCATCACGGTGCTGGCCTTCAACCTCCTCGGTGACGGCCTCCGGGACGCCCTCGACCCCCGCAGCCGCTGACGTCTGCGACCGCGGCCCGGTTGTGGCCCGAAGTCCCACTCAACTGTCCAACTACGAAGGGGAAACCGACCATCATGCGAAGGTCAGCAATGGCCGCTGTCGCGGTTGTGAGCAGCGCCGGCCTGCTTCTGTCCGCGTGCAGCAAGGCGGAAGACGGCACGGAGGACACCCCCAAGGGCGCCGGCGCGAACGCCGCGACCAAGGGTGTCGTGAACGAGTCCACGGCGAAGGGCGGCACGGTCACCTACGCCAGTACGGACACCCCCGAGTCCCTCGACCCGGGCAACATGTACTACGCGTACGGCTTCAACTTCAGCCGCCTCTACGCGCGTCCGCTGATGACGTTCAAGCCCGGCGCGGGCGAGGCGGGCAACGAGCTCGTCCCGGACCTGGCCGAGAGCGCGGGCACCCCCAGCGACGGCGGCAAGACCTGGACGTACAAGATCCGCCAGGGCGTCAAGTTCGAGGACGGCACCGTCGTCACCTCGAAGGACGTCAAGTACGCGGTCGAGCGCTCGAACTTCGCGCGTGACGTGCTCTCCTCGGGCCCCAACTACTTCCAGCAGCTGCTGGACGGCGGGGACAAGTACAAGGGCCCGTACAAGGACAAGAACGAGGCGGGCATCTCGTCCCTCGAGACGCCGGACGACAACACCATCGTCTTCAAGCTCAACAAGCCCTTCGCCGACTTCGACTACCTGGCGAGCATGCCGCAGACGGCTCCGGTGCCGAGGGCCAAGGACACCGGCGTCGACTACACCAAGAAGGTCGTCTCCACCGGCTCGTACAAGTTCCAGAAGTACGAGGAGGGCAAGCAGATCGTCCTCGTCCGCAACACGGAGTGGGACGCCAAGACGGACCCGCTGCGCAAGCAGTACCCGGAAAAGATCGTGGTGAACCTGAAGGTCAACAAGGCCACCATCGACAAGGACATCCTGGCCGGCGACACCATGATCGACATCCAGGGCACCGGTGTCGACGCCCAGACCCAGGCTCAGGTCCTCAAGGACAAGGAGATGCTGGCCAACACGGACAACGCGTCCGGCGGCCGTCTCGTCTACACGGCGATCAACACCAAGGTCGCGCCGTTCGACAACGTCGACTGCCGCAAGGCCGTCGAGTACGCGATCGACAAGGTCGCCGTGCAGACCGCCATGGGCGGCCCGATCCGCGGTGACATCGCCTCCACGGTGCTGCCCCCCGACGTCACGGGCTACGAGAAGGCCGACCTGTACGCCACCCCGGACAGCAAGGGTGACGTCACCAAGGCCAAGGAGAGCCTGAAGGCCTGCGGCAAGGAGGGCGGCTTCAAGACCTCCATCTCCGCCCGCACCGACCGTCAGGGCGAGGTCGACGCGGCCACCGCGGTCGTCGAGGCGCTGAAGAAGGTCGGCATCGAGGCCGACATCAAGCAGTACCCGTCGGGCAAGTACTTCTCCGACTACGCGGGTGTGCCGTCCTTCAACAAGAAGAACAACATCGGCCTGATCATGATGCAGTGGGGTTCCGACTGGCCGACCGGCTACGGCTTCCTGCAGCAGATCGTGCACGGCAAGGCCATCGGCCAGTCCGGTAACACCAACCTGTCCGAGCTGGACGACCCCAAGGTCAACAAGCTGCTGGACGACGCGATCGGCAACACCGACGAGGCCGCCCGTACCGCCGCGTACACCGAGGTCGACAAGTTGGTCATGGAGCAGGCCGCCATCGTGCCGCTGACCTACTTCAAGGTCCTGCTGTACCGCTCGCCGTACGCCACCAACCTGGTGTCGTCCTCGGCCTTCAGCGGTCAGTACGACTACCTCAACATCGGTACCACGGAAAAGAAGTAGCCCCGGAAGGCAGGTGAAGGCATTGGCGCCCGCGGGAGAACACCCTGCGGGCGCCGGCGCCGGTCCTCGTGATCTCGTACATCATCCGCCGGACGATCGCGGCGGTGATCCTGCTGCTCGTCGTCACCGCGGTCACCTTCGGCATCTTCTTCATCCTGCCGAAGCTCGCCGGACAGACCGCCGACCAGCTGGCACAGCAGTACATCGGCAAGAACCCCTCGCCCGCGGACATCGCGGCGGTCAAGCGGAACCTCGGCCTGGACCAGCCGGTCTACGAGCAGTACTGGAACTTCATCAAGGGCATTGTCTCCGGTGCCACGTACGACCTGGGGCCCAGCACGGTCCGCTGTGACGCCCCCTGCTTCGGCTACTCCTTCAAGGACCACCTGGAGGTCTGGCCGCAGCTCACCAGTCGGCTGCCGGTGACCATCTCGCTCGCCTCCGGCGCCGCCGTGCTGTGGCTGCTGGGCGGTATCACGGCCGGTGTCATCTCGGCCCTGAAGCCCGGGTCGTTCTTCGACCGGTCCGCGATGGGTGTGGCGCTCGCGGGCGTCTCCCTGCCCATGTTCTTCACCGGTCAGCTGGCCCTGCTGCTGTTCAGCTACAAGCTGGAGATCTTCGGCAGGGTTTACGTCCCCTTCACCGAGAACCCCTCGCAGTGGGCCAACACCCTCTTCCTGCCCTGGTGCTCGCTGGCGCTCCTCTACTCCGCCATCTACGCCCGGCTCACCCGCTCGGGCATGCTGGAGACGATGAACGAGGACTACATCCGCACCGCACGGGCCAAGGGCCTGCGCGAGCGCAACGTGGTCGTCAAGCACGGTCTGCGGGCCGCGCTGACCCCGCTGGTGACGGTCTTCGGCATGGACGTCGGACTGCTCCTCGGCGGTGCCCTCATCACCGAGACCGTGTTCTCCCTGCACGGCATCGGTGAGTACGCGGTCCAGTCGATCAGCGCCAACGACCTGCCCCCGATCCTCGGGGTGACCCTGCTCGCGGCGTTCTTCGTCGTCTTCATGAACCTTGTGGTGGACCTGCTGTACGCCACGATCGACCCGCGGGTGAGGCTCTCGTGACCGAACTGACCAAGACCGGGGCCGCCGTCGGCGAGCCCACACGCGCCGGGGACGCCCCCGAGGCGTTCCTCGAAGTGCGTGACCTCAAGGTGCACTTCCCGACCGACGACGGCGTGGTCAAGTCCGTCGACGGTCTCTCCTTCCAGCTGGAGAAGGGCAAGACCCTCGGCATCGTGGGCGAGTCCGGCTCCGGCAAGTCGGTGACCTCGCTGGCGATCATGGGCCTGCACCGGCTCGGGGCGCGCGGCAAGAACGTGCGGATGTCCGGCGAGATCTGGCTGGACGGCAAGGAACTCGTCGGGGCGAGCCCCGACGAGGTGCGCCGGCTGCGCGGCCGCGACATGGCGATGATCTTCCAGGACCCGCTGTCCGCGATGCACCCGTATTACAAGGTCGGCAGCCAGATCGTCGAGGCGTACCGCGTCCATCACGACGTCAGCAAGAAGGTCGCGCGCAAGCGCGCCATCGAACTCCTCGACCGCGTCGGCATCCCCGAGCCCCACAAGCGCGTCGACGGCTACCCGCACGAGTTCTCCGGTGGTATGCGCCAGCGCGCCATGATCGCGATGGCCCTGGTCAACAACCCCGAACTGCTCATCGCCGACGAGCCCACGACCGCCCTGGACGTCACCGTCCAGGCGCAGATCCTGGACCTCATCCGGGATCTGCAGAAGGAGTTCGGCTCCGCGGTCATCATCATCACGCACGACCTCGGCGTGGTCGCCGAGATCGCCGACGACATCCTCGTGATGTACGGCGGCCGGTGCGTGGAGCGCGGACCGGTCGACGACATCTTCTACCAGCCGCAGCACCCCTACACCTGGGGCCTGCTCGGCTCGATGCCGCGCATCGACCGTGCCCAGACCGACCGGCTCATCCCGGTCAAGGGCCAGCCGCCGAGCCTCATCAACGTCCCCTCGGGCTGCGCCTTCAACCCGCGCTGCCCCTACGCGGACGTCCCCAAGGACAACGTCACCCGCACCGAGCGCCCCGACCTGCGCGAGGTCGGCGGCCGGCACTTCACCGCCTGCCACCTGTCGCAGGAGGACCGTACGCGGATCTGGACCGAAGAGATTGCGCCGAAGCTGTGAGCGAGACTGAGACCCGGGCCGCCGTGCCGGCCCCGCGCGCCGACGCCGACGAGAAGCCGCTGCTCAAGGTCGAGGGCCTGGTCAAGCACTTCCCCATCAAGAAGGGCCTGCTCCAGAGGCAGGTCGGGGCGGTCAAGGCCGTCGACGGCATCGACTTCGAGGTGCGCCGGGGCGAGACCCTCGGTGTCGTCGGGGAGTCCGGCTGCGGCAAGTCGACCATGGGCCGGCTCATCACCCGCCTGCTGGAGCCGAGCGGTGGCAAGGTCGAGTTCGACGGCACGGACATCACGCACCTCAAGACCGCCGGGATGCGGCCGCTGCGCCGCGACATCCAGATGATCTTCCAGGACCCGTACGGCTCCCTGAACCCCCGGCACACCATCGGCACCATCGTCTCGGCGCCGTTCAGGCTCCAGGGCGTCGAGCCCGAGGGCGGGGTGAAGAAGGAGGTCCAGCGCCTCCTGGAGCTGGTCGGCCTCAGCCCCGAGCACTACAACCGGTACCCGCACGAGTTCTCCGGCGGCCAGCGCCAGCGCATCGGCATAGCCCGCGCGCTCGCGCTCAAGCCCCGGATGGTCGTCGCGGACGAGCCGGTCTCCGCGCTCGACGTGTCCATCCAGGCCCAGGTCGTCAACCTGATGGACGACCTCCAGGACGAGCTCGGCCTGACGTACGTGATCATCGCGCACGACCTCTCGGTGGTCCGCCACGTCTCCGACCGCATCGCCGTGATGTACCTCGGCAAGATCGTGGAGCTGGCCGACCGGGACTCCCTGTACACGGCGCCGATGCACCCGTACACCAAGGCGCTGCTGTCGGCCGTGCCGATCCCGGACCCGTCGCGCCGGGGTGCCAAGAGCGAGCGCATTCTGCTCAAGGGCGACGTGCCCTCGCCGATCGCGCCGCCGAGCGGCTGCCGCTTCCACACCCGGTGCTGGAAGGCCACGCAGGTCTGCACCACCACCGAACCGCCGCTGGCCGAGCTGCGGCCGGGGCAGCGGGTCGCCTGCCACCACCCCGAGAACTTCGCGGACCAGCAGCCGCAGGACATCGTCCTGCTGACGGCCGCGAAGGAGGCGGCCGAGCTGGTACCGGACACGGTGAAGACGACGGAGGCGCCGCCCGCGGAGCCCGAGCCCCCGACGGCGACGGAACCGCCCGCCGCGACGGAGGCGCCCGCCGCGCCCGAGGCCGCCGAGGAGCCTGAGGCCGTCAAGGCGCCCGAAGCTGCCAACGAGCCCGAAGCTGCCAAGAAGCCCGAGGCAGCCGAGAAGCCCGAGGCTGCCGAGGACCCCGGTGACGCCGACGACAAGTAAGTGAGAACGAGCCCTCGCCTTGCAATGGAAGGCGGGGGCTCGTTGCTGCGTCACAATGTAGGGGTGTCTCCCTATCCGCTCGACCTGATCGGCATCTTCGTCTTCGCGATCTCCGGCGCACTGCTGGCCGTCCGCAAGAACTTCGACGTCTTCGGTATCGCCGTCCTCGCCGAGGTGACCGCGCTCGGCGGCGGGCTCTTCCGCGACCTGGTCATCGGCGCCGTACCGCCGGCCGCCTTCACCGACCTCGGCTACTTCGTCACCCCGCTGCTCGCCGCCCTCCTCGTCTTCTTCCTCCACCCCCACGTGGAGCGCATCCAGGCCGGGGTCAACGTCTTCGACGCCGCCGGCCTCGGCCTGTTCTGCGTCGCGGGCACGGCGAAGGCGTACGACTACGGCCTCGGCCTGACCGCCTCCCTCGTCCTCGGCCTCGCCACGGCGGTCGGCGGCGGTGTGCTGCGGGACGTCCTCGCCAACGAGGTGCCCTCGCTGTTGCGCTGGGACCGCGACCTGTACGCCGTGCCCGCGATGGTCGGCGCGGGGATGGTCGTCCTGTGTATCAGCCAGGACGCCCTGACCCCCGTCACCTCGGCCCTCGCCGCGATCACGGCCTTCGTGCTGCGGCTGCTGGCGATGCGGTACCACTGGCGCGCGCCACGGGCCTGGAACCGGCGGTCGGCGGCGGTCGAGGAGGGGTGAGGCCGGCGGGGGAGAGGCGAGGCGACCGGGACCGGCTCGGGTGAAACGTCACCGCAACACATAAAGCTACCGCTTAGTAATCACCTGTTGTACGGTTCACCCATGCCCGAAGCAGCTTCCGTACAGGCCACCGTCGGCGACAGCGAGTTCGACCGGGACACCGCGGTCACCCGACGGGGACCCGGCGTCTACGACATCGACCTCTCGGCCGGCTGGACCATCATCGGCGCCGTCAACGGCGGTTATCTGCTCGCCGTGCTCGGCCGTGCCCTCGCCGACGCGCTGCCGCACGGCGACCCGTTCACGATCTCCGCGCACTACCTGACCGCCTCCCAGCCGGGCCCGGCGGTCGTGCGCACCGACGTCGTACGCACCGGCAGGACCCTGTCGACCGGCCAGGCATCCCTCTTCCAGTACGACGACGCGGGCCGGGAGATCGAGCGGATACGGGTCCTCGCCTCCTACGGCGATCTCGACGCCCTCCCGGACGACGTCCGTACGACGGCGAAGCCGCCCGCGATCCCGCCGATCGAGCAGTGCTTCGGCCCGCAGGACGCCCCCGGCCCCGTCCCCGGCGGCTCCGCGATCACCGACCGGCTGTTCCTGAAGCTCGACCCCGCGACCCTCGGCTGGGCGCTCGGCGCGCCCTCCGGCAAGGGCGAGATGCGGTCCTGGTTCGGGCTCGCCGACGGCCGCGATGCCGACCCCTTCTCCCTGCTCCTCGCCGTGGACGCGCTGCCGCCGACCGCCTTCGAGCTGGGCCTCAAGGGCTGGGTCCCGACGGTCGAGCTGACCGTCCACGTCCGCTGCCGCCCGGCGCCCGGCCCGCTCCGCGTCGCCATCTCCACCCGCAACCTCGCCGGCGGCTTCCTGGAGGAGGACGCCGAGGTCTGGGACAGCGCGGACCGACTGGTCGCGCAGTCACGGCAGTTGGCACGCGCCAGGCTGTCGGACTGAGAGTCCCGGCGGCCCGGGAGCCGATGGCGCGGTGCTCCTCTGTCACGAGCTTGTACCAGGCGCGAGTTGCGGTGGAGGTGTGAAAGGCCAGGTCGGGCGGGGTGTGTTGGTGATCGCTTTGCGGTTCGCACAGGCTTGGCACAGCGCGAACCCAAGAGAGCCCCAAGCTGCGTTGCTTCGATGCCGCTCACGAACTCCCTCATCGTTCTTGGAGTTGTCTCTCATGAAGCGTGCGCGTCTCGTCCCCGCCGTCGCCCTGCTGGCGGCCGCACCCCTCTTCCTTGTGGCGTGCGGCTCCAGCGACTCGTCGTCGTCCACCTCGAACAACGGCACCACCGGCCAACAGAGCTGCCAGGCCCCGTCGGGTGCGCCGTCCGGAGCCCCCTCGGGCGCCCCCTCCGGCCAGCCGTCCGCGAACGGCCAGGCGCCGTCCGGTGCCCCGTCCGGCGCGCCCTCGGGCCAGCCCTCCGGCGCGCCGAGCGGTGCCCCCGGCGGAGGCGGCCAGAACGGCGGCCCCGGCGGCGGTGGCGGCTGCGGCGGCCCCGGTGGCGGCGGTCAGCAGGGGCAGGGCGGGCAGGCCCCGAGCGGGGCGCCTGACCAGGAGGCCTCGGCGTCGGCGTCGGCGTCCAAGGGCAGCTGACCGTAAGTATGAAGAGGGAGGGCGCGCCCGATCGCCGGGCGCGCCCTCCCTCTTCGTATGTGCCGCCGGCTCAGTCCAGCCAGTGGCGACAGCCGATGCTGATCAGCCGCATACGGCGGCCCGCCAGCCGGGTCGCCCGCAGACGCTCCTCCTCGGGCTCGCCCTGGACCTCCAGGAACAGCGAGGCGGTCACCAGCATCTGATCGACGTACAGCCCCGCGAGCATCAGCCGGTCGGCGTCGGTCCACCCGTCGGTCTCCGGCCGCCTGGCCAGCTCATCGCGCACCTCCTCGGCGAACCGCACCAGTTGCCCCTGGATGGCGTCCCGCACCGGCTGGACCCCGCTGTGCCGTTCGCGCGCGATGAACCGGACGTGCGCGGGGTACGCGTCCACGTGGCGGGCGATCAGATCGACGGCGCGCTCGATGAGTTCGTCGCTGTCGCCCACCGCCGACATCAGATCCCCGAGCACCGGGTGCAGACTGCCGAGCACCTCCTCGACCAGCGCGACACCGAGGTCGGCGGTCGACCGGAAGTGCCGGTAGAACGCGGTCGGGGCGACGCCCACGGCCCGGGTGACCTCGCGAAGTCCCAGGCTGCTGAGGCTCTGCTCCTCCAGCAGTCCGAGCGCGGCGTCCATGAGCGCCTGCCGGGTCTTCTGCTTCTGGACCTGCCGGATGCCGAGGGTGTGACTCATACCATGCAGTTAACAACTGTTCTCCGTAATTGCAAAGCCGGGCGACGCGCTAGACTTGGCAGTCAGTGAACAGTTGTAACCACAACCGTTCACCCAGCCGTAACGAACGAACCCGTACCGAGAGGCGAACCCACCATGTTGTTCCTCGTCGCCGCACTTCTGCTGCTGGGTGTCGTCCTGGGCACCGTCGCCCATGTGCCGCTGGCCGTCTCGTCCGCCCTCGCGGCCGGCATCGCCCTCTGGCTCGCGGTCTTCGCGTACCGCGAGCGCCACGCCCGCCGCACCCGCACCACCGACTGACCGTCCCCTTCGCCGTTGGGAGCAGACCGACCATGCAGCTCACCGCCGCACGTCAGCAGACCGGAACGACCACCACGCGCACCCGAGGCCGCGACGCCGACGGCATGGCCGTCGCCTCCTTCGTCCTCGGACTCCTGGGCCTCCTCGTCCTCAACCTCTTCCTCGGCCCCATCGCGATCGTCCTGGCCGCCCTCGCCCTCAAGCGCGGCACGACCCGCCGAGGCCGCGCCTTCCTGGGCATGGGCCTGGGCGTGGCCGACCTCGTCGTCCTGGCAACCCTGATGGAGACGACGAACACGGTGTCCTGGAGCTTCTGAGGCCGGAGGGGTGAGGGCTCAGGGGGAGGGCGGGCACAGCCGACAGCGCCGGGTGCCTTACAGCCAACTCCAGGAGCACCCGAGGCCGCTTGAACTCGGCCCCGTAGAATCGGGCCCACCATGGCTTACCTCGACCACGCGGCGACCACCCCGATGCTCCCCGAGGCGGCAGAGGCCCTGACCGCCCAGCTGAGCGTCACCGGCAACGCCTCCTCGCTGCACGCCTCCGGCCGCCGAGCGCGGCGCACCGTCGAGGAGGCCCGCGAAACCCTCGCCGAAGCCCTCGGCGCCCGCCCCAGCGAGGTGGTCCTCACCTCCGGCGGCACCGAGGCCGACAACCTCGCCGTGAAGGGCCTGTACTGGGCCCGCCGCGACGCCGACCCGGCCCGCACCCGCGTCCTCGCCAGCCCCGTCGAACACCACGCCGTCCTCGACGCCGTCCACTGGCTCGGCGAACACGAGGGCGCCACCGTCGAGTACCTCCCGGTCGACCCGTACGGCCGAGTCCACCCGGACACCCTCCGCGAGGCCATCGCCCGCAACCCCGACGACGTCGCCCTGGCCACCGTGATGTGGGCCAACAACGAGATCGGCACGATCATGCCGGTCCGTGAACTCGCCGACGTGGCCCAGGAGTTCGACGTCCCGCTGCACGCCGACGCGGTCCAGGCGTTCGGGCAGGTTCCGGTCGACTTCGACGCCTCCGGCCTCGCCGCCATGACCGTCTCCGGCCACAAGATCGGCGGCCCGTACGGCATCGGCGCCCTGCTGCTGGGCCGCGAGTACAGCCCCGTACCGGTCCTGCACGGCGGCGGCCAGGAGCGCCATGTCCGCTCCGGCACCCTCGACGTGCCGGCCGTCGCCTCGTTCGCGGTCGCGGGCCGGCTCGCCGCCGAGCAGCACGAGTGGTTCGCCCGGGAGATCGGCGCCCTGCGCGACGCGCTGGTCGAGGCGGTCCGTACGGCGGTGCCGGACGCGATCCTGGGCGGTGACCCGTCCCCGGCGGGGCGCCTCCCGGCCAACGCGCACTTCACGTTCCCCGGCTGCGAGGGCGACTCCCTGCTCCTCCTCCTCGACGCCCAGGGCATCGAGTGCTCCACGGGCTCCGCCTGCACCGCCGGTGTCGCCCAGCCCAGCCACGTCCTCCTCGCCACCGGCACCGACCCCGACCTGGCCCGCGGCACCCTCCGCTTCTCCTTCGGCCACACCTCCACCGAGGCGGACGTCGAGGCGGTCGCCAAGGCGATCGGCCCGGTCGTGGAACGCGCCCGCAACGCGGGCCTGAGCTGAGAAGCCGTACCGGGAGCTAGCTCTCCATCACCATCAGGCCGGCCATCATGCCCTCGTCCTCGTGCTGGAGGAGATGGCAGTGGAGCATGTACATGTACGTGTCGTCCGCGAAGTCGGTGAACTCCATGGCGATCTTGATGGAACCGCCGCCGACCACCTCGTAGGTGTCGAACCAGCCGAGATCGACGCCGGCCGGCTCCTCGCCGTTGATCTCGATCAGCTGGAACGGCACGTCGTGCAGATGGAACGAGTGCTCCAGCATCGTGTTGTTGGTGATCGTCCAGATCTCCTGGGAGCCGAGCGTCGTCATGATCGTCGCCATGGAGTCCATGGTGGTGCCGACCGCCCCGTTGATCGCCATCTCCAGGCCGTCCTGGTCGAGGGTGATCTCGCGGGCGGTGAAGCCCGAAGTGTCGTACCGCTCGATCGTGTTGAGCGAGGACGGCAGGTCGTCGGGCGTGTCCGAGGCGTCCGGCGTGACGGTCAGGAAGTCGAACGTACCGCTGCCGCCGCGGACCCATCCGGTCGTGATGACGGCCTGGAGCGTGACCGCGTCACTGAGGTCCATGACGAACTCGGCGCGCCCGCCCGCCACCAGCCGGATGGTCTCCACCTCGGTGGCCTCGGTGAGATAGCCCTGCTCGGTGGCGATCTGGGTGAGGGTGCCGCCGTCGCCGCGCTGCACGGTGATGATGTCGGACGGCGAGGCGTTCAGGACCCGGAACCGGGTGCGGGTCTTCGTCGCGGTGAACGTGAGCGTGGTGTCGTCGACGTTCGTGCCGTTGCACAGCACCGGGAAGCTGAGGGTGTTGCGGAGGTAGCCGTTCAGGTCGTACTTGATGTCGCCCGCGGCGTCGGTGGCCAGGCACTGCAGGACGATCGGGATGTCGTCGACGCCGTACTCGCTCGGCAGCGCGGCGGACGCGGCGGTCTCGTCCTCCACGATGATCACACCGGCCAGCCCGTGCACGACCTGCTCGGCCGTGGTGCCGAGTGCGTGCGGGTGGTACCAGAGCGTCTTGGCCTCGTCGAGGATCTCGAAGGTGGGGGACCAGGTCTCCCCGGCGGCGAAGGCGTTCTGCGGGCCGCCGTCCATGTCGGGCGGGATGTGAGCGCCGTGGAAGTGGACGCTGGTGTCGGCGTCGAGGTCGTTGGTGATGTTCAGCAGGACCGTGGAGCCGGTGGTCCACTTCATGGTGGGGCCGAGGAACGACCCGTTGTAGCCGGCGGTGTCGCTGGTGATGCCGCTGAGCACCTCGTGCGTACCGGTCTGTGCGGTCAGCGTGAACGTGGTGGTCCCGTCCGAGGTGGTGCCCTCCAGCAGGTCCGGGATGTTCAGCGTGGCGGTGTTGGTCGCGGCGCCCGCCTTGTTGCCCTTCGCGTCGGTCAGCAGCGAGAAGGTCGTACCGGCCGCCGCGACCGCCGCCAGCCCGGCCCCCGCCATGCCGCCGAGGAACTTGCGGCGGTGCAGCCCCTTGCCCTTGCCCCTGTGACCGGCCTTGCGCTCCGTGTTGTTCGTCATGAGCCGGGATGGTTGACCCGAGGGCTGTGTAAGCACTGGGGTGAAGTTGGGAGAGGGCCGAGGGGGCTGTGAGACCGCCGTGAGCCCGCGAGCCCTTCAACTCACCCGATCCCAGGGCGAGTTGGGGGCGCCGCAGGTCGGGTCCGGGGCGCGGGACGTATCGGACGGCCGGCGGACGGGAAACGTCGGCGGGCCCGTGTGCGTGTGATGCGCGCCACAATCCGACGGGTCTGTGTCGCCGCTGTTCCGCCCCCCTCGCACCGCTGTGACCCGACTGTCCGCGCCCGCGACCCACTGACCGTCACGTTCAGGCGGCCGTCGGGGTCATGCGACCGTTCGGCGTCAGGCGGGCGTCTGCGTCTGGGCCGTGGCCGCCGCGCGCACCAGCTTCATGTACCGGTCCCAGTCCCAGCCCTCGCCGGGGTCCGTGTGGTCCGTCCCCGGGACCTCGACATGGCCGAGGATGTGCTCGCGGTCGAGCGGGATGTCGTACCGCGCGCAGATACGGGCCGTCAGCCGCGCGGAGGCCTCGTACATCTCGGTGGTGAAGTCCTCGGGCTTCTCGACGAAGCCCTCGTGCTCGATGCCGACACTGCGCTCGTTGTAGTCGCGGTTGCCCGCGTGGTAGGCCACGTCCAGCTCGCGGATCATCTGCGTGACATGGCCGTCCTTGCGGACGATGTAGTGCGCGGCGGCGCCGTGCTTCGGGTCCTGGAAGACCTTCACGGCGCTGGCGAAACTGCCCTGGGTGACATGGATGATCACCATGTCTATGCCGAAGTCGTCCGGCCGGTCCGCCATCCGCCAGTTCGCGTCCGACGCCGAGACCCACTTCGCACCCGTGTAGTCGACCTCGCCCGCCTTGCGCGGCTTGGTGACGCCGGGCACCCGCCACCATGCGCGCGTCAGCTCGTCCCGGGCCACCACCGCCGTACCGACGGCGGCCACGGCCGTGCCGATGAGCAGCGCCCGGCGGCCCACGCGCCGGTCCGCGTCCTTGCCGCCGGAGGCGCTCGCGCCGCCACCCCCGGAACCGGTCGACCCGTTCTTCGAAGCCCGTCTCGTTCCCACGAGATCATCAACGGATACTCGCGGGCTCCGGTTCCCGGCGCCCCTTACCCTTGAGGGGTTATGACTGAGATCTCGCAGCGCTCCCGCCCCCTCCGTGTCCTCGCCGCCATGTCCGGCGGGGTCGATTCCGCCGTGGCCGCCGCCCGCGCGGCGGAAGCCGGGCACGACGTGACGGGCGTCCATCTGGCGCTCTCCGCGAACCCGCAGTCGTTCCGGACCGGCGCGCGCGGCTGCTGCACGATCGAGGACTCCCGGGACGCCCGCCGCGCCGCGGACGTCATCGGAATCCCCTTCTACGTGTGGGACCTCGCCGAGCGCTTCCGCGAGGACGTCGTCGAGGACTTCGTCGCCGAGTACGAGGCCGGCCGCACCCCGAACCCCTGCCTGCGCTGCAACGAGAAGATCAAGTTCGCGGCCCTCCTCGACAAGGCCCTCGCCCTCGGCTTCGACGCGGTCTGCACGGGCCACTACGCCCAGGTGATCGTGAACCCGGACGGCACCCGCGAGCTGCACCGCGCCTCCGACATGGCCAAGGACCAGTCGTACGTCCTGGGCGTCCTGGACGACCGGCAGCTCGCGCACGCGATGTTCCCCCTCGGCGACACCGTCACCACCAAGGACGAGATCCGCGCCGAGGCCGAGCGGCGGGGCCTCGCGGTCGCCAAGAAGCCCGACTCCCACGACATCTGCTTCATCGCCGACGGCGACACCCAGGGCTTCCTCGCCGACCGGCTGGGCCGCTCCGAGGGCGACATCGTCGACGAGTCCGGCAACGTCCTGGGCACCCACGAGGGCGCGTACGGATACACCATCGGCCAGCGCAAGGGCCTGCGCATCGGCACCCCCGCCCCCGACGGCAAGCCGCGCTACGTCCTCGACATCTCCCCGGTGAACAACACGGTCACGGTCGGCCCGGCCGCCGCCCTCGACGTCGACGCCCTGACCGCGATCCGCCCCCGCTGGTGCGGCGCGGCCCCCACGGGCCCCGGCACCTATACCGCCCAGCTCCGTGCCCACGGCGGTGAGACGGAGGTCCGCGCGGAACTGGTCGACGGCACCCTGGAGGTCACCTTCACGGAGCCCGTCCGCGGCGTCGCCCCCGGCCAGGCGATCGTCCTGTACGACGACACGCGCGTCGTGGGGTCGGCGACGATCGCCTCCACCACGCGCGCGCGGGCGGGCGTCGCGTAGGCCCACGGCCCGGCGCCCCCGCGCCCCGATCGTCCCTCCCCGGGTAGCCGTCTCCGTGTACGCGGAGCAGGCTGCTTGGTAGCTCTCGAACGCTCGGCCCCCACAGCTCCTCCAGGAGGCCGTAGCGGGACCCGGGGGCCGCTGGGAACGCCGGGGGGACGCAGGAGGTCGCCATGACAGCCACAGATCCGGCCGGACAGCCCGGGCCCGGAAACCCGTCACGGGACTCGTCACGGGATTCGTCGCGGGATCCGTCCTCGAACCTGTCGTCCCGGGACCGGTCCGGGAACCTGTCGTCCCGGGACCGGTCCGGGAACCGGCGGAGTCTCACGCACCGGATGCGGTACGCCCTGCGCCATCCCCAGCGCGTGCCGGCGCACGCCCACCGGGTGGCTCGGGACACCTGGCTGCGGCTGAGGCACCGCGACCACATCGCGTACTACCGGGCTGTCATGGCCTCCGACACGGCACGCAGCCCGGAGGCCGCCGTCGGGCACAACCCGTCGGTGGAGAAGTGGCAGCGCATGGGGCGGATGCAGTTCGACTACCTCCTGCGGCACGGTCTGGAGCCCCGGCACCGGATGCTGGAGATCGGCTGCGGGAACCTGCGGGCCGGGCGGCTGTTCATCGACCATCTGGACGCCGGGAACTACTACGGGATCGACATCTCGCCGGCCATCCTCATGGAGGCCCAGCGCACCCTCGCGCGCGAGGGTCTGCAATCCAAACTCCCCCATCTGGCGCTCGTCGCCGACCTCACGTTCTCCTTCCTGCCCGCCGGCCACTTCGACGTCGTCCACGCGCACAGCGTGTTCTCCCACTCCCCGCCGCACGTCATCGAGCAGTGCCTCGCCCACGTCGGCCGGGTCCTCGCCCCCGGCGGCTTCTTCGACTTCACCTTCGGCCGCACCGAGGGCACGGAACACCAGGTGCTCCACGAGGACTTCTACTACCGGACCGAGACCCTCGTCGAACTCGCCCGCGCACACGGCCTGTCCGCCCGCCTCATGGACGACTGGGAGGAACTGCCGCACCGCCAGTCCAAGATCCGCGTGACCGTCGCGGAGGAGGCCGGTGGAGGAGCGGGGCCCGGTGGCGGTGGGGCCCTTTAACGTGGACGCATGAACATCTGCGTCTTCCTCTCCGCCGCCGACCTCGACGAGCGCTACACCCGTCCCGCGAAGGAGTTCGCCGAGCTGATCGGCAAGGGCGGGCACACCCTGGTGTGGGGCGGTTCGGACGTCGGGCTGATGAAGGTGGTCGCCGACGGCGTGCAGGAGGCGGGCGGCAGACTCCTGGGCGTCTCGGTCGACTTCCTGGCGGCCAAGGCGCGGCCCGGTACCGACGAGATGGTGGTCGCGCGCGACCTCGCCGAGCGCAAGCGGCTGCTGCTGGAGAAGGCCGACGCGGTCGTCGTCATGGTCGGCGGGACCGGCACGCTCGACGAGGCGACCGAGATCCTGGAGCTGAAGAAGCACGGCCACACCGAGATGCCGGTCGTGCTTCTCAACACCGCGGGCTTCTACGACGGCCTGAAGGAGCAGTTCCGGCGCATGGAGGACGAAGGGTTCCTGCCCCGCCCGCTCACCGACCTGGTCTTCTTCGCGGAGGAGCCGGTCGGGGCGCTGGCGTACCTGGAGGAGAGCCGGGGCGTGGCCTAGTGGCCCGATCCCTTCTCCGCCGTCCTCTGTCCGCTGTCCCGCTCCGGTGATGCGAGCATGACGGCATGGCTACTCATGTGATCACCGGGGCGGGTTCCGGCATCGGCGCGGCCGTCGCCCGACGGCTGCACGAGCGCGGGGACGATCTCGTGCTGCACGCGCGCGACGCGGGGCGGGCGAAGGAACTGGCGGCGGAGTACCCGGGGGCGACGACCCTCGTCGGCGATCTGGCGGACCCGGACAGGCTCTCCTGGGCCTTCTCACACCAGAGCCTGCCCGACCGGGTGGACTCGCTGCTGCACATCGCGGGCGTGGTCGACCTCGGCGCGGTGGGCGATCTGACGCCGAAGTCCTGGCGGCACCAGCTCAACGTCAACCTCATCGCGCCCGCCGAGCTGACCCGGCACTTCCTGCCCCAACTCCGGGCGGCCCGGGGGCACGTGGTGTTCGTCAACTCCGGTGCGGGTCTCAACGCGCACGCGGACTGGTCGGCGTACGCCGCGTCCAAGCACGGGCTCAAGGCGCTGGCGGACTCGCTGCGGTGGGAGGAGCACGGGAAGGGGGTTCGGGTCACCACGGTGTATCCCGGGCGTACGGCCAGTCCCATGCAGGCGAAGGTGCACCAGCAGGAGGGCAAGGAGTACGACCCGTCGCGGTGGATCGCCCCCGAGTCGGTCGCCACGACGATCCTCATGGCCCTGGACCTGCCCCGCGACGCGGAGGTCAACGACCTGACGGTGCGCCCCGGGATCGCCCAGTAGCTCGGGGACGACCGTGATCGGGCGGCTGCGCGTGGTTCGTGGTTGCTCGCGCGGTTCCCCGCGCCCCCAGAAGCCCAGGCGGCCTGAAAAGCACGGGGCGCAGCCCCTGCTTTTCAGGGGCGCGGGGAACTGCGCGAGAAGCCCCACCGGACCCGCGGACTGCACACGGCCCTCGGAGTCGAACGTAGGCTTCGGGGCGTGAAACAAGACTTCGGCTTCGGCCCCGCCACCGGCATCGGCTCCATGCCCGGCGGCGACGCCAGGGAAGCCGCCAGGACCGTCACCGGGACCTTCGAGTGGCCGGAGACGGGCATGGCGTACCTGCCCGAACTCCCCGCCAGAGGCCCCGGCGCCGACATGATCGGCAGAACAGCCGGAATGCTGGTCGAGCTGTACGCGCGCGTGGAGCCCAGTGGCTGGCGCATCGGCGACCGCCCCGGCCGCGACACCAAGCGGGCCCGATCATGGCTCGGCGAGGACCTGGACGCACTGGAGGAGTTCACCCAGGGATACGAGGGCCCGCTGAAGGTGCAGGCCGTCGGCCCGTGGACACTCGCCGCCGCACTGGAGCTGCGGAACGGCGAGGTCGCCCTCTCCGACCCCGGCGCCTGCCGCGACCTCGCCGGCTCACTCGCCGAGGGCCTGCGCCAGCACCTCGCCGAGGTCCGCCGACGCGCACCGGCGGCCCGACTCGTCCTCCAGCTCGACGAACCCTCCCTCATCGCCGTCCTGCGCGGCCAGGTGAAGAGCGCGAGCGGCTACCGCACCCACCGCGCCGTCGACCGCCAAGTCATCGAGGCAACCCTCAGGGACGTCATCGGCGTCCACGCACCGGAGGGCGCGGTCATCGTGCACTCCTGCGCCCCCGACGTACCCTTCGCGCTCCTGCGCCGCGCCGGTGCCACCGGCATCTCCTTCGACTTCACCTTGCTCACCGAGCGTGACGACGACGCGATCGGGGAAGCGGTCGAAGGAGGCACGAAGCTGTTGGCCGGTGTCGTGCCGACCACGGAGGGCCCGTTGTCGGACCCTGCCGGTAGCGTCATGGGGGTCAGGACGCTGTGGCGCAGGCTGGGGCTGCATCCGGGGCTTCTCGCGGAGGCGGTCACGATCACTCCGACGTGCGGACTCGCGGGGGTCTCCCCGGCATACGCGCGCCGGGCGCTCGCCCACGGCGTCAAGGCGGCGAGATCTCTCGCGGACAACCCAGAGTAACGGGAGGACATCACGGTGGCCGGCGACAAGGACGCACAGCCCACATCGGTACCCGCCGAGGCAGCGGTGCCCGCCGAGGCACGCGAGAAGCACGCGCGCCTCGCCGAACAGATCGAGGAGCACCGCTTCCGGTACTACGTGAAGGACGCTCCCGTCGTCAGCGACGCGGAGTTCGACCGCCTCCTGCGCACCCTCGAAGGCCTGGAGGAGGAGCACCCCGAGCTGCGTACGCCCGACTCACCGACCCAGAAGGTCGCGGGCGCGTACGAGACGGAGTTCACGGCCGTCCAGCACCGCGAGCGCATGCTGTCGCTCGACAACGCCTTCACCGACGAGGAGTTGGCCGCCTGGGCCGAGCGCGTCGCCAAGGACGTCGGCACCGGCGACTACCACCTGCTGTGCGAGCTCAAGGTCGACGGCCTCGCCGTCAACCTCACCTACGAGCACGGCCGCCTCACCCGCGCGGCCACCCGCGGCGACGGCCGCACCGGCGAGGACATCACACCGAACGTCCGGACGATCGCCGAGATCCCGAACCACCTGACGGGCGACGAGGTCCCCGACCTCGTGGAGATCCGCGGCGAGGTCTACTTCCCGATGGAGAAGTTCGCGGAGCTCAACGCCCGCCTGCTGGAGGCCGGCGACAAGCCTTTCGCCAACCCGCGCAACGCGGCGGCCGGCTCACTGCGCCAGAAGGACCCGCGCGTCACCGCCACCCGCCCGCTCCACATGGTCGTGCACGGCATCGGCGCGCTGGAGGGCTTCGGCGGCCTCACCCGCCTCTCCCAGGCCTACGACCTCCTCAAGTCCTGGGGCCTGCCCACCGCCAAGCACAACAGAGTGGTCGACGACCTCGACGGCGTACGGGAGTTCATCGCCTACTACGGCGAGAACCGCCACTCCGTGGAGCACGAGATCGACGGCGCGGTCGTCAAGCTCGACGAGATCCCCCTCCAGGGCCGCCTCGGCTCCACCTCCCGCGCCCCACGCTGGGCCATCGCGTACAAGTACGCGCCGGAGGAGGTCAACACCAAGCTCGTCAACATCCGTGTGGGTGTGGGCCGTACCGGCAGGGTGACGCCGTACGCCCAGGTCGAGCCGGTCACGGTGGCCGGCTCGGAGGTCGAGTTCGCCACGCTGCACAACCAGGACGTCGTCAAGGCCAAGGGCGTCCTCATCGGGGACACGGTCGTGATCCGCAAGGCCGGCGACGTCATCCCCGAGATCCTCGGCCCGGTCGTGGACCTGCGCGACGGCACCGAGCGCGAGTTCGTGATGCCGGCCGAGTGCCCGGAGTGCGGGACGCCGCTCGCGCCCGCCAAGGAGGGCGACATCGACCTGCGTTGCCCCAACTCCCGTACCTGCCCGGCCCAGTTGCGCGAACGGCTCTTCTATCTCGCCGGACGCAAGTGCCTGGACATCGAGAACTTCGGATACGTCGCCGCCGCCGCGCTCACCAAGCCGCTGGAGCCGTCCGAGCCGCCTCTCCTCGACGAGGGCGACCTCTTCGACCTGACCGTCGAGCACCTGCTGCCCATCAAGGCGTACGTCCTCGACCAGGACAGCGGCCTGCCCAAGCGCGATCCGAAGACCGGCGAGGAGAAGATCGTCACGGTCTTCGCCAACCAGGAGGGGGCGGCCAAGAAGAACGCGGTCGCGATGCTGGAGAACATCCGGGCGGCCAAGGAGCGGCCGCTCGCCAGGATTCTGACCGGTCTGTCGATCCGCCACGTCGGACCCGTCGCGGCGGAGGCGCTCGCCCGCGAGTTCCGGTCCATCGACCGCATCGAGCAGGCCACCGAGGATGAGCTCGCCACCACCGAGGGCGTGGGCCCGGTCATCGCGGCCTCCCTCAAGGAGTGGTTCGCGGTGGACTGGCACCAGGAGATCCTTCGTAAGTGGAAGGCCGCCGGCGTTCGGACGGAGGAGGAGGGCTCCGGCGAGGACGAGGGCTCAAGGCCCCTCGAAGGGCTGACGGTCGTGGTCACCGGCACACTCGAACACCACACCCGCGACGGGGCCAAGGAGGCGCTGCAGAGCCGGGGCGCCAAGGTGACCGGCTCGGTCTCCAAGAAGACCTCGTTCGTCGTGGTGGGGGAGAACCCGGGCTCCAAGTACGACAAGGCGATGCAGCTCAAGGTGCCCGTCCTGAACGAGGACGGCTTCGCCGTGCTGCTCGAACAGGGACCGGACGCGGCGACGGAAGTCGCGCTTCCGATCGAGGAGTAGGGGTTGAAGGCCACCCGTTCGGCGCATACCAGATGCATACGGGTGGCCGGTCGCATTCGGGCAACCGACGTCGACCGCTGCCCGTGGAAGCCTTGTGCGGCCTACTGTTGAGGTGTGCGCCTGCCGTGCCCGGACGCGTGGTGGGTTTTCGGACGCGGTGCCGTTGAGGTTGTCGGGAGCAACGGGCCGCGTGGCGTGGGCACCGCCGGCTGTGAGAGGGACGGGAATGGAACCGACCGAGAGCGTCGCCCCGGACTCACGGCTGCGCCTGCGCCGGGTGTCCGGGGCCTGGCGATGGGGGCGCTCCCTGCTCATGGGGGGACGCCCGTTCGAGGGAAGCCCGGAGCAGGCTACCCGGGAGCGGGGTTCCGGGCAGACGACGGCGGCGGAGTCCGGGATCGGGAAGGCCCGGCCGCCCGGCCGTACGGCCGGGAGCGCACGCGGCTCCCTCGTATCGGGTCCGGCCCAGCTCACCTCCCCCACCATGGTCGGCTCCGGCGGGCCCCCCGCGGTCACCGGCGCCCTCAGCGAGGGCCGCGGACACGAACTGCCCGGGCACGACGCCGAGCGCCACATGTCCTGGCCCGCGCTGCCCGCCGTGATCGTCGGCCTCGCCGGCGCCATCCTGGGCGCCGGGTTCTACCGGGCGTTCGTCGGGCAGCACGCGCTCTTCCCGGCCGGAGCGGTCGGCTGGTCCCTCGCCCTCCTGACCGGCATCATCGTCGGCCATCTCGTCGCCATGGGCCGCGCCCGCTGGTGGGGCGGCACCGGCTCCGGCGCCGCCCTCACCCTCGCCGTCCTGCTGCTGTACGGCTGGGTCGCCGCCGGAATGGTCAGCCTCACCGTCGTCGTCCTCGTCGGCATCGCCCGCCGGGGCCGCTGGCGGCAGGGCGTCCTGCACGGCGCGGTCGACATCCTCGGCATCGGCGCCGCCGCGCTCGTCCTGCGGGTCTTCGGCCGGGTCCCCTCGGTGGAGCGGCCCTGGGACCCGGACAGCTGGAACCTCTACTCGGCGCCCCAGGTCGCCCTGGTCGCCATCGCCTACCTCGCGGTGAGCCGCGCCCTGCTCTGGTATCTGGCCGCACCGCGCGGCGGACTGCCCACCGTCGCGCGCACGGCCCTGGTCAGGCAAGGCCTCGTCGCCGTGGCGCTGCTCGGCATCGCCCCGCTCGTCTGCGTCGTCGCCCTCGCCCAGCCGCTGCTGCTGCCGCTCTTCGCCATCCCCCTCATCGCGCTCGACTCCACCCTGTGGATAGCCCGCGCCCGTGCCGAGGAACAGCTGCGCGACCCGCTCACCGGACTGCCGAACCGCCAGTGGCTGCTGGAGCGGACCTGGACGGCTCTGGACGACGCCGAACGCATCGGGGCGAGGTCGGCACTGATGCTGATCGACCTCGACCGCTTCCGGTCCGTCAACGACACCCTCGGGCACCTGGCGGGCGACCGGCTGCTGTTGCAGATAGCCGATCGGCTGCGGGTCGCCCTGCCGCGCGGAGCGGAGGCCGCACGGCTCGGCGGTGACGAGTTCGCCGTCCTGCTGCCCGTCGCCGACTCCACGACGTCCGCGTCGCGGGTCGCCCGCAATCTCGTCGCCGCGCTCGGCTCACCGCTCGACCTCGACGGGCTCACCCTCGTCCTGGAGGCCAGCGCCGGGCTCGCCGTCTTCCCCGACCACGCGCTCGACGCGGAGGGGCTGCTGCGGCGGGCGGACGTGGCGATGTACCAGGCGAAGCGGGACCGTACGGGCGTCGAGGTCTACGAGTCCAAGCGGGACTCGAACACCCCGGACCGGCTCGGTCTGCTGGGCGATCTGCGGCGCGCGCTCGACGCGCAGGAGGTCGAGCTGCACTACCAGCCGAAGGTCCAGTTCGACGGCCAGGTCGCCGGCCTGGAGGCGCTGGTGCGGTGGGTGCATCCCGAACGGGGGAAGGTGCCGCCGGACGAGTTCATAGCGATCGCCGAGTCCTCCGGGCTGATGCCGCATCTGACGGAGTACGTCCTGGAGACCGCGCTCGCGCAGGTGGCGCGGTGGCGGGCGCAGGGTCTGCACGTACCGGTCGCGGTGAACGTGTCCCCGCGCGACGTCCACACCCCCGGCTTCGCGGGCGCGGTGGCCGCGCGGCTCGCCCGCCATGGGGTTCCCGCCGGGTCGTTGCAGCTGGAGATAACGGAACACGTGCTCCTGGAGGACCCGCAGCGGGCCGCGGACACCCTGGCCGGGCTGACCGGGCACGGGGTGAAGATGTCGCTCGACGACTTCGGGACGGGGTATTCGTCGCTGGTCCATCTGCGGCGGCTGCCGGTGAGCGAGCTGAAGATCGACCGGTCGTTCGTGGCGCGGCTGGCGATCGACAACGAGGACGCGGAGATCGTGCGCTGCACGGTGGATCTCGCGCATTCGCTCGGGCTGCTCGTCGTCGCGGAGGGGGTCGAGGACGACGAGACGTGGGAGCGGTTGCGGGATCTGGGGTGCGACGCGGTGCAGGGGTGGCTCGTCGCCGCGGCGATGCCTCCGGAGGAGGCCACGGCCTGGTTGCGGGCGCGGGGGTCTCGGGGGTGGCAGCGGCCGGCCGCGGCGTTGCCTGCGACGGCGGACGAGTAGCCGGGGCGCCTGACAGCTCGGGGGTTCTGGTTCGTTGGCGGGTGCGGCTCCGGTGGGGGCTGGTCGCGCAGTTCCCCGCGCCCCTAGAAGCTTCAGGCCCCTGCGGGCCTGAAAGACCACGGCCCCGGTGCCTGAAAGACGACGGGGCAGCGGGCCTGAAAGACGACCGGGCTGCGGGCCTGAGAGACGAGCGGGGCTGCGGGCTGAAAAGCACGGGGCGCAGCCCCGGCTTTTCAGGGGCGCGGGGAACTGCGCGAGAAGCCCCACTCACCCGCACCCGCCCGATTACAGTGCACCCCGAGCTACTGGGCGCCCGGCCCAGCGGCGCGCCCCGCGCCCCGCGCCCCATAGGATTGGCGCCAAACCACACACACTCACCCCAGAGGATCGCTGCATGCCTGGCATTACGCGCGAGGAGGTCGCCCACCTCGCACGGCTGGCGCGTCTGGAGCTGAAGCCCGAAGAACTCGAACACTTCGCGGGCCAGCTGGACGACATCATCGGCGCGGTCGCCCGCGTCAGCGAGGTCGCCGACCAAGATGTTCCGCCGACCTCGCACCCGCTGCCGCTGACGAACGTCATGCGCGCGGACGAGGTCCGTCCGTCGCTCACCCCCGAGCAGGCACTTTCCGCCGCCCCGGCCCAGGAGCAGCAGCGTTTCAAGGTGCCGCAGATCCTGGGGGAGGACTGATCACGTCATGACCGACACCATCATCAAGCTCACCGCGGCCCAGATCGCCGCGAAGATCGCTTCCGGCGAACTCACCGCCGTACAGGTCACCGAGGCCCACCTCGCCCGGATCGAGGCCGTCGACGAGAAGGTGCACGCCTTCCTGCACGTCGACCGTGAGGGCGCCCTCGCCCAGGCCCGTGCCGTCGACGAGAAGAAGGCCAGGGGCGAGAAGCTCGGCCCGCTCGCCGGTGTCCCGCTCGCGCTCAAGGACATCTTCACCACGGTCGGGATTCCGACGACCGTCGGTTCGAAGATCCTCGAAGGCTGGATCCCGCCGTACGACGCCACGCTCACCAAGCGCCTCAAGGACGCGGACGTCGTCATCCTCGGCAAGACCAACATGGACGAGTTCGCCATGGGGTCCTCCACCGAGAACAGCGCGTACGGGCCGACCGGCAACCCCTGGGACCTCACCCGTATCCCGGGCGGCTCCGGCGGCGGTTCGTCCGCCTCGCTCGCCTCCTACCAGGCCCCCCTCGCCATCGGCACCGACACCGGCGGCTCCATCCGCCAGCCGGCCGCCGTCACCGGCACGGTCGGCGTCAAGCCCACGTACGGGGCCGTGTCGAGGTACGGCATGGTCGCCTTCTCCTCCTCCCTCGACCAGGGCGGACCCTGCGCCCGCACGGTCCTGGACGCCGCGCTGCTGCACGAGGTGATCGCCGGGCACGACCCGCTCGACTCCACCTCCATCGACGCCCCGGTCCCGCCGGTCGTCGAGGCCGCCCGCAACGGCAGCGTCGCCGGGATGCGCGTCGGTGTCGTCAAGCAGTTCCGCGGCGAGGGCTACCAGGCCGGTGTGCTGCAGCGGTTCGACGAGTCGGTCGAGCTGCTGAAGGAGCTGGGCGCCGAGATCGTCGAGCTGGACTGCCCGTCGTTCGACCTGGCGCTGGCCGCGTACTACCTGATCGCGCCGAGCGAGTGTTCGAGCAACCTCGCCCGCTTCGACGGCCTGCGCTACGGCCTGCGGACCGGCGACGACGGCACGCACTCCGCCGAGGAGGTCACCTCCCTCACCCGTGAGGCGGGCTTCGGCCCCGAGGTGAAGCGCCGCATCATGCTCGGCACGTACGCGCTC
Source organism: Streptomyces sp. NPDC001868 (assembly GCF_040297125.1). Classification (NCBI taxonomy): domain Bacteria; kingdom Bacillati; phylum Actinomycetota; class Actinomycetes; order Kitasatosporales; family Streptomycetaceae; genus Streptomyces; species Streptomyces sp. NPDC001868. The sequence continues at coordinate 22,762 of NZ_JBEOYO010000052.1, read as the reverse complement.
AGCTCCGGCTACTACGACGCGTACTACGGCAGCGCCCAGAAGGTCCGTACGCTCATCACGCGCGACTTCGAGAAGTCGTTCGAGAAGGTCGACGTCATCGTCTCGCCGACCACGCCCACCACCGCCTTCCCGATCGGCGAGCGCGCCGACGACCCGATGGCGATGTACCTCGCGGACCTCTGCACGATCCCGACCAACCTCGCGGGCAACGCCGCGATGTCCCTGCCCTGCGGCCTCGCGCCGGAGGACGGGCTGCCGGTCGGACTGCAGATCATCGCCCCGGCGCTGAAGGACGACCGTCTTTACAAGGTCGGCGCCGCCGTCGAGGCCGCCTTCGTGGAAAAGTGGGGGCACCCGCTCCTGGAGGAGGCTCCGTCGTTGTGAGCAACGCACTGTCCAAGGCCAAGGACTTCCAGAAGTCCAAGTCCGGTACGTACGTGTCCATCGCCACCACCGCCTTCGGCGCGTGGGGCATCGCCAAGCGGATCAAGAAGGCCCGTGTCGAGCAGGACACACTGCGGCTGATCGACGCGTCGGTGGCCGCCGTCGGCATCGTCACCGGCCTCGCCATCCTGTACCGCGAACTGAAGCGGCTGGGCGACGACGACGTCCTGCTGGGCTGAGAGGGAAGTTTCCACCGTGACCACCACGACCGACCTGGTGTCGTACGAGGACGCGCTGGCGTCGTACGACCCCGTCATGGGCCTCGAGGTCCATGTCGAACTCGGCACCAAGACCAAGATGTTCTGCGGCTGTTCGACCGAACTGGGTCAGGACGCCAACACGCAGACCTGCCCCACCTGCCTCGGCCTGCCCGGCGCGCTGCCGGTCGTCAACGCGATCGGCGTCGAGTCCGCGATCAGGATCGGTCTCGCGCTGAACTGCGAGATCGCCGAATGGTGCCGTTTCGCCCGGAAGAACTACTTCTATCCGGACATGCCGAAGAACTTCCAGACCTCCCAGTACGACGAGCCGATCGCCTTCAACGGCTACCTCGACGTGCAGCTGGAGGACGGCGAGACCTTCCGTGTGGAGATCGAGCGCGCCCACATGGAGGAGGACACCGGCAAGTCCACGCACGTCGGTGGTGCGACGGGCCGTATCCACGGCGCCTCGCACTCGCTGCTCGACTACAACCGCGCGGGCATCCCCCTCATCGAGATCGTCACCAAGCCGATCGAGGGCGCGGGCGAGCGGGCCCCCGAGGTCGCCAAGGCGTACGTCCGTGAGCTGCGCGAGGTCATCAAGGCGCTCGGCGTCTCGGAGGCCCGTATGGAGATGGGCCAGATGCGCTGCGACGTGAACCTGTCGCTGCGCCCGCACGGCCGGGAGAAGTTCGGCACGCGCTCCGAGACGAAGAACGTGAACTCGCTGCGGTCCGTGGAGCGCGCGGCCCGCTTCGAGATCCAGCGGCACGCCGCCGTCCTGAACGGCGGCGGGACGATCGTCCAGGAGACCCGGCACTTCCACGAGGACACGGGGTCCACGACCTCGGGCCGAGTGAAGGAGGAGGCCGAGGACTACCGGTACTTCCCCGAGCCGGACCTCGTGCCGGTGGCCCCCTCGCGCGAGTGGGTCGAGGAGATCCGGGCCTCTCTGCCCGAACTGCCGCTGGTCCGTCGCAACCGGCTCCTCGCGGAGTGGGGCATCTCGGGCACCGAGATGCAGGCGATTCTCAACGCCGGCGCGCTGGACCTGATCGTCGCCACCATCGAGGCCGGGGCCGACGCCGTCTCCGCCCGCAAGTGGTGGATGGGCGAGCTGGCCCGCAGCGCCAACGAGTCGGGCACGTCGCTCGACGAGCTGGCGATCACGCCGGAGCAGGTCGCCCGGGTCACCGCGCTGGTGACGAAGGGCGATCTGAACGACAAGCTGGCCCGCCAGGTCATCGAGGGCGTCCTCGCGGGCGAAGGCGCCCCGGACGAGGTCGTCGACAAGCGCGGTCTGAAGGTCGTCTCCGACGAGGGCGCCCTGACGACGGCCGTCGAGGAGGCCATCGCCGGCAACCCGGCCATCGCCGACAAGATCCGCGGCGGCAAGGTGGCCGCGGCCGGAGCCCTGGTCGGCGCGGTCATGAAGGCCACGCGCGGCCAGGCGGACGCGGCCCGCGTCAAGGAGCTGATCCTGGAGAAGCTGGGCGTCAGCGAGGGCTGAACGCGACAGCGGCCACCCGCGTATCCCTGAGGGCGGCCCATCACGGCACAACACCGCGATGGGCCGCCCTCAGCCGTGTCACGGCGGTGACGCGGGGCGACAGAGTGCCGTCGTTTGTCCTGTGAGGTGCCTCCCATCCCATGTGAGGAGACCCTCAAAGGGGCCAAACGATCACATCCTGGTGCAACAGTTGCCAGGAATCCCTCCCACATCCCCCCTCAGGAGCACGATCCGTGGCAGCCCTAGCGCGCTGGTGTGTCCGGCACCGTCTTGTCGCCGTACTCCTGTGGCTCGTCGCCTTCGCCGGCACGGCCGCCGCCGCCACCGCCGCGGGAGCCGCGTACTCGAACGACTACAAGACCCCCGGAACCGAGTCCAGCCGCGCCACCGACCTCCTGAGCGAAGGCTTCCCGGGCGCCAGCGGCGACAGCGCCACCGTCGTCTGGCACACGGACAAGGGGTCCGTGCGGGCCGCCGCCGTCGAGCAGACGATGACCCGCACCCTCGACAAGATCGCCGAGCTGCCGGGCATCGCCGCCGTGACCGACCCGTACGACGGCGCCGACGGCGGCCGGATCAGCGAGAACGGCCGTACGGCGTACGCCACCGTCACCTTCGACAGGCCGGCCGAGGACGTGGAGAAGGCGCAGGCCGAGGCTCTCGTCGACACCGCGAAGGACGCCGAGGGCGACGGGCTCCAGGTCGAGCTGGGCGGCACCTCGATCGGGCTCACCGAGAGCTCGGGCGGGCATCTCGCCGAGATCGTCGGCGTGCTCGTCGCCGCCGTGGTCCTCTTCCTCGCCTTCGGCTCGCTCGCCGCCAGCATGCTGCCGATCGCGACCGCCCTGGTCAGCGTGGGCACCGCCTATGCGGGGATCACCCTGCTCGGGCACGCGATGACGGTCGCCGACTTCGCGCCCATGCTGGGCACCCTGATCGGCCTCGGCGTCGGTATCGACTACGCGCTGTTCATCGTGACCCGGCACCGTCGGGGGCTGAAGCGGGGGCTGTCCGTAGAGGAGGCCGCGCGGAGCGCCGTCGCGACCACCGGACGAGCCGTGGTCTTCGCGGGCGCCACGGTCTGCATAGCCCTGCTCGGCATGCTGATCCTGCGGCTCGGCTTCCTCAACGGCGTCGCGATCGCCGCCTCCCTCACCGTGGTCCTCACCGTCGCCGCCTCCGTGACGCTGCTGCCGGCCCTGCTGTCGTTCATCGGCATGCGGGCGCTGAGCCGCCGCGAGCGCCGCCGCCTCGCCGAGCACGGCCCCGAGCCCGAACTGCCCACCGGCTTCGCCGCCCGCTGGTCCGCCTTCGTCGAACGGCACCCCAAGAAGCTCGGCGCCATCGCCCTCGTCGTCATGACCCTGCTCGCCCTGCCCACCCTCGGACTGCGCCTGGGCACCTCCGACCAGGGCAACGACCCGAAGGCGACCACCACCCGCCAGGCCTACGACCTCCTCGCGGAGGGCTTCGGCCCGGGGGTCAACGGCCCGCTCACCCTGGTCACCGAGGTCGACGGCGCCGCCGACAAACTCGCCCTCGACAACCTCGACACCACACTCAGGGCCACCGACGGCGTCTCGGCGGTGACCCCGGTGACGTACAGCACCGGCGGCGACACCGCGTACCTCACCGTCGTACCGGACTCCTCCCCGCAGTCCGCGAGGACCAGCGATCTGGTCGAACGGCTGCGCGACGAGGTGCTGCCGCGCGCCGAGACCGGCACCTCGCTCGATCTGCACGTCGGCGGGGTGACCGCCGGTTACGACGACTTCGCGGACGTCATCGTCGGCAAGCTCCCGCTGTTCGTGGGCGTCGTCATCGGCCTCGGCTGTCTGCTGCTCCTGCTCGCCTTCCGGTCCATCGGGATACCGCTCAAGGCCGCCGCGATGAACGTGGCCGCCGTCGCCGCCGCGTTCGGTGTGGTCGTCGCGATCTTCCAGTGGGGCTGGGGCAGCGAGCTGCTGGGCCTCGGCCGGGCCGGGCCGATCGAGCCGTTCCTCCCGGTGATCATGGTCTCGGTCCTCTTCGGGCTCTCCATGGACTACCAGGTCTTCCTGGTCAGCCGGATGTACGAGGAGTGGCTGGAGACCGGCGACAACCGGCGCGCGGTCCGCGTCGGCCTCGCCGAGACCAGCCGGGTGATCAACTCTGCGGCGGTCATCATGATCTCCGTCTTCCTCGCCTTCGTACTCAGCGGCGACCGCGTGATCGCCATGTTCGGCATCGCGCTGGCCGCCGCCGTCGCCCTCGACGCCTTCGTCCTGCGTACGCTCCTCGTCCCCGCCCTGATGCATCTGCTCGGCGGCGCCAACTGGTGGCTGCCCCGCTGGCTCGACCGGCGCATGCCCCGCATCAGCATCGAGCCGCCCGAATCCCGCGCCGCCCATGAGAGGCTGGCCGCCGCGACGGACGCCGAGGCGGCGGACGTACTGGCGGGGGAAGCCGGCGAAGCACCGGCGGGGGACGCCGACGCGACGGACGTACGGACCGCGGACGTACGGACCACGGACGTAGGGACCGCAGATGTACGGACCGCGGACGTACGGGTGAAGGAGCGACAGCCGGATGTACGCGATATCCCTGGGTGACGACGGAGCCGAACTGCGGCCGCTGGAGCCCTGGCACGCCGAGGAGTTCCTCGCACACCTGGAACGGGGGCGGGACTTCATCAACGAGTACATCCCCTTCGGTCAGACCGCCACGGACAGCGTGTCCGCGCGGGCCGTCCTCCAGCGGTACGCCGACCTGCGCGCCGCCGACACCGGCTCCCTGCACGGCATCTGGCTCGACGGCAAGCTCGTCGGCGGGGTCCTCTTCCTCAACTTCGACGCGGAGAACGCCAACTGCGAGGTCGGCTGCTGGCTGGAACCCGCCGGCGCGGGACGGGGGCTCGTCACCCGCGCGATGCGGATCCTCATCGACTGGGCCGTCGACGTCCGCGCCATCCACCGGGTGGAGTGGATGGCGGCCTCCGGCAACACGCCGAGCCTGAACGTGGCACGGCGGCTCGGCATGGTCAGGGACGGTGTGCAGCGGGAGAGATATCCCCACCGAGGTGTCCGGCACGACTTGGAGATATGGTCCGTCCTGGCGCCCGAATGGCGTGCTGCACGCGCTCGCGGCGCTCACAGCGAGCGTTAAGAAACCTCTCAGACAACATTCGTACGGTGCGAGGTATGGGAACCAAGACAGCTGACGAGACCGGGGCCGACACGGGCGCCGAGGCCAGGAACGACGACGAGTCGGTGAAGGGCACCGACCTCACCAAGGAGGGCACGGCGAAGGAGGAAGCCGCGACGGAAGCCGGTGACGCGGTCGAGGCCGACGCCACCGAGGGCTCCGACGAGGCCGGAGACTTCGACGAGGAGTTCCCGCCGCCCGCCGCGAAGGCGTCGCCGGGTGTGGGACAGGGTGCCGCCGGCATCGTGTCCGTGGTGCTGGGCCTGGTCTCGCTGACCGGCGGCTGGGTCGGCACGGTCGCCTCCGCGCGCGAGGAGATCACCGGCCAGATCGAGATGCAGGCCGCGACGAACGCGACCGTCGCCACCCAGCTCCAGGCGGTCTACGGCGACGCCTGGCAGGCCTCCGCGCTGTGGGGCGGCATCTTCGCGCTGATCGGGCTGATCGTCGGTGTCGCCGTGCTGGTGCGGCCCGCGTTCGGCGACCCCGACCAGGTGCAGGCGCCGTGGATCAAGTCCGTCGCCTGGGCCGGTGTCTCGGTCGGCTTCATCGGGCTGGTGCTCGCCGCCCTGAAGTACTCCGACCTCCTGCTGTCACTGCCGAGCACCTGACGGTGGCCCGCCCGGACCGGGCGGGAGAGCGGCTTCTGAGGGGCCTTAGGTCCGTCGTAGGGATACCTAGGACGGACCTAAGGCCCCTTCGGCGTTCAAGATGCGGAACTCTCCCGATGTGGCGGACCCGCCTCGGAGACGAAGGTTGAGGCATCGCACCGAGCGAGCCGAGACCGACTTCTCACGAGGAGCACCAGATGTTCGAGTACGAGCTTCAGCAGATCCGTTCCGCCGAGCTGATCCGCGAGGCGGAGCACTACCGCCAGGTCCGCGAGGCCCGCCGCGCCCGTCGCGCCCGCCGCGAGGAACGGGACGCGGAACACGGAGTGCCCGGTGAACGCCCACGCAGGCTTCGGTTCCTCCGCGCCGCGTGAACGGGGGGTCGGGGGGACGTGGGGCGAGTGCGGGTGGTGTGGGGTTGCTCGCGCAGTTCCCCGCGCCCCTGAAAAGCAGGGGCTGCGCCCCATTGCTTTTCAGGGCCCGCAGGGGCCTGAAGCTTTTAGGGGCGCGGGGAACTGCGCGAACAACCCCCACTCACCCGCAGCCGCCCGACAACCGAACCCCCCGAGCTCTGACGCGCAAACCCAGAAGCGGAGGTGGAGGCATGGAGACATGGTGAACGCCAGTTCGACAACCGGCCTCCCGGCCACCGCGCGTCTGCGGATAATCGGTGCCGGAGTGTCCGAGGGTCGTGCGATGCTCGGCGATGTGGAGACCAGGTCCGTCAGTCCGGTGTTCGTCGGTCGCACCGACGAACTGGAGGTGTTGCGCGAGGCGTTGGCCCGCGCCGGTGGAGCCGCCGCGCGGGAAACGGGGACCGGGGGAGACGGGAGCGGCGGCGGCCCGCAGGCGCTGCTGCTCGGCGGTGAGGCCGGGGTGGGGAAGACTCGCCTGGTCGAGGAGTTCGCCGCCGAGGCCGGACGCGGGGGCGCGGTCGTCGCGCCCGGCGGCTGCGTCGAGATCGGCGCCGACGGTCTGCCCTACGCCCCCTTCTCCACCGCGCTGCGCGCCCTGCGCCGCCGACTGCCCGACGAACTGGCCGCGGCTGCCGCCGGACAGGAACAGGAACTGGCCCGGCTCCTGCCCGAGTTGGGCGAGACACCGCGCGCCCGGCACGACGAGGAGGGCACCGCCCGCCTCTTCGAACTCACCGCCCGCCTGCTGGAACGCCTCGCCGCCGACCGCACGATCGTCCTCGTCCTGGAAGACCTGCACTGGGCCGACGCCTCCACCCGCCACCTCCTCTCCTACCTGCTGCGCACCCTGCGCACCGGCCGCCTCGTCGTCCTCGCCACCTACCGCTCCGACGACATCCACCGCCGCCACCCGCTGCGCCCCCTCCTCGCCGAACTCGACCGCCTCCGCACGGTCCACCGCCTCGAACTGCCCCGCTTCAACCGCGCCGAGGTCGGCCGTCAGCTCGCCGGCATCCTCGCCGCCGAACCCGCCCCGGAGCGCGTGGACGAGATCTTCGAACGCTCCGACGGCAACGCCTTCTTCGTCGAGGAACTCGCCGTCGCCGCCCACGACGGCGGCTGCCCCGGCCTCACCGACTCCCTGCGCGACCTGCTCCTCGTCCGCGTCGAACGGCTCCCCGAGGACGCCCAGCGGGTCGTCCGCATCGTCGCCGAGGGCGGCTCCACCGTGGAGTACGCCCTGCTCGCGGCGGTCGCCCGGCTCCCCGAGGACGACCTCATCGAGGCACTGCGGGCCGCCGTCGGCGCCAACATCCTGATCGCCGCCCCCGGCGACGACGGCTATCGCTTCCGGCACTCCCTGGTCCGCGAGGCCGTCGGCGACGACCTGCTGCCCGGCGAACGCTCCCGCCTCAACCGCCGCTACGCCGAGGTCCTGGAGGCCGACCCCACCCTCGTCCCCGCCGACGGCCGCGCCACCCGCCTGGCCAGCTACTGGTACCACGCCCACGACGCCGCCAAGGCCCTGCCCGCCGTCCTCGACGCCTCCGCCGAGGCCCGCGCCCGGCACGCCCACACCGAGCAACTGCGCCTCCTGGAACGGGGAATGGAGCTCTGGGACGCCGCCCCCGACTCCGTGCGCGCCGCCCTGCGTCCCGTCGACTACACCGAGGTCTACCCGCCCTGCGGCTGCGCCCCTGGCACCCATCCGCTGCGCTATCTCGACCTGATGGCCGAGGCAGCCGTCGCGGGACGGCTGTGCGGAGAGCGGGAGCGGGCCCTGCGGATCACCCGCCGTGCCCTCGACCGGCTGGCGGACGGAAGCAGCCCGCTGCGCGCCGCCTGGTTCTGGGTACAGCGCTCGCTGCTGATCGAGGGCCTGGCCCGGGGCGACGGCTGGAAGGAACTCGCCACAGCCCAGGAACTCGTCCGCGGACTGCCGCCCTCCGAGGTGCATGCCGAGGTCCTCTCCCGCGTCGCCGGCTGGTCCATGCTCCACGCCCCCGGCCCCGACGCGCTCTCCGACGCCCAGCGCGCCGTCGAGTACGCGCGCATGGTGGGCGCCGAGGACATCGAACTGAACGCCCGCATCACCCTGGGTGGGCTGATGGTGGACGCGGGTGACGTCGAGACGGGTATCGCGGAGGTGGAGGCGGTTCGCCGGAGAGCGCTGGAACGCGGTCCCAGCACCGTCGTGGGCCGTGCCCATGTGAACCTCCCCTCCTGTCTGGAGAGCGTCGGTCGATCCCAGGAGGCCGTCCGCTTGGCGCGGGAGGGACTCGAAGTGGTCCAGCGGATGGGCCTGTCGGACCCCGAGGCCTGGATCTGGGGCAACCTCTCCGAGTCCTTCCTCTCCCTCGGCCGATGGGACGAGGCCCTGGAAGCCGCGGGCAGGGCCCGGGACACGGGTTCCAGTGCCAAGGTGCGTGGCTTCAGCGCCCTCTGCCTTGTCTATATCGCGCTCGGCCGCGGCGACACCACCGAGGCTCACCGCCAACTCGCCGCCGCGCACCGGTACTTCGGCACCCACAACCCCATGCCCCAGCACAACCTGCCGCTGTCCTTCCTCACCATCGGCATCGCCGCCGCCGAAAACCGCCTCCCCGACGCCCGCGCCGAACTGGCCCGCGTCCTCGACACCGGCTTCCCCGTCGGCACCCAGCGCTACGCCTGGCCCCTGCTGCTCACCGCCGCCACCGCCGAGGCCGACGCCCGCGCACTGCCGACCGCCGGGCCCGGTCGCGCCGAGGTCCTCGACCGGATCCTCGCGGTGGTCAAGAAGCTCACCACCGGCGCCCCGATCTGGCTCGCCCACGAACGCTGGGTGCGCGCCGAACTCCAGCGCGCCGAGGGCCTGATGACCCCGGACACCTGGTCCGACGTCGTCACCGCCTTCGAGCCCCTGCAACGGCCCTACGACCTGGCCCGCGTCCGGCACCGCCTCGCCGAGGCACTGCTGGCCGACGGCACCGACGACGAGGCCCGCGACCGCGCGACGGAACTGCTGCGGCTGGCGGCCGCCGTCGCCGACCACCTCGGCGCCCGCCCGCTCGCCGACGAGGTCGCCCTCCTCGCCCGCCGCGCCCGCCTCACCCTGAGCCGCACCGCCGAGCCCGCCCTCGCCCCCGCCGACCCCGTCGCCGCGCTCGGCCTCACCGACCGTGAGCACGACGTCCTCCGTCTGGTCGCCGCCGGCCGCACCAACCGCCGGATAGCCGAGGAACTCTTCATCTCCCCCAAGACGGCCAGCGTCCACGTGTCCAACATCCTCGCCAAGCTCGGTGTCTCGAGCCGGGGCGAGGCGGCGGCGGTGGCGCATCGGGTGGGGTTGGCGCCGGCGGGGGCCGCGGAGCGGCTGGCGGCGGGATGATGGCAGGGAGGGCTGCCGAGGAACCGTTGTTCGACAGGGACCGCCCACCGCCTCGCCGCCCTGGGGGAGGGAGCACAGTGTTCAACGCCTTCGAGGAACTCTTCGCACCTGGCCGCAAGCACACACGTGACGAGGAGAACCGGCTGGAACTGACCCGCGAGGACGTCGGGGACAACGACCCGGGGCGCGGACCGATAGACCTCGCGTCCGGGAAGGTCGTCGTACGCCCGCCCGAGCCGGCGGAGGAGGCCGAGGCAGACAGGGCGGCCGAGGAGTAGGCGGCGGCTACGTCACCTCCAGCTCCAGGATCTTGTCGTCACCACCCCCCGGAGAACCCCGCCCGTCCGTCTCGCTGGTCACCAGCCACAGCTTGTCGCCGCCGGCGGAGACGACCGTGCGGAGGCGGCCGTGGTCGCCCTCCAGGAAGGCCTGGGGGTCGGCGGCCGCCTTGGTGCCGTCCAGCGGGACGCGCCACAGACGCTGACCCCTGAGGCCGGCCATCCAGACCGAGCCCTCCGCTATGGCGATACCGCTCGGAGAGGCCTCGTCCGTGCTCCATACGGCCACCGGGTCGACGTAACCGGACTTGTCGCCCTTGCCCTCCACCTCCGGCCAGCCGTAGTTCCCGCCCGGCTCGATGAGGTTCAGCTCGTCCCAGGTGTCCTGGCCGAACTCCGAGGCCCACAGGCGCTGCTTGCCGTCCCAGGCGAGGCCCTGGACATTGCGGTGGCCGTACGAGTACACGACGGAGTCGTCGAAGGGGTTGCCCGGGGCCGGCTCGCCGTCCGGGGTCATCCGGAGGATCTTGCCGCCGAGGGAGTCCTTGTCCTGGGCGAGGGGGCCCTCGTACCGCTCGCCTGTGCCGGCGTACAGCATCTTGTCGGGGCCGAAGGCGAGCCGGCCGCCGTTGTGATTGGTGCCCTTGGGGATGGAGCGGAGGACGATGTCGGGGGCGCCGAGCTGCTGGCCCGCGGGCTTCTCGGGGTCGTACAGCATCCGCACGATCCTGTTGTCCGACTCCGAGGTGAAGTACGCGTAGATCATGTGGTCCGAGGCGTACTCCGGGGAGACGGCGATGCCCATGAGGCCGCCCTCGCCGGCCGGAGCCACCCCGGGAACCTCGCCGAGCACGGTCTTCTTGCCGGTCTTCTCGTCGATTCTGCTGATCGTGGCCTCGTCACGGGAGGAGACGAGGAGCCCGCCCTCGGGGAGCGCCGCGAGGCCCCAGGGGGTGTCGAGGTCCTCGGCGACGGTGCGGACCACCTTCACCGAGCCCTTGGCGGGGGGTGCCGGGTCCGCCGCCCGGTCGGGCGGGGACGACCCGGCACTGCTGCTCGGGGGTGAGCTGCCGGCGGCCTCCGGCTGCTCTCCGTCGTCGGAGGAGCAGCCGGTCGTCACCAGGAGCACGGCTGCGGCCAACGCGGCCGTCACCATTCGACGTTGCACCATCACGATCCCTTCGGCGTGGAGCTTCTACTTGTCATACACCGCGTGTGCCCCACAGGTTCCGCCTCCGCCGGATCAAGCGAGATTCCCGCCCGACGCCCGACGCCCGACGCCCGACGCCCGACGCCGATGCCCGGGCCGGCCGCCGTCCCCTCAGTCCCAGGATCCCCGTTCAGTCCCAGGATCCCCGTGCGGGCGGAAGGCCCGCTATTTCGGCGAGGTCCTCGGCCGTGAGGCGCAGGGCGTGGGCGGCCGCGTTCTCCGTCACCCACCGTGCCTGCTTGGTGCCCGGCACCGGGACCACATGGGGGCCGAGGGAGAGGATCCAGGCGAGGGCGACCTGGGCCGGGGTCACGCTCGCCCCGTGACGGGCCGCGACCCGGCGCAGACCGACGACGATGGGCTGGTTGGCGGCCATCATCTCGGCGGTGAAGCGGGGGTGACGGGCACGGAGGTCGTCGGGCTCGAAGCCCCCGCCGGGCGTCAGGGTGCCGGTGAGGAAACCATTCCCCAGAGGCATGGCGGCGAGGAAGCCGATGCCGCGGTCCACGCACCAGGGGAGAAGGGAGGTCAGTGCCTCCCGCGACCAGACCGACAGCTCCGCCTGCACGGCGCTCACCGGGAACACCTGCTGGACCCGCTGGAGCTGGCGGATCGTGGTGTCGTACACGCCCGCACCCGGCCGCCGCCCCGCCCGCGCGCCCACCGCGCACAGGCCCAACGCCCTTACCTTCCCGGCCTGGACGAGTTCCGCCATCGCGCCCCACGTCTCCTCGACGGGGACCTCTGGGTCCGCCCGGTGGAGCTGGTAGAGGTCGATGACGTCGGTCTGGAGCCGGCGCAGCGAGGCGTCGCAGGCGCGGCGCACATAACCGGGACGGCCGTTGGCCACGATGTGCTGCTCGCCCACCAGCAGGCCCACCTTGGTGGAGACGAAGGCGTCCGCACGGCGCTCCCGCAGGACCCGGCCCACCAGCAGCTCGTTGGTGAAGGGTCCGTACATGTCGGCCGTGTCCAGCAGTGAGCCGCCGAGATCGAGCGCGCGGTGCACCGTCCGCATCGACTCGTCGCCCCGTTGCCGCGACCCGGTGTACGCCCAGCTCATCGGCATGCACCCGAGTCCTACGGCCCCCACCTCGAGCGTCGCCGCGCCGATCGTCCTGCGCTCCACCTGGTCGTGACCCTCCCTCTCCCGACCCCCAACCTAACCTCTGCCGTAGCGGGTACCTGACATAGCCTCCGGAGCATGACTGCTGACGCGACTGCCGACCCGACCGCGGACGTGACCGGCGATGTGTGGCTCTCCATCCCGCCGGACGAGATCGAGGGGCTCCCGCAGGGCCCCAACTACCTCTTCTGGGACGGGGGCGAGGACGGCACACAGCCGTACCCGGGCGATCCCGCGGACTGTGTCCTGTACGTGGTGCCCTACATGAAGCGCCGCCCGGTGGCCATGAACCCGCTGGCGTCCATGCGGAACCTGCGGGTCGTCCAGACGCTCACGGCGGGCGTCGACGACGTCCTGTCCCGGCTGTCGGTGGTCGCTCCCGGTGTCCAGCTGTGCAACGCGCGGGGCGTGCACGAGGCCAGCACGGCGGAGCTCGCGCTCACCCTGACCCTCGCCTCGCTGCGCGGCGTCCCCGACTTCGTACGGGCCCAGCAACAGGAGCGCTGGCAGGGCGACTTCCGCCCCGCCCTCGCCGACAGAACCGTCCTGATCGTCGGCTACGGCGCGATCGGCGCCGCCATCGAGGACCGGCTCGTACCCTTCGAGGTGGCGCGGGTGGCGCGCGTCGCGCGCTCTGAGCGCACCACGGCGCGCGGACCGGTGCATTCGTTCACCGAACTGCCCTCCCTGCTGCCGCACGCAGACGTCGTCATCCTGTCCACTCCGCTCACGGAACAGACGAAAGGCCTGGTCGGCGCTGACTTCCTGGCCCGTATGAAGGACGGGGCCCTCCTGGTGAATGTTGCCCGCGGAGGCGTCGTCGACACCAAGGCGCTGCTCGCGGAACTGGACGGCGGGCGCATCACCGCGGCGCTCGACGTCACCGACCCCGAGCCGTTGCCGCCGGGGCACCCGCTCTGGCGCGCGCCCGGGGTGCTCATCAGCCCCCATGTCGGCGGCCCCACGTCGGCCTTCCTGCCGCGTGCCAAAAGGCTGCTGGTGGACCAGTTGGGACGATTCGTGAACCGGGAGCCACTGCGCAACGTGGTCCTTACGACGGGCGAGACGGACGACGTGTAATCCACTTCGGGCACCCTCCGCGTTCCTTCGGAAGCGGACCGTGCTCGTGTTGCCAGAGGTGGTCACTGAGCGTAGAGGAACTATGTCCCTGAGTGACGAGACTGGTGTATCGTCCCGACAGGGGCTGCGCCGCGCATCGTTCGGCGCCGGGGACGGACTTGAGACAGCGAGGGGGGCGACGGGCGATGCACGGCCTATGGACGAACGATCCGACGCGGCGGAGCCGCCGACGGCGGCCCTGGCGAGCTGCGACGCGGAGGCACCCGCACGGGAGTCACGGCGGTCACGGTCATCACCGCAGGCACAGCAACCGCAGAAAGCACACCCACCCGACGCACCGGGACCGGCGGGACACCGGAGCGGCGCTCACCAGGGAGTCCCGGTGAGCCCCCGCCAGTCCTCCGCCTCCACGCTGAGCCCCGTGCTCCGGGCCGCCAAGTCACTGCCCGGGCCGTCGCAGCCCGGCGGGCAGGCGCCCGGCCGGGGCGGTGCGAGCCTGCGGGCCCAGCTCGTCCTCGCCCTGCTCTGCGCGGCCTACGCCGTCGGTGCCGCGTTCGGCTGGGGCAATGAGCAAGTCGCCCTGGTCATGGGCGACTTCGGGCTCAGCGCCGCCGCCGCGGCCGCCGCCGTCTCCTGCTTCCGCTACGCGCGCAGCCGCCGCAGCCGCTTTCGGCCCGCATGGCTGCTGTTCGCCCTCTCCTCCGCCATGGCGGCCCTGGGCAACGGCGTCTGGGGGTGGTACGAGGTCGTCCTGGAGCGCCCCGTGCCCGAGCCCAGCTACGCGGACCTGTTCTTCCTCTGCTTCGCGCCCCCCGCCATCGTCGGCCTGCTGGTGCTGGCCAAGAGGCCCGTGACCAAGGCCGGCTGGATCTGCCTCGCGCTCGACTCCTGGCTCATCGGCGGCTCCCTGGTCACCCTCTCCTGGAGCCTGGCGCTCGCCCAGAACGCCCAGCTCGACAACTCCGACACCGCGCACACCGCGCTCTCGCTGGCCTATCCGCTGCTCGACATCGCCCTGGTCAGCATGGTGCTCGCGCTGCACTTCCGGCGCTCCTCGATGCACCGCTCCGCCGTCAACACCGCGATCGGCGCCCTCGCGCTCACCGTGATGTGCGACGCCCTGTTCACCTCGCCCCTGCTGCACACCAGCTACCGCTCCGGCCAGCTCCTCGACGCCGGCTGGTTCGCGGGCTCCCTGCTCCTCGCCTACGCCCCCTGGGCCGGCCAGCGGCACGGACAGCCGGACGAGGGCGGGCACGCGCGCGTGGTGCACGAACACATCCCGGGCCAGCGGCACGACGTGTCACCGGGACACCGCCACGAGGTCCAGCCGGGCCACCGGCACGAGGCCCCTCAGGGAGGACACGTGCATGTGCTCCTCCAGGGAGGAGGTCACAGTCGGTATCCGGCCACCCGCCCCATCGCCGGATCCCTGGCAGCGCTCACTCCGTACCTGGCCGCCGCCGTCTGCACCCTGGGCATCCTCTACAACGTGCTCAACGGCCGCAGCGTCGACCGCGTGGTGCTCATCACCGCCTGCACCGTCGTGCTCGCGCTCGTCGTCCGCCAGGGCATCATGCTCCTCGACAACATCACCCTCACCCAGGAACTGGCCCAGAAGGAGAACCACTTCCGCTCCCTGGTGCAGGGCTCCAGCGACGTCATCATGATCGCCGCACCGAACGGCATCCTCCGCTACGTCAGCCCGGCCGCCGCCGGGGTCTACGGACGCCCCGCGGAGGACCTCGTCGGCAAGGAGCTGGCGTCGATCATCCACCCCGAGGACCTCGGCTGCGTGGTCCACGAGGTACGCCGCTTCCTCGCCGCCAGTCCCGCGGAGGAACCCACCACCCGCATCGAGTGCCGCTTCAAGTCCGGCGGCGGGGGAGGCTGGCTGAACGTCGAGTCCACGGTCAACCGTCACCACGGCGGCCTCATCTTCAACAGCCGGGACGTCACCGAAAGAGTGCGCCTGCAGGCCCAGCTGCAGCACAACGCCGAGCACGACCCGCTGACCGACCTGCCCAACCGCGCCCTGTTCACCAAGCGCGTCCAGCAGGCACTCTCCGGCCGCCGCTCCTCCGACCGCGGCATCGCCCTGCGCAACACGGCGGTCCTCTTCATCGACCTCGACGGCTTCAAGGCGGTCAACGACACCATCGGCCACCAGGCCGGGGACGAACTGCTCGTGCAGGCCGCCCGTCGGCTCCAGGACGCCGTCCGGCAGGGGGACACCGCCTCCCGCCTCGGCGGCGACGAGTTCGCCGCCCTCATCGTGGGGGACGGCTCCCGCGACCGCACCGCCCGGGAGCAGCACATCCTGGAGCTCGCGGACCGGCTCCGGATCGCCCTCTCACAGCCGTACACCATCGACGGCAACGATGTCCGGGTCGCCGCCTCCATCGGCGTCTCCTTCGCCGAGCCCGGCCTCGGCGCGGGCGAGCTGCTGCGCAACGCCGACCTCGCCATGTACCGCGCCAAGGCGTCCGGCAAGGGCCGTGTCGAGCTGTACAAGCCACAGATGCAGCAGGACGTCGTACGCAAGGCGGAGCTGGCCACCCGGCTGCGGGCCGCGCTGCACGACGGCGAGTTCATGCTGCTGAACCAGCCCGTGGTGGAGCTGGACACCGGCCGGATCTCGTCGGTGGCGACCGCCGCCCGCTGGCGTTCGTCCCAGGGGGTGCTCTTCACCCCCGCCGAGTTCCTGCGGGTCTCCGAGGACAGCGAGAAGACCGCCGAGCTGGGCCGCTGGATGCTGGAACAGGCCGTCGAGCAGGCCGCCGACCGGCTCACCAGCGGCCTGAACGTCCCGGTGTCCGTCCGGATGAGCGCCCGGCGGCTGCTGGACCGCTCACTGCCCCCCGGCTCGCTGGAGACGCTCCTGACCCGTTACGGGCTGCCCTCCGGCTCCCTGATCGTCGAGCTGTCCGACACCGAGCTGAAGGGACCGCCGGACGAGCTGGAGCGCCGGCTGAACCACCTGCGGCGGCTGGGCGTCCGGATCGCCCTGGACGGCCTCGGCAGCGGCCATGCGGCCATCACGGCGCTGCGCCGGCTCCCCGTGGACATCCTGAAGCTGGACCGGGGCCTTGTCGAGGGGATCGTGGAGTCCACCCGACTGCACAAGATCACCAGTGGGCTGCTGCGTATCGCCGACGACCTGGGGCTGCAGTCCGTGGCCGACGGGGTGGATCTGCCCGAGCAGGTCGTCGCCCTGCGCGCGATGGGCTGTACCCATGGCCAGGGCGCCGCCTTCTCCGGCCCCCTGGACGAGTACCGCCTCCGCCGTGCCCTGTCCCTCGGGCACTACCCGGTGCCCAGCGGGCCGGCGGAACCCGCGTTCGCGGGTGGCGCGAGAGAACCGGAAACTCTGGCTCCACAGAGGTGAGCAAGCACGGAGAGGTGCGGGGGGTGTAGACAGGGGGTGACCACCGCTGTTTACGGAGGCGGAAGTGCCCATCGCTCACATAATGAGACTCCCGTCCCACCCACTTGACACGCGGTGCGCGCCGGGGGGAGGGTCAATGCCATGCGCACCCGAATCCTCGTACTTGGAAAGCGCGTCGGCTGAAGCTGGGGCCACCGGACGGCGATCCGGAAACCCCAGCGACCGCACCCGACGCGCTCCCCTCGCTTGCCTTGAGGCAAGGAGGGGTTTTTTGTTGTACGGGCACAGTCAGGCGCGAGCCGCACACCGCACGAAACCTCGCAAAACACCCTCAGCATCGAGAAGAGAATGCCGATGACCGAGCAGGCCACCGGGGCCCACCATCCGCAGCCGCGGCCCCGATCCGGAGGACCGTCCACCCCCATCGAGCACGTCACGGGTGCGCAGTCCCTCATCCGCTCTCTCGAGGAGGTCGGGGCCGACACGGTGTTCGGCATCCCCGGCGGTGCGATCCTCCCGGCCTACGACCCGCTGATGGACTCCACCCGCGTGCGTCACGTGCTGGTCCGCCATGAGCAGGGAGCCGGCCACGCCGCGACCGGCTACGCGCAGGCCACCGGCAAGGTCGGTGTCTGCATGGCCACCTCGGGCCCCGGCGCCACCAACCTGGTGACCCCGATCGCCGACGCCCACATGGACTCGGTGCCGATGGTCGCGATCACCGGCCAGGTCGCCTCGAAGGCGATCGGCACGGACGCCTTCCAGGAGGCGGACATCGTCGGCATCACGATGCCGATCACCAAGCACAACTTCCTGGTCACCAAGGCCGAGGACATCCCGCGCACCATCGCGCAGGCCTTCCACATCGCCTCCACCGGACGCCCCGGGCCGGTCCTGGTCGACATCGCCAAGGACGCCCTCCAGGCCCGTACGACCTTCAGCTGGCCGCCCACCACCGACCTGCCCGGCTACCGGCCCGTGACCAAGCCGCACGCCAAGCAGATCCGCGAGGCCGCCAAGCTGATCACCGCGGCCAAGCGCCCGATCCTGTACGTCGGCGGCGGTGTCCTCAAGGCCGGCGCGACCGCCGAACTGAAGGTGCTGGCCGAGCTGACCGGCGCGCCCGTCACCACCACCCTGATGGCGCTCGGCGCGTTCCCCGACAGCCACCCGCAGCACCTGGGCATGCCCGGGATGCACGGCTCCGTGGCCGCCGTCACCGGACTGCAGAAGGCCGACCTGATCATCGCCCTCGGCGCCCGCTTCGACGACCGGGTCACCGGAAAGCTGGACAGCTTCGCGCCGTTCGCCAAGATCGTCCACGCGGACATCGACCCGGCGGAGATCGGCAAGAACCGCGCCGCCGACGTGCCCATCGTCGGTGACGCCCGCGAGGTCATCGCCGACCTGATCCAGGCGGTGCAGAAGGAGCACGGCGAGGGCGGCCAGGGCGACTACACCGCCTGGTGGAAGGACCTCAACCGCTGGCGCGAGACCTACCCGCTCGGCTACGACCAGCCGGCCGACGGCTCGCTCTCCCCGCAGCACGTCATCGAGCGCATCGGGCAACTCGCCCCCGAGGGCACGATCTTCGCGGCGGGCGTCGGCCAGCACCAGATGTGGGCCGCCCACTTCATCCAGTACGAGAAGCCCGCCACCTGGCTGAACTCCGGCGGCGCCGGAACGATGGGGTACGCGGTCCCGGCGGCCATGGGCGCCAAGGCCGGAGCCCCGGCGCAGACGGTCTGGGCGATCGACGGCGACGGCTGCTTCCAGATGACCAACCAGGAACTCACCACCTGCGCCCTGAACAACATCCCGATCAAGGTCGCCATCATCAACAACGGCGCCCTCGGCATGGTCCGCCAGTGGCAGACGCTGTTCTACAACCAGCGCTACTCCAACACCGTCCTGCACAGCGGCCCGGACGACGTCAATCCGAACGCCCGCGGCACCCGCGTCCCCGACTTCGTGAAGCTGTCCGAGGCCATGGGCTGCTACGCGATCCGCTGCGAGTCCCCCGACGACCTCGACAAGGTCATCGAGGAGGCGAACTCGATCAACGACCGCCCGGTCGTCGTCGACTTCGTCGTCCACGAGGACGCGATGGTGTGGCCGATGGTCGCCGCGGGCACCTCGAACGACACGATCATGGCCGCCCGGGACGTCCGCCCCGACTTCGGCGACAACGAAGACGACTGAGCGAGAGAGACTCAAGAGACATGTCCAAGCACACGCTCTCCGTCCTGGTGGAGAACACCCCGGGCATCCTGGCCCGGATCGCCGCCCTGTTCTCCCGCCGCGGCTTCAACATCGACTCGCTCGCGGTCGGTGTCACCGAGCACCCCGAGATCTCCCGCATCACCATCGTGGTGAACGTGATCGAGGAACTGCCGCTGGAGCAGGTGACGAAGCAGCTCAACAAGCTCGTCAACGTCCTGAAGATCGTCGAGCTGGAGCCCGGCTCCGCCGTTCAGCGGGAACTCGTTCTGGTGAAGGTGCGCGCCGACAACGAGACGCGCTCCCAGATCGTCGAGATCGTCCAGCTGTTCCGCGCCAAGACGGTCGACGTCTCCCCGGAGGCCGTCACCATCGAGGCCACCGGCTCCAGCGACAAGCTGTCCGCCATGCTCAAGATGCTGGAGCCGTTCGGCATCAAGGAGCTGGTCCAGTCCGGCACGATCGCGATCGGCCGGGGTTCCCGCTCGATCACGGACCGCTCGCTGCGCGCGCTCGACCGGTCGGCCTGAGCAGTTGAACACGGGCGGCCGGCCACCGTCGACCATCGACTCGGCCGCCCGTATACCGAGACCCGCAGACTTTCATTCCGCCCTCCGTCATACGGTGGGACGCAACACCTGCACTCAAGGAGAGAACCCAAAGTGGCCGAGCTGTTCTACGACGCCGACGCCGACCTGTCCATCATCCAGGGCCGCAAGGTCGCGGTCATCGGTTACGGCAGCCAGGGCCACGCCCACGCGCTGTCCCTGCGCGACTCGGGCGCGGACGTCCGTGTCGGTCTGCACGAGGGCTCCAAGTCCAAGGCGAAGGCCGAGGAGCAGGGCCTGCGCGTGGTGACCCCGTCGGAGGCCGCCGCCGAGGCCGACGTCATCATGATCCTCGTCCCGGACCCGATCCAGGCGCAGGTCTACGAGGAGTCCATCAAGGACAACCTCAACGACGGCGACGCGCTGTTCTTCGGTCACGGCCTGAACATCCGCTTCGGCTTCATCAAGCCCCCGGCCGGTGTCGACGTCTGCATGGTCGCCCCCAAGGGCCCCGGCCACCTGGTCCGCCGCCAGTACGAGGAGGGCCGCGGCGTTCCGTGTATCGCGGCTGTCGAGCAGGACGCGACCGGCAACGCCTTCGCGCTGGCCCTCTCGTACGCCAAGGGCATCGGCGGCACCCGCGCCGGCGTCATCAAGACGACCTTCACCGAGGAGACCGAGACCGACCTGTTCGGTGAGCAGGCCGTGCTCTGCGGTGGTACGGCCGCGCTGGTCAAGGCCGGTTTCGAGACGCTGACCGAGGCCGGTTACCAGCCCGAGATCGCGTACTTCGAGTGCCTGCACGAGCTGAAGCTGATCGTCGACCTCATGTACGAGGGCGGCCTGGAGAAGATGCGCTGGTCGATCTCCGAGACCGCCGAGTGGGGCGACTACGTCACCGGCCCGCGGATCATCACGGACGCCACCAAGGCCGAGATGAAGAAGGTCCTCGCCGAGATCCAGGACGGCACCTTCGCCCAGCAGTGGATGGACGAGTACCACGGCGGTCTGAAGAAGTACAACGAGTACAAGACCCAGGACTCCGAGCACCTGCTGGAGACCACGGGCAAGGAGCTGCGCAAGCTGATGTCGTGGGTCAACGACGAAGAGGCGTGATCCTGTGAGGTCGGCCGTGGCGGGGTTCACCCGGTGCCACGGCCGGCCTTGTTTCACGTCCGGGTGATCCTTCCGCGGTCGCGTGAGTCGATGCCCCCGGCGCCACTAGACTGCTGCACTACATACGCGTCAGGCCCACAGCGTCGTGCGTCTTCCACGCGGCCACCACCCTCCACCGCCTGCGGCCGTCGGGACGGCCGTCCGCAGCATTGGACTTGTGAGGACTCACGTGAGCTCGAAACCAGTCGTACTGATCGCTGAAGAGCTGTCGCCCGCCACCGTCGACGCGTTGGGCCCGGACTTCGAGATCCGGAACGTCAACGGAGCGGACCGAGCCGAACTGCTCCCGGCCATCGCCGACGTCGACGCGATCCTGATCCGCTCGGCCACCAAGGTCGACGCCGAGGCGATCGCCGCCGCGAAGAAGCTGAAGGTCGTCGCGCGCGCCGGTGTCGGCCTGGACAACGTGGACGTCTCCGCCGCCACCAAGGCCGGCGTGATGGTCGTCAACGCCCCCACCTCCAACATCGTGACCGCCGCCGAGCTGGCCTGCGGTCTGCTCCTCGCCACCGCCCGCCACATCCCGCAGGCGAACACGGCGCTGAAGAACGGCGAGTGGAAGCGCAGCAAGTACACGGGCGTGGAGCTGGCCGAGAAGACGCTCGGCGTCGTGGGCCTCGGCCGCATCGGTGCGCTCGTCGCGCAGCGCATGTCCGCCTTCGGTATGAAGGTCGTCGCCTACGACCCCTATGTGCAGCCCGCGCGCGCGGCGCAGATGGGCGTGAAGGTCCTGTCGCTGGACGAGCTGCTCGAAGTCTCCGACTTCATCACCGTCCACCTGCCGAAGACCCCCGAGACGGTCGGCCTGATCGGCGCCGAGGCGCTGCACAAGGTCAAGCCGTCGGTGCGCATCGTCAACGCCGCGCGCGGCGGGATCGTCGACGA
Source organism: Streptomyces sp. NPDC001868 (assembly GCF_040297125.1). NCBI lineage: Bacteria > Bacillati > Actinomycetota > Actinomycetes > Kitasatosporales > Streptomycetaceae > Streptomyces > Streptomyces sp. NPDC001868. Next base: position 1,117 of record NZ_JBEOYO010000052.1, on the reverse strand, counting down.
GGCCGCGCTGTACTCGGCGCTCAAGGAGGGCCGGGTCGCGGGCGCGGGCCTCGACGTGTACGCCAAGGAGCCCTGCACCGACTCGCCGCTGTTCGAGCTGGACGAGGTCGTCTGCACCCCGCACCTGGGTGCGTCCACGGACGAGGCGCAGGAGAAGGCGGGCATCGCGGTCGCCCGTTCCGTGCGGCTCGCCCTCGCCGGTGAGCTGGTCCCGGACGCGGTGAACGTCCAGGGCGGTGTCATCGCCGAGGACGTGAAGCCCGGGCTGCCGCTCGCCGAGCGGCTCGGCCGGATCTTCACCGCGCTGGCCGGTGAGGTCGCGGTCCGTCTCGACGTCGAGGTGTACGGCGAGATCACCCAGCACGATGTGAAGGTGCTGGAGCTGTCCGCGCTCAAGGGTGTCTTCGAGGACGTCGTCGACGAGACGGTGTCGTACGTCAACGCTCCGCTGTTCGCGCAGGAGCGGGGGGTCGAGGTGCGGCTGACCACCAGCTCCGAGTCGCCTGACCACCGCAATGTCGTCACCGTGCGCGGCACGCTCGGCAGTGGTGAGGAGGTGTCGGTGTCCGGGACGCTGGCCGGGCCGAAGCACCACCAGAAGATCGTCGCGGTCGGGGAGTACGACGTGGATCTCGCGCTCGCCGATCACATGGTGGTCCTCAGCTACGTCGACCGGCCGGGTGTCGTCGGTACCGTCGGGCGGATCTTCGGTGAGGCCGGGATCAATATCGCCGGGATGCAGGTGGCGCGGTCCACGGCCGGTGGGGAGGCGCTTGCGGTGCTGACCGTCGATGACACGGTGCCGCAGCCGGTGCTCACCGAGGTGGCCGAGGAGATCGGGGCGACGTCGGCGCGGTCGGTGAACCTGGTCTGAGGTCGGTTTGTGCGGAGGCGGGGCCTGGTCACCTGGGGTGGCCGGGCCCCGCTTTTTCGCCCCCGCCGCCCCTACCCGTCCCATCCCCAGGGGCTGCGCCCCTTCGACCCCCTTCGCGCTCCGCGCGGGGTGGGTGGGTGAGTGCGGGCGCGTGGGGCTTCTCGCGCAGTTCCCCGCGCCCCTGAAAAAGCAGGGGCTGCGCCCCGTGCTTTTTCAACGGCTCGCAGGGGCCGTTGCCTTTAG